>DJOV01000132.1 GCA_002437285.1 Prevotella sp. UBA6429 | reverse complement strand
ACGCGAAGAAGCCCTGCAATCCTGATGGGATTGCAGGGCTTCTTCGCGTCTTGGCGGGGCGAGTCATTTCTTCACGATGGCACGCAACACGAACCAGGCGTGCAAGGCCAGCGTCGGCAACAGGCCGTAGTGGTGGCACATGAGCCGGAAGCGCTCACGCAGCGACGCGCGGTGGTTCTTGACCGACATGCCTCCATCCAGGTAGTTGACCACCACGGCACCTACATTGCGCAGGGGCAGCCCCTCACGCTCGGCCGCCTTCATGATGCGTATGCACCAGTCGACATCGGCCGAGAGACGGTAAGACAAGTCGTAGGGATGGGCCTTGGCCAGGTCGGTGCGTGCATAGAACGCCTGGTGGCACACCAGCATGCCATGACGGAACGAGCGCCACGACAGGTGTTCGGGTGGCTGCAAGCGGCGATGGCGCAAGAAGTGGCCCTCGTCGTCGACGATATCCGTGTCGCCATAGAGCACGCCAGGTAACGGTTCGCCGTCGCCCACGCTGCCCGCCACCAGCTCGAGCGTATCGGGTGAGGGAAAGACGTCACCCGCATTGAGAAACACCAGATAGTCGCCCGTGGCCATGCGGATGCCCTTGTTCATGGCATCATAAAGCCCGCCGTCCTTCTCAGAGACTACGATGACCTCATGGCCATTGCACGCCTCAGCGGAGCGGTGCGCATAGTCGCGTGCGATCTCCACCGTGCCATCGGTCGACAGGCCGTCAAGGATGAGGTGCTCCACATCGCCATAGGTCTGGCTGAGCACGCTCTCGACAGTGCGGGGCAACTCATGGGCGGCACGGAAAGTGCATGTGATAATGGTAAACTTGATCATGGATTGGGGTATCGGTAAGCGTCAGATGTTATAGTTCTTGAAGGCCAAGGCCTGGTTGTACACTTCGATGTAATGCATGGCCACTGTGCGCTGCGAATAGCTTGACCGCACCTTGGCAACGGCCTCACGGCTCAGCGTGGCATGGTCGGCCTCGCGGAGCACCCAGTGAAGGCCTGCAGCCAGGTCGGCCGCATCCTTGTACTTGGCCACATAGCCATTCTTCAGGTGGTCGATCATCTCGGGTATGCCGCCCACCTTGAAGCCCACTGACGGCACACCACAAGCCATGGCCTCCATGATGGTGTTGGGGAGGTTCTCATCGAGCGAGGGAAGCACGAAGACATCGGCCGAATTGTAGATGTCAACGATTTGTCGCTCGTCGCTCACGTAGCCCAAGGGGATGGCGGGCAAGCGCAACTGATCCACTACCTCCTCGGCGTGACCGCCCAGGATGGCAACCACCGTGTCTTGGCACATCTCAGGGTGCTGGTCGGCCAACATCGAGATGGCCTCGGTGAGATAGCCGATGCCCTTTCGCTCCATGGTGACACGCTGAGACACAAAGAGGATGATGCGCTTGTCGGCAGGCAGGTTGGCGTGGAGGCGCGCCGACTGCTTGTCTCGCTCGCAGAACACGTGGGTGTCGATGGGATTGGGGATGGTGTCGACGTGCAAGCCGGAGAGCAAGGCACTCTGGCGGGCCTGGTCACCCAGCCACTTGCTGCACGTCACGAAGTGGATGCCACTGCCGCGATAGAGCTTCCGCTTGCGGTTGAAGATGCGCGTTGACAGGTCGGCCGGCGTGTGGTGCTTGGGTAGGTAGCGACACCCCTGGCACACGGCGCGATAGGCCTTGCAACCCAGCGTGACATGGCAGATGCCCGTGGCGGGCCAAAGGTCGTGCATGGTCCACACCACCGGCTTGCCACTGGCCAGGATCTTACGGATGGAGCCCAGCGACAACAGGCCTTGATTGATCCAGGCCAAGTGGATGACATCGGCCTCCTTAAACTCGGGGAGGCTCGTGATGTCGATGCCCGCATTGGCCAGGTCGAGCTCAAAAAGGTTCGTACGGCTGAAGTGAAGGTGCCAAAACACGCACCAGCGCTCCCACAGGAAGTTCCACCGGCGAAGCCAGGGACGGGGAGCCTGCACCACCGTGATGTTGTCAGTCACCTTGTCGCCCACCAGCATCTTGGCCTTCACGCCATTATTGTTGAGCGTGTCCAGCAGGCGATTGGCCGCTACTGCCGCCCCGCCTGTCTTCTCACTTGTGTTGATGATCAATACGCGCATACCTCTTTCGATAATTTGTTGCCAGGACAGGACAAGCCAAGCACATTGAAAAAAACTTCAAATTGCCGAGCGCTACCTATCTTATACAAAGATAGTGCAAGAACGAACGCAATGAAGCTTGCTTCAATTGCTGAGCCGTAGCCTATCTTATACAAAGATACAACAAAAAAGTTGGAAGTCGGTAAGATTTGAACAAAAACGTTGAGAGTGACCGCATTTGTCCTGTCTTTGAGCCTGAGCGTCAGCGAGTGAAGAAGTATAGTGGGGCTATACGCCCCCGAACAAGCTGGCGCCCTGAGCCGAAAAGAGACCAAAAGATGGCAAGCCGCAACCTTTCACAATAAATGTTTTTGCGGTGGCAATTTATAGAATCCACCTCAAAGTAGCTTCTCAAGCAGTATAAATGTCATGAATCCGAGCAGCAATGCGTAGGTGGCCTGCTTCTGGTAGCCATGGGCATGGGTCTCGGGTATCATCTCATCACTCGTGACATAGAGCATCGCACCACCGGCGAAGCCGAGCATGATGGGGAGCATGGAAGCCGACACATTGCCCATGGCAAATCCAGTCCACACGCCGACGACTTCCAACAGACCGATGGCCATGGAGATAACGAATGTGCGCATGCGCTTCACTCCGGCAAGCAACAGCGGCGCTATGATCACCATGCCTTCGGGAATGTTCTGCAGCGCGATGCCGAAACTCACAGTCCAAGACGATGCCTCGCCCTCGCTCATGCTCACTCCTGCGGCAATGCCTTCAGGAAACTTGTGGATGGCAATGGCCATGACAAAGAGCAGGATGTGGTTGAGAGTGGAGTTGTTGCGGTGCTCCTCGGCGTCAAGGCCAGTGACGTGATGGAGATGGGGCGTCACGAGGTCGAGCACATTGAGGAACAACGCGCCAACCATTACTCCCAAGGCGACAAGCCACCAAGGCGTAGCCACCGACTCAAAAGCAGGGACGATCAGTCCCAGTGTTGAGGCGGCGAGCATCACTCCGGCACAATAGCCAAGCACTGTGTCGTTCCACTTGTGTGGCAGCTCCTTGATCCCGAATCCGAGAATGCTGCCTATCATTGTTGCTCCGCAAAGTCCTGCGGCACTTATCCATACGTTTGTCATAAAATCCTTGCCTGTAATTGTTTTAGCAAGGCGAAGTTACGGATAATATTGCAGACGGACAAGGATATTCTATAAATTACCTATAAATGGGGAAATGACAGTTGTAATCTGTTCCAAGGCGAAAGATCACTGTCCGTTAGACACCTTTTGCCATTACATCTCGAAACTATCAATGGGATCTCAAAACTATCAATGGGACGAAAGCACTACGAACGTGAATATCTTATCTAAAGATAATAAAATCGAACGAAATAAAAAGGCGTATGCCCCAAAATATGAACAAATGGTATATGTGTGCGAGCACAATCGTTGATTTACATCAATTAATATCTATTTTTAAAAAGAAAGCCAAGCAAAAATCTTGCAGAAATTGCATTTTCATAGTAACTTTGCAGCGTCAAAAGGTTAATAGATTGTTTAGGTTAGTAGTAATAGATTTAGGTTTTTAGTTATTAGGTTTAAGGTAGATTGATAGATTGTTTAACGGAGAACAATGGAGACCGTGAGGTTTTCATTTCGTTTGAAAAGGATTTTTAGTTAAACATAGGTGGTACGTTGGAGCTCGTTGATGAGTTTCAGCGTATTTTTTTTGTGCCTACTCAGAACATGGCATCCAGCAGCAAGGGTTTCATCCGCACGTGGCCTGAAAAAAAAGGCTTGAACCCGAAGATCCAAGCCTCTCGTTGCATATGTCTGTATGTTTTTCGTCTGGATGGACGCAGGCGAGGCGCCATGGCGTCAGCCCTCTTTCTCCACCAAGCAGACGGCATAGGCCGAAATGCCCTCCTCGCGGCCCGTGAATCCAAGTTTCTCGGTGGTGGTGGCCTTGATGCTCACCTGGTCCTCATCACACCCCATGACCCGGGCCAGGCAAGCCTTCATGGCGGGGATGTGCGGATTGAGCTTGGGGCGCTCGGCGCAAACGGTGGCATCAACGTTGACCAAGTGGTAACCCTTGGTAGCAATGAGCGCCACCACTTGCTCAAGAATAACCTTGCTGTCCATGTCGAGCGTGTCGGCCGACGTATCGGGAAAGTGATAACCGATGTCGCGCATATTGGCGGCACCAAGCAGAGCGTCGCATATCGCATGGATGAGCACATCGGCATCGCTGTGGCCCAGCAACCCCATCGTGTGGCTAATCTTGACACCTCCCAAAAAAAGGTCACGTCCCTCCACCAGTTGGTGGACATCGTAGCCCATTCCTACTCTGATGTTTGTCATCTTATTATCTGCGTTTGAACAAGTCCTTGATGCCATCCATGTCGAAGCTCAGCGTGAAGCGGAGCGTCTGGTCGAGCGGATTGCTCTTGGCCGTGGCGATGACGTAACCTGCATCAAGTGAGAACACGCTCATCTTGAATCCGCCACCCACCGTGAAGTACTTGCGGTTGCCCTTGTTCTCGCTCTCATGGTGATAGCCGGCTCGAAGGGTGAACTGGTCGTGATAGGTGTATTCGGCACCAATGCTCCACTGGATCTCCTGCAACTCCTCCTTGAAGCCACCAGGCGCATCACCGAAGCTCTTGAAGATGCCACTGATGCTCGACACATCGTAATAGTCCTTCTGCACACGCTGCTGATAGTCCTCCGTGCTCTCGCCATCATTCTGCTTGGGATAGGTGGGGACAAGGAGCTTGTTGGCGTCGGCGGCGATGGTGAAGCGGTTGTATTCGTCAATCGGCACCATCAACGAAGCGCCCAAGCGCAGGTTGGTGGGAATGAACTCACTGTTGTCATAACCGCCAAACTTGATCTTACTACCGATGTTGGAGATGTTGAGTCCCAATCCGAGCTGGCACTCGCGCGCACCCAGGTTGACATAGTTTTGGTAGTAGGCCGACAAGTCGGCTGCGAACGCGGAGCCAGGAGAGGTGTCTTGCGTGTAGTCATAGGTGAGGTCCGAGTAGATCCATCGCACGGCGGCGGCGATTGAGAACTTCTCACTGAGCATGAGCGAGTAGGCCACATCAAACGACATCTCATAGGGATTGATGGTGTTGCCGGCGTTGGCCGTTGCATTGCTGCCCCCCGTCTGGTCGCCCATCATCACCTCACCCAGGGAGAAATAACGGAACGAGCCTGAGACGGCACTGTAGTCACCGATGCGATAGTAGCCGGCAAGGTAAGCCAGGTCCATGTCGCTCACCAACTGGCGCAGCCATGGGGTGTAGTTGAGCGCCACTCCGGCCCGGCTAATGGTAAAGGGGTACTTGGCCGGGTTCCAGAATTGTGATACGACGTCAGGGTCGGTGGCGGCACCCACATCGCCCATGCCTCCGGCGCGGGCGTCGGGCGCGATGGTCTGCGAGGTGACAGACGTGTTGACTGGGTTGAACATGTCTTTCTTGTCCTGCGCGCTGACTTGCAGGGTGGCAAAGGCAAGAAGGCATGCCGCGAATATTCTCAATGTCTTGTTCATGCTTGATGGGTTTGTTGGATGGCAGCCGTCAGTCCCGCGAAAGCCGTGGGGTGCGACCAAGCCACATTGACTGGTATAAGAACGTATGCAAGGGCTCATTTATTGTTGATGACAACGAGTTTCTTAGCTTTCGACGCCTCTGAACTGCCGTCGCTCGACACACGGACGCGATAGAGGTAGACGCCTGTCTGCAACCGTCCGCCGCCATCCTGGCAGAGATCCCAGTCGACGGTGTAAGCGCCACTCGTCGACACGCCGCTCTCCGCGTGGGTCCACAGCAACCGGCCACTGGTGTCGAAGACATCAATCTTCACATCCATGTTGGAACCATTGAAATCGTGGCTGATGATGAACGTGGTGGAGGTCGTTGCCGGGTTTTGCGACACGTCGACACTATAGAGTGTGGGGCGCAATCCCTTGACCACATTGAAGTCAAGCGTGACCGCCGAAGGGTTGTTGAGCACGTCCCAGGCACGGAAGAGCAATGAGTGGCTCCCAGGCTCAAGCTCAGGCAAGCTGTAGCTGACGGATCCGCTCTGGTAGGTTCCGAAGTCGTAAGCGAAGTAATCGTTGAGGTTATAGGTCATGGCCGGACTGCCGTCGACGATGAGCTGCAGGTCATGGCCGATGCCATTGCCGGCCGCGTTGATACCGTCGTCATCACTCAGGCGAGCGACAAAATAAGGCGTTGTGTTGACATTTCCGCCATTCTCAAACTGTGGCGTGTTGAGATAGCAATAGATTTTCGGTCCCAATGAGTCGAGCTCATTGTCGTCAGTGCCTCCCACAAGGAAGTTGTCCTCTGCGCCATGCGCCTCCAGCAAGTGGTCGTTGCTCACGGCATGGATGTTGATCAGGCCCCTTCCATCCGAGTAGTTGATGTCCTTGGGCACCACAAACGAGAATGCGAAACGCCCGTTGCGCACGCTGTCTGCCCCATTGAAGAGCGTGTTGGTGCGATCATAATAAGTGAAAGGCGTAGTGGCCTCAGCGCTGCTGTTCAACCGGCAGGTCACCAGCTCGCGCGAGTCGCGCACCAAAGCTGTCATCACACCATTGAAGGCTTGCGGGCTCTCCACATGGCCCGCCACGCGCGCCACGCTTCCGGCCTTGAGGGTCACGGGGGCGCTGGCCGACGGCTTGGCACCATTGATGGAGTCGATGACAACACTCAGCGTGGGCAGATGGAGCGAGATGGCCGGGTCACCCAGAAGCGAATACTGCAGCTTGTTGACCGTGGTGTCTTGCCGTGAGGTTATCATCTGGTTCTTGGCCAGGCGCTGCGCCTCGCCCAATGTCACCGGCTTGCCGTCAGACAAGGAAAGCACATAGCGCAGGAAAGCCATGTTGATGGACTTGTTGTAATTGGAGTAGACCGTGCGCGTGGTGCCGAAGAAGGCCACGGCGCCACCCTTGCTGCTTGTCACAGCCGTCTCGCCGATGGTGGGTGTCGTGCCGTCGAAGGGCAGAATATCGCACGAGGCCGTGATCCAAAGGGGAAGGTTGGTGTTGGTAAATGCCTCAAAGTCGGACAAGGTGAGCACTCGCTCGTGCGAGATCTGGTCGGCACGGCCATGCCCGCCGTAGTCCATGACAAGCGCTCCGGCCTGCTGCTGCTGTTTCAAGAGGGTGCTCACGGCAGGGTAAGTGTTGCCCGTCGATGTGGGCACGCCCTGGTAAGCGTCCCACATCACCTTCTTCACTTGATAGCCCGGATGGCGCGTCGCGATGTCGTTGGCCGCGTCGTTGACATCGTTCATGTGCAAGTTTCCGTTTCCGTCGTCACCCATGAAGACCAGCGTGTTCTGCCAAGCTCCTGCGTTTTTGTTCTCCACATAGGCAATGGTCTTGTCCACCATGGCCTTGGCGTCCTCCTCCGTGGTGACGGGGAAACGTCCGACGGCCACATCGAGCTTGTCAGACCGGAGCTGGTTGACGCCCTCACCGTCATCCAAAAGGCAAAAGAAGCCATCATCGATGAAGCAACGAATCTCATTGAACGAGTTTTCACTTTCAAAGCACAGCAAGTAATCGTCAGGGTTGAGGTTGGCACACTCGGATGTGCGCATGCGGTTATCCCACACACAATCGCCAAAGAGCAACAGGTAACGCGGCATGTCGGCGTCCGTCTCAGCACGGTCGTAGAGCATTTTCAGGTACCGGCGGTAAGCGTTGGCGTCGGGCGTTCCACTGGAGAACTCATTGAAGAGCTCATCGGCCGGTACGATGCGCACCCTGAGAGAGTCGTGCTGCTCATGGAACGCGGCAAGCCGTTGGGCCTGTTTGAGGAGCTTCTGCGAGGTGGGTATGATGATGACCATGTCAGCGGCCGCATCAGCATGATGGTCCTGGTTGGTGATATGGTACAGGTATTCGGGAGTGGCGTATTGGGCCTTCAGACTTGGCGCGGGCGCGGGTTGGTCCCAAGCCATCGACACATAGTCGAGGCGGATGGGGTCGCCCAACTCACAACTGATGCTCACGGTATCCGTGGCCGTGAGCCCATTGACCTGATAGGTGGCTGTGGACGAGTTGCCCTTGTCGTAACTTCCCAATGAGACGTAAAGGTTGCCCAGCTCTTTTCCGTTGAGGGAGACCTTCGCGCGACTGGACATCCCCGCCGAGACGCTCACCGACAGGCGTCCTGTCGTGGCACCGGTAGTGTTCTTGAGCACCACGTTCTTGACTTGCCCGAAATGGATGGGGTCAGGATCGAAGAGGTTGCGGCCTCCCTGGTACCAACTGTAACCATCCACCTCATAGAGCGTGTGATAGTCGTCGGTCGAGGGATAAAACGAGGAGACAAAGGTTGCAGAGTCGACCACCTGCGGCTCATCTGCGCTCTCCGTGAGGAAATAATATCCGTAATCAGAATAAGGATTGCGCGTGCGCCGTGCGGCCGTATTGCCCTCCCAGCTCACCGGGCCACGCGCACGGAAAAGCCGCCGGTTGCCCACGGCATAGGTGGGCACCTCCTGCAGGTCGTCGGTCTCACGCAGTTCGTCGCCGTCAAGACGCTCGTTCTGCAGGTTTCCGCCATAGCCATAGACCTTCACCTTGCTCAAATCGGAGAAGCCTGCCTGCCGGATGAAGGCATCGGTGAGCTGATAGATGCCTGTGGAAGGTACGCGAATCTTGGCCCAAGACCCCGTGGCGAGCACGGAATGGGCCGCATAGCGCGCTGCCGCTGCCGTCGACTGGGCCGCCAAGGCCTGGCGCCTGGATCGTGACAGAGGCTTTGCGTCGATGCGAAGCATGAAACTGACGAGTATCTGATAACGCCCATCGCGATAGACCAGTGGACAGAAGTCCACCTCAAGCGAGCCTTTCTTGCGGCTGAGCACCAAGCGTTGCTCCACACGCGGCAGCGCCGGCAGCGAGTCGTCCGACAAGCAATGATAACGGGCTATGTCCTCCTGCGTCATGTCGATGAACTCCGGATAAAGGATGGTTGACGTGTAAACGGAGTCGGAGAAAGCGCCCTCCAGTGGCACAGTGTAAGTGAACTGCGGCAACATGGAGTCGACACTGACCTCATCGGACGTCAAATTGAAAAACCGTTGGGCAGAAACGGTCAGGCTCATCAGTAACGAGAGGAGTAGAACAAGTATTCGTCTGTGTTTCATGTTTTGTCTATTGGTATGGTAATGCACATGGTGTGGCGTGCAGCCTCATGCGCCGTCATCGGGAAATCGCTCAGTGACGACCGTCTTCCGCACGGTCACTTGCAGTTGAAGTCGAGCACTTTGCGTTCCTCAATGAAGCCCTCCATGTGGTCATCGATGTGTACGGGGCCGACCCCCGTTGGCGTTCCCGTGTAGAGAATGTCACCAGTCTTCAGGGTGTAGAACTGGCTGATGTAGGCAATGATCTCATCCACCTTGTAGAACATGTCGCCCGTATAGCCCTGTTGCACCTCCTCGCCGTTGATGTCAAGGCGGAAACGCAGCCGCTGTATGTCGGGCAACTTCTCCTTAGGCACCCAGTCGCCGATGCACGCCGCCCCGTCGAATCCCTTGGCGATGTCCCAAGGTTTCCCCTGCGAGGCGAGCTTGCGCTGCATCTCACGGGCGGTGAAGTCGATGCCGACGGTGTAGGCGTCATAGTAGCGATGGGCAAAGCGTTGCGGAATGTTCTTGCCCAACCGGCAAATGCGCACCACCACCTCAGCCTCATACTCGATGCTTCCCAAATGGTCGGGGATGAAGAAAGGCTTGTGGTCCTTGAGCAAAGCTGTGTCGGCCTTGAGGAAGATGACTGGCTCCTCTGGCTTAGATAACGTGCCATGGAGCGCTTTATTGTGCAAGGCATAGTTCATGCCGATGGCGAAAATCTTCATAAATCGTAAATGAAAAGGTTGTGTATTGATTTATCTGACGACAAACTTATGGCCGTCGCGGATGTACAATCCAGGCAAGAGCCGCGAGCCGTCCGTTCCCACGAAGCGGCCATCCAGCGTGTGGATGCGGCCTGTGGCCTGGCGGACCGGAATGGTTTCCACCCCCGCGGCCTGCCTGCGCAACACCTCCTCGAGGCCGGCCGTGACATCTATCTCGCCGTAGCCATAGAGGTTGTTGGGGTAAGTGAGCGTGGGGTCGTAGTGTCGGCAAGTCTTGGCGAAGATACTGATACAGTCGGCCGGCGACAGTGTGGGGTCGGCTTGGAGCCACAAGGCGATGGCTCCAGCCACCACCGGCGATGACATGGAGGTGCCGCCGTTGCTGTTCCAGGCATAGGTGCGGCCACCGTGCACAAAGTGGCGCACATCCGAGCGGATGTCGCTCGCATCGGGATTGTTTTCCAAATAGAAGCTGCTGTACGACGAAATGATGTTTTGCCCGGGCGCCATCACGTCGGGCTTGATGCGTCCGTCGAAGGTGGGCCCCACTCCCGAGAACGGCGTGCGCACCCCACTCCGCCCATTGTCATAGGTGAGCTGTTGTCCCAGATAGTTGACAAACTGCGTCCTGTAGCCCGTTGCGCCGACGCAGATGACCGACGGTGCGCTCGACGGCGAGTTGATGCTATGGCTGTTGTCGCCATCCGAGAGACGGTCATCGAGACTGCTGTGATAGAGCCATCCGGTGACAGGATACAGCTCGGCGTCGGTCGTCTGGCCGATGAGCTGCACGGAGGCCGGATAGCACTTGCTGAAGATGTGGGCCAAGGTGATGATGTCCCAGTCGCAGACCACCTGGCCGGCATCATAGCAAGAAGGGTAAGCCGTGGCGGCAATGACATATTGGTAATCGCCAATGGCTACCGTGTCGACAAGCGTGGAGTCGGCCGCGGCCAGCACCCGGCTGATCGGGACGTCCACCACCTGTGGCCTGTCAGCGTGCGAGTAGACCGACAAGCGCAGCGAGAAGTCCTCCATGTCACCCTGGGTCTTGGTGGTGAAACCCACGTTTTGCAAGTTGCTGCCGCAGAAGAGGCCCGCCGACGGTTGTCCGGCCGGCTTGTGCAGATAGTTGATAGCCTGGCCGTCGTTGCCCGCCGACGAAACGATGACATGTCCGGGGCCGGTCAATGAGTCGAGCATCTCGTAATAGAGCTGGTCGTATCCCTGGAAATCTTGCCGTGAGCCCTCGCTGAAATTGATGACACACGGCTTGCCCGCCCGGTCGGCATAGTCGAAGATGTACTTGAAACCGAGCGCGTCAAGGGCATAGGTGTACTTGTAATAATCCTTCGGGTCGATGAGCGCGATGTCGTCGGTGGTGGCGTTGCACACCAGGCAGAGGTCGCTCTCCCATGCCATGCCACGATAGGGCGACAGCGTGTCGGCACCCTCCGCCCCACTGCCTGCCGCTATGCCTGCCGTGTGTGTGCCGTGCGTCTGTCGCAAGCCATCGCGCGGACAGCCGAGGGCCAGCAGGCTGTCGCGTCCCACATAGTCGCGTCCCACGGGCAAGGCACTGTGCAACGTGTCGGCGGATAGCTGGTCCCAAAGAGCCTTGATGCGATAGTCGGCCATGTCGGCAGAGAAGAAATTGGGGTGTGTGAGGTCGAAGCCTATGTCTTGCACGCCCACCACCACGCCACGCCCGGTGTAAGCCTGTGGCAGACGGAGCAGCTGCTGGGTTGGCGTTGCGTTGACGATGGCCGTCGTGGTGTCCATCAGCGCCGTGGCTCGCTGGCCTGCCTCCAGGCGCACCACCCTTGCGTCTTGCGTGAGCCTTTCCAGCGCTTGCAGGGGGATGTCGGCCACGTACAATGCTCCTCGCCTGTCAAGCACCCGAGCGCCCTGTCTCAGAAGGACTGTGCTGTCGGGTTCCGTCAACTTGGCAAAAGCCATGATGGAAGCCTCACGCTCCACGTCGCCCCGTGCCGCCTGCCGGCGTTCCGACGCGCTATGGACACGCTGCGCCAGCCAAGCCTGCCTGACGAGCGGTGACATCTTGCCAAACACCGGGCGTTGCGCCCAGGCCACCGCCGGCAACAGCGACAAAACAAAGAAAGGCAGCCACCTGCCCAGCAACTTCAACATAGTCAGAATAAGGAAGGAAAAACGAATATGGGGAACCGCGGAAGACCGCGTCTTCCATGGTTCCCCATTATTATTGATGTAAACCTAAAGCTTAGTCAGCAGCGAGCGTGTAACGCTTGTAGGCAACAACCTTCAAGCCCTTGGCCTGAGCGTCGAGCCACTGCGCAACGTTCTTCTTGTCGCCCTCCTCGAACTGGAACTCCTGGTCGACCAAGCAGTTCTCCTTGAAGAACTTGGCCATACGGCCCTTGGCGATGTTCTGGATCATGTTCTCGTTGAGCTTGCCGGCAGCCTCGGCACCGACTGTCTTGATAATCTCACGAGCCTTGTCGGCATCCTCCTGCGTGAGCCAACCCTTGGTCACGTTAGAGGCGATGTGATCTTCAGAGTCGACGAGGTTGGCGTTGATGCCAGCCTTCTTCAGAGCCACGTTGACCTGGCGCTGAATCTGCTCCTCTCTGGTCTTCTCGATAGCCACCTTGAGCTCCTCGTCCTTGACGTTCTGGGGCACGCTGGCCTCATCCAGTGCGACGGGGTTCATGGCAGCGACCTGCATGGCCACCTTGTGACCAGCATCCTCGTTGGCAGCAGAGAGCTGCACCATGGTGCAGAGTGTGTGACGACCCATGTGGTCATAAGTGTAGATGTTGTCGCCCTCGAGCACGTTGTATCCGTCGAGCTCCATCTTCTCGCCCACGACACCTGAGCGGCGTGTGACAGCGTCGGCCACCTTCACGTCCTCACCGTCATAGCTGACGGTCAGCTCCTTGACCTCGTCCAAGGTGTGCGCCTTAGCAGCGACAGCAGCGTCGAGAATGTCCTGTGTGAGCTTGATGTAGTCGGCACCGTTGGCAACGAAGTCGGTCTCGCACTTCAAGCCGATCATGGCGAAGAAGCCATTGTCGCCCTTCACGAGCACGCAACCATTGGATGTGGTGCGGTCAGAGCGCTTGGCGGCGATGGCCAAGCCACGCTCACGAACGAGCTCCACAGCCTTCTTGATATCACCATCAGCCTCGGCGAGAGCCTTCTTGCAGTCCTTCATGCCTGCACCGGTCATTGTGCGAAGCTTCTTGATGTCTTCAATTGTAACAGCCATAATTGATATTTTACTTTTAAAAGTTGAATGTATAAACGCTTTGATTACTCAGCGGCGGGAGTAGCCTCCTCAGCTGCGGGAGCGGCCTCAGTGGCAGCAGCCTCCTCGCGACGAGCGCGACGGGGTGCGCGGCGACGGCCCTCAGCAGCCTCCTCGGCCTGCTCAGAAGCAGCCTTCTCGTCGGCCTTCTCAGCCTTGCGCTCCTCCAGACCCTCAGCGATAGCGCCACAGACAGCGTCGAGCACAACCTCGATAGAGTCCTTGGCATCGTCGTTGGCAGGAATCATGTAGTCGACATTGCTGGGATCAGAGTTGGTGTCGACGATAGCGAACACGGGGATACCCAGGCGGTTGGCCTCCTTGACAGCGATGTGCTCCTTCATGACATCCACCACGAAGAGGGCAGACGGCAGACGGGTGAGGTCAGCGATGGAACCGAGGTTCTTCTCGAGCTTGGCGCGCTGACGTGTGATCTGCAGCAGCTCGCGCTTAGAGAGGTTCGAGAACGTACCGTCGTTCATCAACTTGTCGATGTTCGTCATTTTCTTGACAGCCTTACGGATGGTGGGGAAGTTGGTGAGCATACCGCCCGGCCAACGCTCGATGACGTAAGGCATGTTGACAGAGGCAGCCTTTTCGGCTACGATGTCCTTGGCCTGTTTTTTAGTAGCGACGAACAGGACCTTCTTGCCACTCTTGGCAATGCCCTTGAGAGCCTCAGCAGCCTCGTCAATCTTGGCCACTGTCTTGTTGAGGTCGATGATATGAATGCCGTTGCGCTCCATGAAGATGTAAGGAGCCATGGCGGGGTTCCACTTGCGCTTCAGATGACCGAAATGGCAACCTGCCTGAAGCAACTGGTCAAAGTTTGTTCTTGACATTTTCGTTTTGATTTTAATTGTTTACTTTCCTTTTTAATTCTTGTTAGCCGGGCTTTGGTGTCCCGTGCGTAACCGGCCTGACGGCCGAAGCTTAGAACCAGCAGACGGGTAGCCCCACCTAAGCGGCGGAGAGTCCTGCCTGTTTGGATGCTAAACGTATCTCGCGGCGCCCGTAGCAGGAGCCATCGGAGATATTAACGCTTACTGAACTGGAAGTGACGGCGAGCCTTGGGCTGACCGGGCTTCTTACGCTCGACGGCACGGCTGTCGCGTGTCAGGAAGCCGTGGTCCTTGAGGTTCTTCTTGTCTTCAGCGTTGATCTTCACCAGCGCACGTGCGATGGCGAGGCGGAGGGCCTGGCTCTGGCCGGTGAAACCACCGCCGTCGAGGTTGGCCTTGATGTCATACTTCTCAGCGACCTCGAGCAACTGCAGGGGCTGCTTGACCACATACTGCAGGATGGCAGAGGGGAAGTATACAGTGATGTCCTTCTTATTGATTGTAATCTTACCGGTGCCCTCAGTGACATAAACACGAGCTACAGCGCTCTTGCGGCGACCGATTGCATTAATGACTTCCATCTTAATCTCTTATTATTTGTACTGGTTAATATCAATAGTCTTCGGCTTCTGTGCCTCCTGCTTGTGCTCAGCGCCCTCATAGATGTAGAGGTTGTCCATGAGCGAACGGCCGAGGGGGCCCTTGGGCAGCATGCCCTTCACGG
Source organism: Prevotella sp. UBA6429 (assembly GCA_002437285.1). GTDB lineage: Bacteria > Bacteroidota > Bacteroidia > Bacteroidales > Bacteroidaceae > Prevotella. The sequence goes on along the minus strand of DJOV01000132.1, from coordinate 2,465 downwards.
CGTGGCGGATGATCTTGTCGATGCCGTTCTCACGCTTGCGGAGCTCTGCGGGTGTGTTGAAGCGCTGGCCACCGGGATAACCAGTATAGCGAGTGTAGACCTTGTCGGTCTCCTTCTTGCCGGTGAAACGCACCTGGGCTGCGTTGATGATGATCACATTGTCACCACAGTCGACGTGCGGAGTGAAGGTGGGTTTGTACTTGCCACGGAGCAACTTGGCAACCTTCGAGCAGAGGCGGCCAACGACCTGGTCGGCAGCGTCTACGACTACCCACTCCTTTTGAGCTGTTTCCTTGTTGACGGAAATAGTCTTGTAACTTAAAGTGTCCATTTTAAAAATTAAATTTACTACTAAAAAACGTTTTTATACCTTTATTATATAACAGAGACCTCACGGCGCCTCCAGTCTAAAAGAGACCATCCATGGCTTTCGCTCTGCTGCGCGGACGATTCACAAACCGCCGTGTCCGGCCAAAGGCACAGCTATTTACACTTCCGCACGTGGGACTCTAAGTGTGTCCCGAAATAAATCGGTGTGCAAAATTACACATTTTATTCCATATGCGGACCACATGCCACAGACTGCGTCTTTGAATTTATTCTATTTTAACAGTTTTAATACTATTTAACCCACACGGTTTCCTTACCGCTCCATTGTCACATACCGTGTACCGCGAGGAGCGTCGCCCTGCCAACAATCAATGGCGAAGCAGCTTGCGCAGGTGCTCCAATGCCTTGGTCATGGCGTTGTCACGCTTGTCCTTGAAGTAGGTCTTGTAGGTCTCGGGGGCCAGGATGTCGGGCGTGAAGCCACGGCCCACAAACTCGCTGCCGTCAGGGGCGTAGTCGTGCTTGGCGCAAATCTTGGCATAGCACACACCGGGGATGATCTCCACGCGCACGCTATTGCCGGTGCTGCCACCCGTGGGTTCACCCACGAGGGTGCAATGTCCGGTGGCACGCATGAGAGCCGTGAAGTCTTCGGCGGCCGAGAAGGTGCCACGCCCCACGAGCAGCACCACTGGGCGCGTGTAGCGTTGCAGCGTGTCAGAGGGGTCGGTCAGGAAGAGCTGTCCCTCCTCGCGGTAGATGCGTTCCCTGTATCCCCATGAGGCGTAGGCCGGAATGTATTCGCGGCTCTCCCACGTCCCTGCCCGCACGCTGTCGGCCACGAAGTGACGAGCAATGCGGTCACCGTTGCCCGAGTTGCCGCCGGGGTTGTCACGCAGGTCGATGACGAGCGCGCGCGTCTGGAGGATTTGGGGATAGAACTGGTCAAACAGGTCGCAGACCTGGCTGCTCATGAAGTTCTCGATGCGCAGGTAGCCGATGCCGTCGGGCAACCTGCTGAACGACACGGACTGCGGCTGGGCGGGCATAAGGTCGCAGTCTGCACCCTCGAAGTCGTAGCTGACGGTCACCTCGCGCTTGCCGTCGCGCAACAGAAGAGACATGGTGCGGGATGCCTCGTCCTTGGTGAGACTCTGGTCGTCATACATCTCATGGATGAGCCACTGGGGCGTGGAGCTCGAGACATAGGGAGCCAGCACGCGCCGGGCGTAGGTCTCGGTTGCCTCGCCGTTGACGGCCACTACCTCCTGGCCGCGGCGCACGCCCTGCCTAACGAAGGCCGAGCTATACACATGGTCCACATACACCTTGCCGTCCACCCATCGTGTGGCGAGGGGCAAGGTACGAATGTCGCGCCCCCGGAGGCTGCCCACATAGGTATGGCCGTCGCCCAGCGTGGCCGCCATGCGCTGCAGCAGTCTCGTAGCCTCTGCATCAGTGCTGACGGCCTTCATCTGCGGAATCATGGCCACATAGAGACTGTCCCAGTCGACCTTCACACGATCCATGAACACATAGTTTCTCTTCACGGCATTCCACAGGTGGCTCAGCCCAAGCAGTCGCTTGGTGGGCGCATCGACAGCTGCCCAGTAGTCGGGTCGCGGTGTCGGTCCCTTGTAATAGTCGCGCGTGGCCCAGTCCTTGGGCACGGTGAATTCTTCACCTTCCTTGCGGGCCTTGAGAAAATAGAGAGTGTCGCCTTGCAACCTCATGCCATAGAACAGGCGGCTGTCGTTGAGTCCCATGCCGGCTCGCCCATCGTCCATGCTCACGCGGGTCTGCTTCTTATATTGCTCGAACACCTGCCAGTATCGGTCAAACTCCGTTTGCTTCACACCCGTCAGCCGCAGGCGATTGCCAACGGTCCAGCCGCGCCCCTGCCCCTGGCTCCAGGCAAAGCCTGTCATGTCCTGCGACCATGAACCCGTGTAGCGCACGGCGGTCTGCGTCACTCCCGGTTGAGCCAACAATTGTTTGTAAATAGCATCAATGGCCAGGGTATCGACCTCGGCGGCCGTCACGTTGGTAGCCACCAAGAGGGCGACCGCGAGCAATAAGCGTTTTCTCATGAGTTGAAATTGTTTCGGTTTTACCTTAAATTAGCAGACTTTTAA
>DJOV01000094.1:16082-16357 GCA_002437285.1 Prevotella sp. UBA6429 | reverse complement strand
GAACGCGAAAATGGCGTTTTTCGTCGGTCGCGCCGCGATTTGCATGGGGTAATTTTGCGATAAAGGGTGTTTTATGTTGCGATATACCCTTTATCGCGATGCGATTAAGCGTTTATCGCGTCATGATAAAGGGTATATCGTAACGCGATAAAGGGTATTCTTTGATGAAAAGTATTTACTTTTCGAGCCTAATAAAATCCTAAATTTTATAAACGGCTAATTATCAACAGATTACGAAAAATGCCGTATTTTCGCGTATTTCGGCCAAAATATTT
>DJOV01000094.1:0-15979 GCA_002437285.1 Prevotella sp. UBA6429 | reverse complement strand
CGCTTTCTTCAAGTTGGTGACCGTTTCGGCAATCGGGATGGTAAACTGCAAAAACGGGACGATGACTATCCTATGCCGCATGCCGGGCTGAAAGCCCAGCGAGTACACAGCCCAGGGCAAGCGAAGCGGCGCCCTGGGTTAAAGCGGCAATTGCAACCACGCCCTGAAGGGGCAAAAGTATTCATAACCAGCAAATCGTACGACTATACTTTTGCCCCTTTAGGGCGTTGGCTCACGCGCACTTCCTACCCAGGGCGCCGCTTCGCTTGCCCTGGGCTGTGTACTCGCTGGCCTTTCAGGCCGTGCAAATAGAGAAGCCTATCGCAAGCCGTGCATGCAGTAAAGCCGATTGCAGGCCGTGCAAATAGAGAAGTCAAGCGCAAGCCGTGCATGCAGTAAAGCCGATTGCAGGCCGTGCAAATAGAGAAGTCAAGCGCAAGCCGTGCAAGCAGTAAAGCCGATCGCAGGCCATGCAAATAGAGAAGTCAAGCGCAAGCCATGCAAGCAGTAAAGCCAATCGCATGTCATGCAAGCGGCAGCGATTTTTCGAATGTAAACCGCTCACACAAGTCTATCCACGTCCACGGAGCATAAAAACACCGCGGCTTGCGTGTCATGCGGTTTAACCCATTTACACTCCTACTGCATGAGGGGTTTCATTCGGCTTATAGCTAAGGTGACGGGAAACCCTGGGGTTATTTCGGTTTACATTCAGGCCCAGCGCAAGAGCCACGTCACGAGTTGCGGTATTCGGCTGGCGTCATGCCAAACTTCCTGAAGAAGAGGCGGTGGAAGGTCTGGCGGACGGGCACGCCACACTCGTTGGCGATGGCCTCGATGGTATAGTTGGGCTTGTCCTTCAGCAGTCGGGCGGCGCGCTCCATGCGCAGGTCATTGATGTAGTTGTTGAACGACACGGAGGAGAAGCGGTTGAAGAGGGCGTTGAAGTCATTGAGCGACATGCCCATCGCGCTGGCCACATCAGCGCGCTCAAGCCTGGGCTGCACGAAGAGATTCTTGTCGACGATGAGCTTCTCTATCTTCATGAAGTTCTCATAGAGGAGCATCTCGTCCTCGGTCTCCTTTTTTGCCTCGTCGCTGTAAGGATCCATCTTGTCGAGCAGTTGCCGCTTGTAGAGCAGCAGTTCGCTGACGAGGGCTGACGAGGCACGGTTCTTCTCCTTGATTTTCCTGTACGACCAGAAGGCATAGATCATGAGCGCGATGCACACGGCGAGCAGCGCGCCCATCACCGCATTGGCCACGCGACTGATGGTCAGGCTCTTGTCTTGTCGTCCGATGTACTTGTTGAGCATCTTCTTGCCCAGTTGCTCGTTGATCCAGAGGGCGTTCTGGTCCTTGGCGCGCCTCTCGAGCGAGTCGTCGAGGGCGTAGGCGCGCAAGCCGTTCTCCAGCGCTTCCTTGTACTGTCCGAGCGCCTGCAAGGCGCGCGCCTTGTTGATGAGGATGGTGTGTGTGTAGCTGTAGTCGATGGTGTCTCTGCCACTTTGCAGCCACGCCTGCTCCTCGACCCTGAGCGCGGCCATGGCTTCGTTGTAGCGCTTGGTCAGCAAGAGATAGGGCACGGTGAAGGTGCCGCCCGACGGAGTGCCCGCCGCACGGGTGGACGTGAGCTTGTCAAACATGGTGCTCGCAGCAGCATGCTGGCCAGTCTCCTCATAGCCGATGGCGTAGAGCGAGAAGAAGGTGGCATTGAGCTCGTCGTTGGCGCTGTTGATGCCCTCGGGCAGGCCGTTGGCCTTCTTGAGCGCCGCCTCGTAGCTGGCGCGCAGGTCGAAGAGGTCGTCATACTGCTTCATGTCGAGCAGGCAGTTGGCTTTCAACGCATAGGCCGTCAGCAGGTCATAATAGGTATTCCAGGTGGGAGCGTGCGCGGCCTTGGTGTCAAGGATGTCAATGGCTCGGTCGAAACAGTTGACGGCCTGGCCCACGTTGCCGATGTCACTGTGGCACTGGCCCATGGTGGTCAGGATCTGCGCCACGAGTGTGCGGTTGTCGTGCCGGTAGGCCAGGTCGACGCCTTTCTCGGCATAGAGAAGGGCCTTGGCGTAATGGCCCAGCGAATAGTATTCGAGCGCAGCCATGTTGAGCAGGCTCTGCTGCAGGTCGGTGCGCTTGTCGTAGTCGGGATCGTTGAGTGCGGCCTCCAGGCTGGCGACGGCTTGGCGGTAGTCGCCCATGGAGTTGAAGTAGACCATGCTCCGCAGCGTGTGGATGTCAATCTGAGGCATGAGCGACTTGTCTTCGGCGGTCTGCAGGATGCTGAGCGCCTGCTTGGGCTGCGTCATGCTGATGCGCTTCACGTATTCGGCCGAAAACTGATTGGCCTTGCCCGTCTGCGCGGCCGACGGGGCTTGCGACTGGCGTGTGCAAGCCGTCAGGGCCAGCAGCATGGCCCAGCATAATAATAATGTCTTGTAGATTCCTGTCATATTCCCCCCCCCGAGGGCTTTGATGAGTGAACAACTATGGGAGAGATGCCTGTCGGCGATGGCCTACAGGCACTTTCTCCCCTTTCGGCCACAAAGTTAAGACAAATTTAGGAAAAGCAAAGCTTCTTTCCCAACAAATTTGCGTGGCCGATGTTACATTTTCGTTGTCGCAATTTGTCGCAACTGTTTGCTTGAGAATGTTACATGTCCAAAATGCAGGCGCACTTGTCTGTGCAAGTCGCTGTGGCTTAAGGCTTTCACGCAACTTCATCAGCGAGTGGACGGCTTAGTTGCGGCCAGGGTGTTTCCTTGCGGCATGACAGGGAACAACACTTTCTTTGGGGGCAATGATACATGAGAGTACGCCTTATTTGCGACAATGTAACACGCCGATTGTTACAACGATGACGAAAAACATACAGGTTTCTGTCTTTTCAATTCTTAAATTTGCAACGCTTACGATGAGCAGCTGCCCGTCATGATTCGGGGGAGGGGACGCGGCATCGGAGGCATAACATGTATAACGTAACAAAGATTATGCTAATGAAAACAAAGAAGGAAAATTTGTTTGCTGCCCATCGTCTAAGCATTCTCTGCTGTTTGGCAACAGTCATCTTGCTGGCGATCAGCGGTGGCACAGCGGCGCAGACCGTGAGCATCGGCCCGAAGACGGGCAATGTGGTGTCGGCGGCCAGCTACAGCAGCGAGAGCCACCTCGACGGCTTTGGCGGCGTGTGGGTGCATAACCAGCTGCCCATGACGCTTGTCACATCCGACGAGAGCACACTGACCGATGCGGGCCTCATGGCCCAGCACGCCAACAATGTGGCCGTGGTTGACGGCCAATTGGTGTTTGCCTCGGGCGAAGCATCCGACGTTATCAACCACATATCCTTGTCGCTGCCCAAGGGTTACCGGTTCACCAGCTACAAGATGGTGATGGACTATGACACCCAAGGCTCGCAGGCCAGCACGTTCCGTGAGATGGACAGCGGGTTCTCTGACACGAAAGAGACCGTCACCGTATCGAGCAGCACCAAGGGAGCAGTGCTCCAGCGCACGTCGCTCTCGCCGAGCGACATGGGCAACATCCTCTATTTCCGCCAGGATCATTCGAAGGGAATGGCGCGGGTGAAGGTGACGTCGTTTGTCATCACCTTCGAGTGCACCGACAAGTTCAACGAGGTGCTCGCACCCGAAGCCACCAGCCTGAACAGTGCGGTGTCGTGCATCACCCTGCCTTTTGAGACTGAGCGCGTCGACTTGGGGAAGATCACCCAGCAGGAGGTCAACAATTACACCTCATATAAATACGACTACAACAACGTGAAGGACCTCCGCGCCAACTTCCTCTTCTACGACGAGAGTGGCATGGTGGGCGGTGCGGCCGTGGCGGGCACCACAGGCGACAAGACCATCTCGGCCATCGTCAAGGACGACGAGCGCAGCTATCTCGGCCTGAAGAACGGCACCTACTGGCTGGAGGTGCCCACCGACGCCCTCGAGCAGGATGGCAAGACGCGCATACCCGTAGGCTACCGCATCGTGGGAGCGCGCGTGGTATACAGCAACAGCAAGAGCACGGAGATCAAGCGGGGCGACGACATCTACATCACCGACGGCAAGGACCGGTACATGAACGCTGACCTGGAATTCACCAAGACGAAGGTGGTATGGAAGTACGATACGGACGGAAAGGTCCACACGACAAGCGGCAGCAAGACCGTCTATTTGCGCCATAAGGTGAACTTTTGGGGAGACACTTCTCTCTCTACAACCAACTCTCAAACCCAAGCCACTGCCTACGACACCGACGGGCAGAGCCTCTATTACGAAGGCTATGTCATCTCTTGCAGCGCCAAAGGCAAGGGCGTCTACAATGTGGATGGTGCCAACGCGGTAGCGATCTATGCCGGCATCACCTCATCAGACGTCTCATTCACCCTCAAGCTCTACGACAAGAAGGGCGAGGCCGTGGCTACTGAGGCTGTGGCCAACGCCGCATCGCCTGCAGGTGAGCTCACGCTGGAGAAGCTCAACAACGATGCCATCAAACTGCAGGTCGAGGGGCTCACCGGCGACCAACTGGCCTACGTGGCGCTGGAGGTGCAGCTCGAGGCTCTCAACCCCTACATCGACAAGATGGAAATATCGTGCACGCAGCCGTCGGGCGAGAAGAAACTGAAGAACCAGTATCTGGCCGACGACTTCACCATCGGCACCAACGGCAAGGTTGACTTCTCCGTGCCCACCAACTTCGGCACCACAGGACTGCGCTTCGCCTTCGAGGGACTGCACAACAAGAACGCCGACGAGACCTATCCCAACGGGTCGGAGGCGGGACACTCGCGCTACCACTTCGTGCGATCCGCCTACTATGACCTCATCGGCGAGAGCCTGCAGGATCACCGTGCCGACGCTGCCGGCCACGACTACCGCGACAAGGTGAGGGTCGACGTGGCGGGCAACAAGGCCTTCCGCAGCAACAACGCTGACCAGTTCAAAGCGGGCACATCGGGCAGCGGCACGTTCTACTACGAGGAGACGCGCTACACCGACGACGCCTACACAAGCCAGGGTGGACAGTGGAAAGACATGACCGTCAACAGCGGTGACGGATACGTGAAGCGCTACCTCATCGTCTGCGACGAGACGCGCTACAACATCGCACCCACCACCAAGCCGAGACATGCCTACTACGCCTACTACGCCACTGACCTGCGGCTCTCCACCGTCGACTACAAGCCGGTGCTGACCTACCGGAAGGTCTACAACAACGCGGTCACTCCGTCGGGACCCGATGACAACTACTACGTGGGTGCCACCGTGTCGCTGACCGACGCCGACGACAAACCGATGGCCGAGGGTGTGGGCTACGTCTACGCCAAGCAGGTGGTAGACCAGATCGCCGAGGACATCGAGGCGAAGAAGACCAACGCGCCCGTCGATGCCAAGCACATCCTCTACTTCGACGCCAGCCGCATCAACTCGCTGCTCTTCAGCGACACCGATGCCTCGTGGGGCAACCTCGTGGACCTGAAGAAGGTATTGGGGCTGAACGCTCTCATCTTCCTGCCCAAGGGTGTCACCGCCAGCGACGACAACGTGGCGACCAAGGCGGAGACGGGCGACGACTTCGTGGCCGAGAACGACATCGTGCTCACTGACCAGTATCCCTTCTTCTCACCCCACGACATACGCGTCAATGCGGCCAACGAGGTGAACTACACCCGCCGCGTCACGCCTGACAAGAACACCAAGAAGTGGGTCACCGTCATGTTGCCGTTCACCATCGCCGTCGACGGGAAGACGGGCACCTACGGCAACGAGGACGACCAGACGGCCTTCACGTTCTACCAGATGAACACCGACAACGCCTTCAGCCGCCCGAAGGGAAGCGACCTGACCTTCACAGACATCGACGGACACTTCTCGCCCTACACGGGACAGCGTGTCACGCAGCCCAACGAGGCTTACGTCGTGCGCATCGACGAGGCACCGGTATCCGAGAAAGACCCGGCACAGATGTTCGTCGTGCGGCAGAGCGGTGCCACCATCGTCAAGACGCCCGTCACGGCTGAGCAGCCTCTCATCACGTGCGGAACGTCCACCGGCACCGTCGACGGCTCGCAGATGACGCTCACCAACCAGGCCACATATGCCGGCGCGAGTGTCCCCGTCAAGCCCGGGATGTTCTACTTCAACAAGGACCGGTTTGTCTCTTCGCTCAACGTCACCGACCGTTTCCAGTCAATCTACGTGCTGCCGTTCCGCTCCTACTACGCCTGCGACAACACGGCCCCCAACAGCGTGCGCTACATCCACATCTCCACGGAGCCCAACAACGGCCCCACTGACATCAGCGGCCCCACTGACACCCATGCCGATGAGGGACTGACGCTCACAACGCAGGAGGGACGACTGTCGGTCAAGGCCAACCGAGACTTGCGCCTCAGCATACGCAACCTCAACGGGCAGACCCTCAGCGTGGCCTCGCTGCGCGAGGGTGAGACGCGCTCCGTGGCCCTGCCCAGCGGCATCTACGTGGTCAACGGTGTGAAGGTGGCCGTCAAGTGACACGCCTTCAAGCTAACAAACGATTGGTAAAACTCAAAACACGTGCACACCATGAAAAAGAAGAAAACATATGTGAGCCCCGTCACCGAACGGGTGGGTCTCAAGGCACAAGCCGCCCTACTCCACTCCTCACAAGGCCAGTGGGCCGACGCCAAGCCCGACAACCCCTATGGCGGTGGTGGCGGCAACATCTGGTCGGATGGCCTCTGGTCGGACGACGAGCCTGCGACAGACGGCGAGGACACCAACTGGGCGGGATACAAGAAGGACATGAGCCTTTGGTAATTCTGCATTTTATTATTACTTAGTCCGGCTTTTGGCTACCCATCCCCCATCTTGATTATTTAAAAGGGGCCAAAAGCAAAATAAGCCCTGCACGAAGCATTAAGCTGGCTTCGGCAGGGCTTTGTTTTTTAGCTCTTTCGGATTTTGGAGTGACGAGACCCTTGGTTCTTTTACGCTTCCATGCGTGAGCGGTTTATCACCAGGGAGGTGGGGGAGGCGGCGATAGCCGCCAGACTGCTGCTTGCTCACAAGGCCATGAGCTTGCTCGCAAGGCTAAGGACGCAAGCAGCATGAACCCGTCAGTACTTACCGCACCCCTGGGGTTTTACATCTGTTTACATGCAAACCGATGCGATGGCCTCATCACTCCATATTCCGGAAGAACCAAAAATGTTTCGGCTCAACAAAAGATTACGTCCCATTTTCTTTTGTCGTCCAAATATTATTTGTACTTTTGCGACAAATTTATATCTAATTCGTAACATAAAGATATGTACAGGACGAATACTTGCGGAGAGTTGCGCCTCTCCGACGCCGGCAAGGAAGTGACCCTGGCCGGATGGGTACAGCGCACGCGCAAGATGGGCGGCATGACCTTTGTCGACCTGCGTGACCGCTACGGCATCACACAGCTGGTGTTCAACGAGAGTGACAACAAGGATCTCTGCGACAACGCCAACAAACTCGGACGCGAATACTGCGTACAAGTGGTGGGCAAGGTGTCGGAACGTGAAAACAAAAACGACAAGATGCCCACCGGTGACATTGAGATCATCGCCGAGAAGCTCACCGTGCTCAGCCCCAGCCTCACACCGCCTTTCACCATTGAGGACAACACCGACGGTGGCGATGAGCTGCGCATGAAATACCGTTACCTCGACTTGCGACGCGCTGCCGTGCGCAAGAACCTGGAGTTGCGCCACAGGATGACCATCCTCATCCGCAACTTCCTCGACAGCAAGCAGTTTATCGAAGTGGAGACTCCGGTGCTCATCGGCTCCACACCAGAGGGCGCACGCGACTTCGTGGTGCCTTCACGCATGAACCCCGGACAGTTCTACGCCCTGCCGCAAAGCCCGCAGACACTGAAGCAGCTGCTCATGGTGGCCGGCTTCGACCGCTATTTCCAAATTGCCAAGTGCTTCCGCGATGAGGACCTGCGTGCCGACCGCCAGCCCGAGTTCACACAGATCGACTGCGAGATGTCGTTTGTCGACCAGGACGATGTCATCAACCTCTTTGAGGACATGGCGCGCCACCTCTTCAAGGAGATACGTGGCGTGGAGCTTCCCAAGCTCCAGCAGATGACTTGGAACGAGGCCATGCGCCGCTTCGGCAGCGACAAGCCCGACCTCCGCTTCGGCATGGAGTTTGTCGAGCTCAAGGATGCTTTCCAAGGCAAGGGCGACTTCAGCGTGTTCAACGAGGCCGCATACATCGGCGGCATCTGCGTGCCGGGTTGCGCCGACTACAGCCGCAAGCAGCTCAACGAGCTCACCGACTTCGTGAAGCGCCCGCAGGTGGGCGCACAGGGACTGGTCTATATCAAGTATAACGCGGACGGAACGGTGAAGAGTTCCATCGACAAGTTCTACTCTCCCGAGACACTGGCCGAGATCAAGCAGGTCATGGGCGCCAAGGACGGAGACCTCGTGCTCATCCTCTCGGGCGACAACGCCAACAAGACCCGCATACAGCTCTGCTCGCTCCGCCTGGAGATGGGCGACCGCCTCGGGCTGCGTGACAAGAACGTGTTCAAGTGCTTGTGGATCATCGACTTCCCGCTCTTTGAGTGGAGCGACGAGGAGCAGCGCCTCATGGCCACGCACCACCCCTTCACCATGCCCAACCCCGACGATATTCCCTTGCTCGACGAGCATCCTGAGCAGGTGCGCGCCAAGGCATACGACTTCGTCTGCAACGGCGTGGAGGTTGGCGGCGGATCGCTCCGTATCCATGACACCCAACTGCAGGAGAAGATGTTTGAGGTGCTGGGCTTCACGCCCGAGCGTGCCGAGGCTCAGTTTGGCTTCCTCATGAACGCCTTCAAGTATGGTGCACCGCCTCACGCTGGCCTGGCCTTCGGCCTCGACCGCTTCGTGAGCATCCTCGCCGGCCTTGACAGCATCCGCGACTGCATTGCATTCCCGAAGAACAACAGCGGGCGCGATGTCATGCTTGACGCTCCGGGCGAACTCGATGCCAAGCAGCTTGAGGAACTGAAGCTTGAGATAAAGAAATAAACTTGAGCTAAGGAAATAAACTTGAGCGGCACGTATTAAACACGAACAGATGGCTTTGGCTCACTCACGAGAGCAACGGTTGAACTCACTCACGAGAGCAACGGGTAGAACTCACTCATGAGAGCAAGGGTTAAGCCAACAATATGGCCTATGTAAACATCCCCCCCGATTTGCATAGCGTCTAAAACGACCGACGCAAAAGTGTTGCGTTCGGTCGTTTTTCTTTTAAACAATGGTTAAAGACCTAACTTGAACAGACAAGAAAGACTGGACTTGGACAGACAAGAAAGACTGGACTTGAACAGACAAGAAAGACTGAACTTGGACAGACAAGAAAGACTGGACTTGGACAGACAAGAAAGACTGGACTTGGACAAATCAACCATAGATTTCTGATCATGCCTATCGACCTTCTCCCTTCGCTTCTGCTGGCCATACTGCTGGTGGGCTACACACCCGGGCCGGCCAACCTCTTCGCCCTCCACTGCTCAATGAGACATGGGGTGAGACGGAGCCTGGTGATGTGGCTGGGCCTTCTGGCAGGCTTCAGCGTTGCTGCAGTGGGCGCCGCACTGGCCACCCACTGGTTGGGTGCCGTGATGGGCCGCTATGTGGGCGTGCTGAAATATGTGGGGTGTGCCTACATTCTCTACCTGGCCTGGCAGATCTACCGAAGCTCTGCCACATCGAAAAAGGCCGACAAGACATGCACCTTCCGCTCGGGACTGATCGTACAACTCACCAATGCCAAGATCATCCTCTTCGACCTGATGGCCTACACCACCTTTGTGCTCCCCCACTCCAACCGTCTCACAGACCTGCTGCTGGTGGCATTGCTGCTCGAACTGGCCGGACCGGGCGCCAACCTCGTCTACTTGTTGGCCGGCGGAGCGCTGCACAGGCTCTTCACACGCTACGCCCGCGTGGCCGACACCATCATGGCCGCCTTGTTGGCGCTCTGCGCCGGCTATGCGCTAATGATGGGCTGAACGCGCCCTCCTGTGGCTGATTTCTTTTCCCGAAACCATTCATCAAAGCATAGCACATGAAAAGACTACTTACCTTCGTCCTCGCGCTGGCCAGTTGCACACTTGCCTTGCATGCGCAAGCTGTCTCCTTGCAAGAGACGCAAGAAGATTCCGTCATCAACGTAATCGCCTATTACTGCAAGGGTGACACCATGAAATACACCTACACGGATGCCGTGTACAAGATTGCGGGCACTGACACCTCCACCATCAGTTATTATACCCGCGACTGCATGATTGTGGTGACGGACTCCACGTCAAAGGGATACAAAATGGAGTTCACGCCCATGGCAGTCAAGGTAGACACGACCTCTTCGACGGAGACATTCGAAACAAAGCTGAACCTGGCTATCCTGGAAGCATTTGACAACATCAAGATCAAATTCCACACGGATGTCCTGGGAACCATCGAGAGCGTGGACAATTGGCGTGAGGTCAGGGAACTGTTCTTGAAAGGCACACGGAAAGCCCTTGACAAATTCTACGGAGACGAACCGGGCATCGACTCTTTCATGCCGCGAAAGCGTTTTGAAAATGCCATTGCACTCAGCGTGAGCAATGAGGCAAGCGTGAGACGATGCATCGAGGAGTTGCCGCTATTGTTTGACCTTCACGGAAACCAAGTGAAACTCGGAGTCATCGACGAGACCGACTCCACCTCATCCATCTACCCCACACATACGAAAGCCATCGTCACCTACATGGAAGATGAGGAAGGCACAAAGGGCGATTACGAGATCTACTCCAGCAGCATAACGCGCATCCCGCCTGAGGCGACCGCGCAACTGGTGTCAACGGTCTTCCAAAGTCTCTTCTCGGGAGAACTGGCTGAAAAGGGAGAGGCTTTCCTGCGAGACTCGCTCGCGTCGTACCTCAATCATGACAGCATGAAGGTGGAGCAACTTGAAAAATACGATTTCTTCATCAATGGATGGCCGGCCCGCATGCAGACCATGAAATCTTCAGGCATTCCCGCACATCGGAAGGTGGAATACAAAGACATCGAATGGTACTACCGTGTGTGGAAAGGCTATCGCATGACCGACAACGATGCGGACAAGAAAGACATTTGAGGCGGGAGGCTAAAGCCGCGACCTATTGGGGGAAGGCTGTGCCCATGCCTGTAAGGCCCCGCCTCAGGCCTTGCCGGCGGCGTCCTCGCTGTCGCCCTCGATAAACATCGACTCGTCCATCTCGTCGAGTGACTTTTTCTTCTTGTTCTCCTTGGCTCCCGCCGTGAGCAACTTCTTGGCAGCGGTGATGATGCTGGGGCCACTGTCGGCGGTGGTGATCTTGAGCTTGGCCATCTTCTTGAGCGTGTCGTTCATGCTCGCCTCCACATCCATGAAGCGCATGCCGAAATCTTGCACCCGCTCCACGACGGTGTTGGCAGCATCCATCATGGCCTGTTGGTTCTTGAGCTGGCGCACTTGCGTCCACATCATCTCCAGCACGCGCAGGTTCATGTACATCGTCTGCGGGCCGAGGATGAGCACGCCTTGGTCGTAAGCCTCGCGCCAGAGAGTGCCATCATTGAGCAGGGCGAGGTTGAGTGCGCCCTCGATAGGCACGTACATGATGGCAAAGTTGAGACGATTGTATCCGCTGGGCAGATAACGCGTGTACTCCTTGCGCGCCAGGCGCTTCACCTGCGCCCTGACGCTGGCGATGTGCGCCTTGAGGAATGCCGTCTTCTCCTCCGATCCATCCTCCGCGTTCATGTAGCGCTCATAGTCGGTGAGCGACATCTTCGAGTCGACCACCACGTGCCGGTTGTTGGGGAAGTGGAGAATGAAGTCGGGTATCAATCCCTTGCCGTCATCACCCTTGGCCGTTCGCCCGGCCTTGTCACGCAGAGTCTCCTGGGTGTCAAACTGCTCGCCCTCCTTGAGCTCCATGTCCTCAAGGAGCTGCTTGAGCTTCAGCTCACCGAAGTTGCCCTGCACCTTCACCTCACCCGTCAGCGCCCGTGTCAGCCTGTCGGCCGTCTCACCCAGTTCGGCACTCTTCCGCATGTTGATCTTGATGGTCTCGTCGAGGCGCGTCAAGGCTTCGCTCTGCTGGTTCTTCGAGAGGTTGAAGGCTTCCTGCATCTCCCTGAGGCTCTGCTGCAAGGGATCGATGATTTTCGACACTTGCTCCTTGTTGCGCACGCCCAGCTCGTCCTGCCGACGCTTGAGCACCTCCTCCGAGGTGGTCTGCATCTGCTCACGGATCAGCTTCATCTGGCTCTCCACCTGCTCCTTGTTCATCAGCTTCAACGCGTCAATCTGTGCCTCCATGCTCTCCTTGTTCTGCCTGAGTTGCTTCTCGTGAGCCTCCTTCAGCTCAGCGATCTGCGCCTCATAGGCACTTCGCATGTTGGCCAGCGCTTCGGCATAGCGTCGCTGCTCCTCCTGGCGATAGGCCTCAGCGTCAGCCTTGGCGGAGCGGAGGCGTTGCTCATAGTCAGCCTTTTGGGTAGCCAGTTGCTGGCGATAGTTGTCGGCATTGGCGCACTGCACGTCGCGGTCGGCCGTGAGGCGCTTGATTTGTTCGGCCAGCGAGGCGCTCTCGCGTGCCTGCACCTTCCGGCCTTGGCCGGCAAAAACAAAACAGACGGCCATCACGATGATGACCGTCAGTATGAGAATGATGATGGTTGTGGTCATAACAATACAAAAATACACAGAATAATTGATATAACACACATTGCGCCCCAATTATTTTTATTAGGGGGGGGAATAGGGAGGCAACGCTCACAACCTACTGGCGTCATTCCCAATGATCGTCACACCCGTTCACCCCGGCCATGGTCGCCAGGGAGCACAGTGGCTGGGGGTGCGGTTTAGCGGACGCAGACCTTTTCCGAGGCGATGCTGCCATTGTCATAGACAGAAGTCTTGATGTAGACACCTTTTTGCAACGGCGGCGCAGCCACCTCTTGCCCGTTGACCGTAAACCAGGCGACACGCACGACCTCGCCCGGTCCTTGGGTGGCGCCGGCGATTGCCGACGGCGTTTTCCTTACGTGTCCGAACACCCAGCTGAGGCGCTCATCGGTGTAGCTCTTCTTGCAGACATCCTCATGGGTCCATCCTTCTTCGATGTCAAACAGATATTCGGCCTGATGGTTGTCCATCTCCTTCAGGAACGTTTCGACATTGGATATCTTCATGAGTTTGTCGGCGGTGCCCATCACGGTGTAGAGCGGTGTGGCAGCGACGGCCTCAGCGTCAAGCCCCGAGGGATTGCCCGCGACCGGCATCGCCGCCGCAAAGAGGTCAGGATGGTTGGACAGCATGTTCCATGTGCCCGTTCCACCCATGGAGCCCCCGAATATATAGACCTTGTCAGCATCCACCACCCCACGGTCAATGTAAGTGTGCAACAGTCTGACCATGGCATCCTGCGTGGTGCCAAGCCACGACTTGTCGGTGGGGCATTGCGGAACGAGCATGATGGCCTTGCGCTGGTGGTCGGCCAGCCATGTGCCGATGGCGCTGATGCCGGGTTCCTGCATTTGCGTCTCGTTGTCGTTGCCTTTGCTCGAACCTCCATGCAGATAGACCACGAGCGAGGCTTTGTCATCAAGGCCTGAGATGTTGGCCTTCCTGTAGGGCAGCGTCATGTTTTCATCCACGAAGGTCTCCTTAGTGAACGTGATGTCCTGGCCAAAAGCTTCGCCCCAACCAAGAAGACCGAGCAGGGCGAAGACGATGAAGAGTGGATATCTCATAAGTTGTGTCGTTTGGGTGTTGACATTCTGCGGCTTCTCTTGGCAAGGCGTTCCATCATCTTGCGCTCTTGCTCATACACCTTGCCGATTTGTTTCTGCGTGAGAAACTTGGAATACTCCTTGTAATACTTCTGCCGGATGTTGAGAATGCCCTCGCTCATGGTAAAACGCTGCTTGATACGCTCCTCGTTCTCCTGTTCCGTCTGTCCTTGCCTGCCTGGGCGCTTGCGAGGTCCCAATGCCCAGATTTCCTTTTGGCAATTGCAGTAAGTCTTGACAAACTGCTCTGTGACGGCATCACTGAAAGCCAGTTCGTTGGCAATGTGCCTGGCTTGCACCTCTGCCAGTTGCTCACGCGAGATACGCTGCTGCCGGTCGGTGCGCCGCGGTGTGTCGTGTTGCGCAAGGGCGGTGGCGCAGCAGGCCATCATCATCATGACGGCGACGAATGTTCTGAAAATGTAGTTCTTCATTTTGTTGTAAATAGAATGGTTATTTATATGTATTTTGTCGCACCGATGGGATGTTCACTCATGGATGAACACATCTTCCTGGTAGACGCTCAGCAAGTAGGCTTGATCGTCGGCAGTGAGTTGGCTGAAAGCCTGGTCGACATCATGGTCCGTGGGAACGTCCGACTTGCGGAAGCTCATGTGGACGACCAGTACCAATGCGACAGAAGCGGCCACTGCCAAGACGCTACGCACGAGGAGGCGCACGCTGCGCTGCCCGCGTGCAGCCAGGCGCATGCCTCCGGTGTGTTCGTTTGCTTCCGCCCGGCAGTCAGCCTTGACCTCCTGCCAGATATTCTCCTCAAGCTTGTCGAAGAAGCCATCCGGTGTGGTGTAAGGCATCCGCTTACCGACATGATCGAGATTGAAATCTTTGTTTGTCATTGTCATTGCGCTTTTAGTCGTTCGATTTCATGTATTTGACAATCTTCTCCTTGGCAAGATGAAAGTTCATCTTGACGGCGGAGACAGAGGAGCCCATCGCTTCCGCTATTTCCTCATAACTGAGTTCGTCGTAATAGCGAAGGTTGAAGGTCGCTTGTTGCTTGGCAGGCAAGGTATGGATGGCCCTTTGCAACTTTACGGTTTCCAAGTCGGAGTAGTCCACATAAGGGTCTGCCATCATGCGCCTCGCCCCATTGTCGTCATCGTCCAGCGATGCCAGTTCGTGCTTTCGGCTGGCTATCAGCCGAAGGGCCTCGTGAGTGGCTATGCGGAAGATCCAGCCCCGGAAAGTGGCATCGTCCCGCTGCTGGCCTATGGAGCGAAATATCCTAATGAACGTTTCCTGAGTGGCGTCTTGCGCCTCATCATGGGCAACTACCAGTCGGCGAATGTGCCAATACACCGGTTGTTTGTACTTCCGCATCAAGAGACGGAAGCCCCTTTCGGATTTCTCGCGGACAGCCTGGAGAATGTCTTTGTCCTCTATCGTCATACCACGTAAAGTTTCTTCTTGCCGCTCATGACCAACTTGATGGGATTGTTTCTGCTGACGGCAAAAGCATCCAGCTCCGCTTCCGCCGTCGCCTTGGCCAGTCCGGTCATCTTGCTATATTGGGAGACGCTCAACGTCTTGTTGTTGTTCAAATAAGCCAATGCCATGTTCAAGCGATCCTTCTTGTTCAACCTGTTGCTGACGCGCACGGTGACGGCGGGCCGATACACGACCCTCACCACGGCGGGCCGATAGGCACAGGGGCGCACATGCCCATGATGTCTGCGCTGCGCAGAGGCGGTCGCGCACGTCAACAAGGTTAATGCGATGAACATTGCTCTCTTGATATTCTTCTTTGTCTCCATAATCGTGGTCTCCTTGATTTTCTGTCGTTTTTTGTTGGTTCACGGAAGAATGGTCTGCAGTACACAGACCTCTTTCTTCGGGACGCATCGTCGTGAAAGTAGAGCTCTTTTTCAGAGACGTTACGACTATATGACCCGAACAAAGGCAAAAAGTAAAATCAGGCACCCGCTTATTTTGAATGAACCTTCTTGGAACGAATGGAGAAAGAAGACAAGAAAGACGTGACTTGCTCACTCGCGTCATGCAGGAAAAAAAGAACTCGACCAAAAAAGAGCGTGCTTTGCTTTTCGGAAACAATTATTTTCCTTAACTTTGTCACCAAAACAGATACCATGCAAATCAGTGTAGCCAATCCGATTT
>DJOV01000015.1 GCA_002437285.1 Prevotella sp. UBA6429 | reverse complement strand
CTACCAGCTGAGCTAAGGACGCATGACCTTGCTGCGCTTCAGAATTGCTTGGTTGCTTGATTTCTGAATTGCGAGTGCAAAGGTACAGACTTTTTTGGAAACCTCCAAACTTTTCGCCTACTTTTTTGCACAAGGATTGCATTTTGTGCCAAATCAAGGGAAAATCCATCGTTATCGGGCCTTCCATTGACGTGCCCACCCCATGAAGCGCCTGCCATCACTTGGCACCCTTACGCCTGTTGCACGACTGACAAAGCATCTGGCAGTTGTCGGCCACCGTGGTACCGCCCTCTATCCAAGGCTTGATATGGTCGGCCTCCATCTCCTCAATCGGGAAATGCTTGCCACAACGCGGACAGACGCCCTTCTGCCGCTCATAAGCCTCGCGCTTCTGTCGCTGATCAAATGTTCGGAAGCACAAGTCGCGCAGGTCGTGACTCAGCACATAGCGATAGATGCCTGCCTTGCGAGTGATTTCATCGCTTTCCATCAGTTCTGCGATTTGCTTTTCCAATGCGTCCACATCGTAGTCGCCATCACCAAACGAATCAAACATCGCGCCCCAGTCAAGTCCCTTCATCTCCCGACGATAGTGGGGAAAGGTTGTTTGCACCCAGGTCATGACCTGCATGAAGTAGGCCCACAGCTTGTTGGCATTGGGGTCACATTGGTGCAGAGCCATATACTTGTCTATCGGGCTTGCGTCCACCACCCCGTCATGGCGTGCCGCCCATCTCAGCGCCGTCTCAAGATAGCTTTGCTCCACTGGCGTTCCTTTCAAGTATTTGTTCCCCACCTTATAGGCCACGCAAAGGTTCTTGCTGAAATAGCGGCGCGCATCGGTCACAAAGGGTCCCACATAGACAGCGTTGCGCAGCTCCTGGTCGAGCAACTTCTCACCAGCAATGTTGATCACGCGAAACCAATCGAGTTTTTGCTTGTCTGTGCCCGTACAGAAATAGACGGTCAACTCATAGTTGAGAAAGTCTTCTTTTTCCTTGTCCGTCAGGTTGTCATAATATAGCACGGGACGACCCTCGCGCACCAGGTGAAAACCATGATCCGCATAGTATTCACAGATGGAGAGTGTACGCTGCTGCCCATCAATCATCTCATAGATGCCATCATCCGTCACGCTCCAATACATGATGTTGAGTGGATACCCTTGCAATATGGTATCTATCACAGCTTGCTGTTGCTTGAGATTATAACGAAACTCACGCTGATAAGGAGGGCGCACGTTGAGCTTCCCGCCGTAGGCATAAACACCCTGGTTGGGGTCGTTAGAGTAACCTGCCACAAGGTCACGAACTAGAATGGAATGTGGCTTGATGTCCATCTCTTTCATTTTATTTTTCTGATTAATAATCTTGCAAAACAGCCTTTTAGTTTTCCATTAGGCAAGCGATAGCAAAGTTTGCCCCTTCTGAAACTTTTGTCTTCACGCAACAAAGCAGCACATTGCTCTGGAGTTAAGTTAGAACTTACTCCACATTCGACCCCAAGCTCTCCTCCATTCCCAATGCCTATAATTTCAAATTGGGCAGGATTGTGCTTTTCCAAAAAAGTAATAGGTACCCCCATCACACCATCGTAATCATAAGGTATAAGCTCTGTTTTTGAAACTTCAATCGCATCATAGTTGATGTATTTGGGATATTCATTTGGAGAATATGACTTATAAAGCGGCATGTCTTCATGGCGTTTTTTAATGTCCAAATTCGTATACCAGCAAATATTCCCCAAGCTTCTCCACTTTTGCCCGTTAATATCTATCCAAGAACGAGTAGCCCTTTCCTCATAATTATCAGGCACCTTAAAAGACATATCACCCGTGTGATACCCGAGCCAAATTCGATTATCCCTTATCAAGGGATAAATTTCTTTATAAGTTGCATTATTCTGATTTCCAATCACCAAAAACTTCTTGTCATACTCCATCAGTTGGGCGATATATTCCCGAAACAAGGAGAACGGCGGATTGGTTACCACGATATCGGCTTCCTTCAAGAGTTCCACACACTCCCGGCTACGGAAATCGCCATCGCCCGCAAGTGGTTTCACCCCGATTTCCTCGGCATCGGGTATGTGATTGCCGTTCTTGTCGCCTTCGTACTCCAGGTAAACGGCATGCTCGCAATGGCTTTGGCTGAACAAGTCCACGTCTTGGTTCTTGTAACAAGTGGTAATGAGTTTCTTCAGACCGAGAAACTCAAAGTTGTAAGCGAAGTAAGTGAAGAAATTGCTCACACGCGGATCATCACAATTGCACAGCACAATCTTTCCACGGAAATGGTCACGATAATGCTTGAGCTCTTTGTTGATGTCTTCCAGCTGCGTGTAAAACTCGTCTTTCTTGGCAGCCTTGGCCTTGTCAATAGTTCTTCTTGGCATAACAAGTTGATTGATAGTTAGATGATGAAACGAGCACACAACTATCAAGTCACGCCAAGACGCAAAAAGGGCGCGATGCGCCTTATTGCGTTCAGCTATGAGGCAGCCTCGGAATGGAAACCTCAACCCGTCAAATAAGAACACACCACGCCTATGCGTGATGCATTGCTAATACTCAACGGATTAAGGCATCCATACCGAACACCTTATCACAATTATTTCTTGTTACGTTATTTCCAATAAGTTTCCGAGGCTTTTGGCTGAACGCGAAATAATAGCGAATGCTTTTTGTTTACCAGCGATGTCTTGGAGACCCTTCATGAGGAATCCACTTGCAAAGATACGAAAAATCACCTTCACCAGGCCATTTAATTGCAGAAAAATGTTTCTTCCCCATCTGCAAATCTGCAAAACGCAAGAAGCCATCCTCCCACACGTGGAAGATGGCTTCTTGTGATGTGATGGATGCGCTATGCGCAAGAAGGCTTAGAGGCCGAGGCTCTTCTTGATGGCCTCAATCTTGTCGGTGCCCTTGTGGTCGAGCTCCTCATACTGGGCGGCATCGGTCATGGTGCCCTTCACCTCAATATAGAACTTGATCTTGGGCTCTGTGCCTGAGGGACGCACGCTGACCTTGGTGTCATCGTCGCAGAACCATTGCAGCACGTTGCTGGTCTCCGGCATGTCGAGCTTGGTCGTATTGCCCTCGGCGTCGGTGGCTTGCAGGCTCTTGTAGTCCTTCCAAAGCACCACGCGTGATCCGCCCAGTTCCTTCGGCGGGTTGGCGCGGAAGTTTGTCATCATGGCCTGGATTTCCTCGGCTCCCGTCTTGCCCGGGCGCTCCACGTTGATGGTGAACTCCTTGGAGAAGCCATACTCCTTGTAGATGTCCATGAGGATGTCGTAGAGCGTCTTGCCCTTGTCCTTGGCGTAGGCGCAAATCTCAGCGAGCAGGGAGCAAGCCGAGACGGCATCCTTGTCGCGCACGAAGTCCTCGGCCAGGAAGCCGTAGCTCTCCTCGCCACCGCCGATATACTGCTGCTTGCCCTCAGAGAGGCGAATCTCGCGTGCGATCCACTTGAAGCCCGTATAGCAGTCGCGCATCTCCACGCCTTGCTTGTCAGCGATCTTCTTGATGAGCTCGGTGGTGACGATGGTCTTCACGATGAAGTCGGAAGGCTTGAGCTTGCCCGTGGCCTTGCGGTTGGCGATGATGTACCACAGGAAGATCATGCATGTCTGGTTGCCGTTGATGAGCACCCACTCGCCCTTGTCGTTCTTGCAGGCCATGCCCACGCGGTCGGCGTCGGGATCTGAGGCCATCAGGATGTCGGCGTCGAGCGCCTTGGCGTCACGAAGGCCGAGTGTCAGCGCCTCGGCAAACTCGGGGTTGGGCCGGTCCACGGTGGGGAAGTTGCCGTCCTTGATCATCTGCTCAGGCACGCAGTGGACATTGTCAAATCCCCAGTAAGCCAGCGAGCGCGGTATGATGACGCGTCCGGCGCCGTGGAGCGGTGTGTAGACAATCTTCAGGTCGTGCTGTCGGCGTATGACATCGGGGTCGATGCTGATGGTGCGGATTTGGCGGAGGTAAGGCTCGTCGATGTCCTCGCCGATGACCTGTATGAGCTCCTTGTTGGGGGTGAACTTCACGTCATCGATTGTCACCTTGTTCACCTCGTCGATGATGCCCGTGTCATGCGGCGCAAGCACCTGCGCGCCATCCTCCCAGTAGGCCTTGTAGCCATTGTATTCGCGGGGATTGTGGCTGGCCGTGATGTTCACGCCAGCCTGCGCCTTGAGGTAGCGGATGGCGTAGGAGCACTCGGGCGTGGGGCGCAGGTCGTCAAAGATGTAAGCCTTGATGCCGTTGGCCGAGAAGATGTTGGCCACCGTCTCGGCGTAGAGGCGGCTGTTGTTGCGGCAGTCGTGGCACACCACTGCGCTGATCTCTTTGCGGTCCTTGTAGCACTTCTTCAGGTAGTTGGCGAAGCCCTGTGTGGCCATGCCCACGTTGTAGACATTCATGCGGTTGGTGCCGGCACCCATGATGCCGCGCAGACCACCCGTGCCAAACTCCAGGCTCTTGTAGAAAGCCTCGATGAGGCCTGTCTTGTCGGGGTTGTCGAGCATGGCTTGCACCTCCTGGCGCGTCTGCTCGTCAAACGAGGGCGAAAGCCACTCCTTGGCCTTGGCCTCACACTGGGCTATCAATTCTGCATTGTTTTCCATAACAATATATAAAAAATAATTTTGGTCCTTATTTCATCGCAAAGTTACCATAAAAAATCTGATTAGCACTTATCCATCCATATTTTTTTTTGTAATTTTGCACACCACAGGTTTATTTAATAAATTTGCATATCATAACAACGCCAACAGAACACATCACATCCATTTAATCCACTTTACCACTTATGTATTTCACAGGTCTCATCATCGCCGTCTGCACGTTTCTCATCATAGGATTCTGCCACCCGCTGGTCATCAAGGCCGAGTATTACTACGGCACGCGCCCCTGGGTCGTCTTCCTCGTGGTGGGCGTGGCCTGCGTCATCGCCTCGCTCCTCATCGAGCAGACCGTCGCCTCGGCGCTCATCGGCGTGCTCGGCGCCAGCTTGCTTTGGTCCATCGGCGAGCTGTTCTCGCAGAAGAAGCGCGTGGAGAAAGGCTGGTTCCCCATGAACCCCAAGCGCAAGAACGAATACCAAAAGATCGACCAGGACGAGACGCTCTGCCCCGTCCGCAAAGGCAAGACCCTCTACGACAAGCGCCCATGAAGACCCTCCTCCTGCTCGTGGGCAAGACCCAGGACAAGCATTTCCTCGCAGGCATCAACGACTATGCGGAGCGCATCGGCCACTACATGCCCTTCGAGATCAAGGTGATACCCGAGCTGCGCAACACCAAGAACCTATCCGAGCAGCAGCAGCAGACGCAGGAGGGCGAGCTGCTGCTCAAGCAGCTGCAACCCTCCGACACCGTGGTGCTCCTCGACGAGCACGGCACGGAGCACCGAAGCGTGGAGTTTGCCGCGTGGCTGCAGAAGAAACAGAACACCGCGCGGCGCCTGGTCTTCATCATCGGCGGCCCCTATGGTTTCTCAGAGGCTGTCTACAAGCGCGCCAACGAGATGGTGTCGCTCTCGCGAATGACATTCAGCCACCAAATGGTGCGTCTTGTCTTCACCGAGCAAATCTATCGGGCTTGCACCATCATCAAGGGCGAGCCTTACCATCACGAGTGAGCCATGGGGCAGCGACCGGCGCCCGCCTGGCACTCTCGGACTTATTCGCAAACGTCCATCCTACCTCTTTTCATCTACTAAAACATCACTTTCTATCATGCGAAAAGCTTATTTCTTCCTACTCGCCTGCGCTTTTCCGCTTGCGCTCCACGCCCAACAGTGGCCCGTCGTCCGACAAGAGGCCAAGCCCGGACTGCGCTGGTGGTGGTTTGGGTCGGCCGTCGACAAGCCCAACCTCGAATGGTCCCTGCGGCAGTATGCTGCCTGCGGAGCGGGCGCCGTGGAGATAACGCCCATCTATGGCGTGCAAAACAATGAGCGGAACGACATCGACTACCTGTCGGACCGGTGGATGGAGATGTTGCGCTACACCGAGCAACAGGGCGCGGCAAACGGCATAGAGGTCGACATGGCCACCGGGACGGGCTGGCCGTTTGGCGGTCCTTGGGTACCGATGGAGGAGAGTGCCTCGCAGATGGTCATCGTGGACAAGCATACGGAAGGACGCCACCTCAAAGGCTTCGACCTCACCCCGCCCAGCAAGAAGGCCGCCAACTGTCGGCTGGTGGGCGTCTACGCTTTCTGCGACGGGCTGCATCTCAATCTCACGACACCATCGGGAAAGAAGACTGTCATGGTGGATCAAAAGCAAGATGGTAACGTCTTGACCTCCCTTACTCTTTCCGGAAAACTGCCGAAGGCGGGCAACTGGCGCATCATCGCCCTCTACCAGAAATATGGCGTGATGCGCGTCAAGCGTGCCGCCCCCGGAGGAGCGGGCCTTGTGGTCGACCATTTCGACCGGCAGGCAGTCAGCAATTACCTCCAGCACATCGCCGACGCCTTCGAGCGCACGCACACGCCTTACCCCCACACCTTCTTCAACGACAGCTACGAGGTGGCGGAGGCCGACTACACCACGCGTCTCCTTGAGGAGTTTGAGCGGCGGAGGGGCTACTCGCTCGAGGATAACCTTGACAAGCTGGTGGACGGAGACCGGAAGGTGGTGGCCGACTACCGCGAGACGCTGAGCGACCTGCTGCTGGAGAACTTCACGCAGACCTGGACGGCATGGGCACACAGCCACGGAGCCATCACGCGCAACCAGGCGCATGGCTCGCCAGCCAACCTCATTGACTGCTACTCGGCCGTTGACATACCCGAGATCGAGGGCTTCGGCCTCTCCGACTTCGGCATCAAGGGGCTGCGCACAGACCCTGGCTTCACACGCAAGAACGACTCTGATTTCTCCATGTACAAGTGGGCGTCATCGGCCGCGCACATCTGCGGCAAGCCCTACACTTCGAGCGAGACCTTCACTTGGCTGACTGAGCACTTCCGCACATCGCTCGCGCAGATGAAGCCCGACATGGACCTGATGTTCGCGGGTGGTGTCAACCACATGTTCTTCCACGGCACGGCCTACTCGCCCAAGGACGACCCCTGGCCGGGATGGAAGTTCTACGCCAGCATCGACATGAGTCCCACCAACACCATCTGGCGCGACGCGCCCTATCTCATGAGCTACATCACCCGCTGCCAGAGCTTCTTGCAATGGGGACGCCCTGACAACGACTTCCTGGTCTTCGTGCCCGTGCGCGACCTGTGGAATAAGCAGAGCCAGGGCAAGCGCCTCATGCAGTTTGCTATACATACTATGGGTCAACTGGCTCCCGAGTTTGCACAGACGATCGACGAGATAGACCGTCTCGGCTATGACTGCGACTACATCAGCGAGCGCCACCTGCTCCGCACGCGATACGCCAACGGCATGCTCCAGACGGCCGACGGCACCCGATACAAGGCGCTCATCCTGCCCAACAAGGACAACCTGCTCACGACAGCCGTCAGACAGCACATCGACAGCCTGCGCCTCCAGGGGGCGACCGTCATCGTGGGCACCGACGCCCGCGCTATGGCTCAAGCGTCCAAGGCCGAGGAGCTCAAGGCGAAACACGGCCTGCGCCTCATACGCAGGGCCAACGACCAGGGCTATCACTACTTCATGGCCAACCTTTCGGGACAAGATGTCGACGCCACGACGACCCTTTCGGTCCCGTTCGAAGAAGCCGTCTGGTTTGACCCGATGAACGGACAACGCTACCAAGTCACACGGAAAGACGATTCCATACGGGTCAACCTACGCTCTGGCGAGTCGCTGATTTTGGAGACGTTCTCACAAAGGACTGACTCTCTCGCGACGCAATTGGCTAACCTGCCGAAACGCATGACAACGCCTGCGGACAGCCACCGCAAGACGCTCAACAACGGATGGACCCTCTCGTTCAAGGATGCGGTGCCCGCTTACGACAAAAAACTCTCCATCAGCCATCTGCGCACGTGGGAAAACCTAAACGACACCTTACGGCAACTCATGGGCACGGGCATCTACGAATGTCAAGTGAGAATGAACAAGAAAGAACTGCAAGAGGGCAACCATTGGGCCATTGACCTGGGCGACGTGCGTGAGAGCGCACGCGTCTATGTCAACGATTCGCTCGTCGGGTGCGCCTGGGCGGCGCCCTTCATCTTGCAATTCGATGGCCTGCTCAAGCCTGGGCTCAACCGCATACGCATCGAAGTGACAAACCTTCCGGCCAACCGCATCGCTCAGCTCGACCGGAAGGGCTATCCCTGGCGAAAGATGGAGGAGATTAACGTGGTGAACATACACTACCAGAAGACCACCTATGCCGACTGGGCGCCCATGCCCTCCGGACTCAACAGCTCCGTGACCCTTTACCGCGTGAGGTAAGACTTTCACACTGCCTACCGCGCGCAGGGGTGCGGCGGGGAATGTAAACCGTTATAAATTCTATCACATTCTTTGGTTTTTATTGAAGCGTGTAGGCTCTATAATAGAATGTAAACCCATCAAAAAAGTATCATCGGTTTACATTCTATTCACAGCATACTGATCATGAAAACTCTTGCCCGTTCTGCTGACGCAGGCGGCAAGTGACTTGCCGGCCGCTCAGTGGCTTGCCGCATCGAGGAGTATCTCGCCCAGCGTGGGATGGATGTGGACAATCTCGGCCAGGCGGTCGAGTGTCACGTCGAAGTTCATCAGCGAAGCCATTTCCTGGACGAGCCATGCGGCCTCTTGTCCCAGCGCGTGGGCACCGATGACCTTGCCCTGGTCGTCGCACACGAGTTTGAGCAAGCCGTCGGCGGCTTCGGTAGCCTGCGCCCGGCCGTTGGCGCGGTAGACGGCCTTGTGGGTGGTGAAGGCCATCGCCCGCTGCTTGCACAAGTCCTCCGTGAGCCCCACCGAGGCCACCTCGGGACGCGTGAAGACGGCTGCCGGCATGATGTCGAGCCGTATGTGGTCGGTGCGGCCCAGGATGTGGTTGACGGCGCGGTAACCCTGGAACGTGGCGGCGTGGGCCAGCATCTGCCGTCCGTTGGCATCGCCAATGGCGTAGACGTGCGGACAGGTGGTCAGCATGTTGTCATTGACCACGATGCCGTGCTTGCCCACCTCAACAGGGGTGTTAGTCAGTCCCAGTGCGTCCACGTTGGCCTGTCGCCCCGTGGCCACGAGTATGCTGTCGGCCTGGAGCGTCTCGGCGGTTCCCTTCTTCAGGTTGGAGTAGGTCACGGTGTCGCCCTCCACGCGTAGCAGGCTGCAGCCCATGTGGAAGGTCACGCCCTGCTTCTCCAGCGCCTTGCGCAGGCGGCGCGCCATCTCCTGGTCCATGGCAGGCAGGCACTCCTTCATATACTCGATGACGGTGACCTCGCTTCCCAGGGACCGAAAGGCGGAAGCCATCTCCAGGCCGATGACACCTGCCCCGACGATGCAGAGACGGCGGGGTAGGGTGGCCTGTGCGAGCAGCTGCCTGGAGGTGACGACGTGGGGGTTGGCAAGCACCTCGTCAGGAGTCAGGCCCTCCACGGGCGGTATCTTGGCCCGTGAGCCCGTGGCGATGATGACGTCGTTGGCCGTGAACACGTTGTCGCCCACCTGAATGGTACAGGGCGACAGGAACGCGGCGTGCCCCTGCACCCGGCTGATGCCCGGTTGGCTGAGCAGTGCCTCCACGCCCGCCCGCAGATTGCCGACGAGCTGGTCCTTGCGCCGTATGGCCGCCTCCAGGCGGCGCGCCCCCTCGGCGGGGTCGCCTGTGGCTTGGGCGGCGTCGTGTATGAGCGCCTTGGTGGGTATGCAACCGCAGTTGAGGCAGGTGCCGCCCACCATGCGCTCCTCAGCTATCACCACCCGCAATCC
The DNA here is from genome assembly GCA_002437285.1 of Prevotella sp. UBA6429. GTDB lineage: Bacteria > Bacteroidota > Bacteroidia > Bacteroidales > Bacteroidaceae > Prevotella. The sequence goes on along the minus strand of DJOV01000015.1, from coordinate 5,548 downwards.
TTGCCGGGCGGCATAGGCGGCGGCCTGGTATCCGCCAGGTCCGCTGCCGATGATCAATAGATCGGTCTGTGTCATGTTCTCGAGCTATTTGCCGGTTGTCAAAAATCAATTGTCTGTCGCGGGGAGCGTCAGCACAGGATGCTTGGCTGCCAGCACGTCGTCCACTCGCTTGATGGGAGTGTCGTGGGGCGCAGTCTTCACCCGTTCGGGGTCGGCATTCGCCTCCTCGGCTATCTGACGCATGGCGGCGATGAAGCGGTCGATGGTCTCCAGGCTCTCGTTCTCCGTGGGCTCGATCATCATCGCCTCGTGGAACAGGAGCGGGAAGTAGATGGTGGGCGCGTGAAAGCCGAAGTCGAGCAGCCGCTTGGCCACATCCATCGTGGTCACCCCCGTCGACTTGTCGCGCAGGCCATTGAACACAAACTCGTGCTTGCTCAGCCCCTTGACGGGCAACTCGTAGACATCCTGTAGCGAAGCCTTGATGTAGCTGGCGTTGAGCGTGGCCAGGGGGCCGACCCGCTTGATGTGCTCGCGCCCCAGACTGAGGATGTACGTCCAGGCGCGCATCTCCACGAGGAAGTTGCCGTGGTAGGGGTTGACCACGGGAAAGAATGGTTCCAGGCCCTTGCGGCAGCCCACAGGCCCGCTGCCCGGTCCGCCGCCGCCGTGTGGCGTGGAGAATGTCTTGTGCAGGTTGACGTGGATGACATCGAAGCCCATGTCACCCGGTCGGCACACGCCCAGCAGCGGGTTGAGGTTGGCCCCGTCGTAGTACATCAGTCCGCCGCAATGGTGCACCATGTCGACGATCCGTGTGATGTCGTGTTCGAAGATGCCCAGCGTGTTGGGATTGGTCATCATCATGGCCGCCACGGAGTCGTCGAGCTTGGTGGCCAGGTCGTCCACGTCGACCGTGCCGTCCGTCTTGCTCTTCACCTCGACGACATCGAGGCCGCAGACAGCCGCCGAGGCGGGATTGGTGCCATGGGCCGAGTCAGGCACGAGCACCTTGGTGCGCTTGGTATCGCCGCGGCTCTCGTGGTAGCCGCGTATGATCATGAGGCCCGTGAGCTCGCCGTGAGCGCCGGCGCATGGCTTCAGCGTGAAGTCGGCCATGCCCGTCAGAGAGCACAGCATCCGTTTCAGTTCGTCGGCTATGGTCTGCGCGCCCGCCACCGTGGAGGCAGGCTGCAGGGGGTGCAGGTTCTTGAAGTCGGGATGGCTGGCCGCCTCCTCGTTGATCTTGGGATTGTACTTCATGGTGCAGGAGCCAAGGGGGTAGAAGCCGTTGTCCACGCCGAAGTTGTTGCCGCTATGGTTGGTGTAGTGGCGGACCACGGTCATCTCGTCGCACTCGGGCAGGGCGGCTTCCGTCTCCCGGCACAGGCCTTGTGGCAGTTTGTGGCGTGGGAAGGGACTCTTCGGAAGACTGTAGCCTATCCGCCCCGGACGGCTTAGCTCGAAGATGAGGCGGTCGTATAGTTTGCTGTTCATGAATCAGAAAGTTTTAGGTGGGTAGGAGAAGTGTTTCACGGAACCAGTGCCACCAGTTGGTCAATCTCTTCTTGGCTGCGCTGCTCGGTGACGGCCAGCATGACGGTGTCGTCGGCGATGGCTACCCCGCCCATGAACCCATGGTCGGTCCATCGCTCCTGAAGAGCGTGCAGGTCACCATCATAGCGGACACAAAACTCGTTGAGATACTCCCTTCCGGGGAACGCATCGGAGAAGTGGCCGGTTCCCAAGAGCCGGTCGTGCAGGTAGTGGGCGCCGTCACATCCCATCTGTGTGGCCTCGCGCAGTCCGTTGGGGCCCATGGCAGCCATGTAGATGGTGACCCACAGGGCCATGAGGCTCTCGTTGGAGCAGATGTTGGACGTGGCGCGCTGGCGCCTGATGTGCTGCTCTCGCGCCTGGAGCGTCAGCACGAAAGCGCGCTTGCCATCCTGGTCGACGGTCTGTCCGACGATGCGTCCCGGCATCTTGCGCATGAGCTTTTCGGTGGTGCACATGTAGCCGATGTATGGGCCTCCCCACGACATGGGTATGCCCAGGCTCTGCCCCTCGCCGACGGCGATGTCGGCTCCCCATTCGCCCGGCGTCTTGAGCAGGGCCAGGTCGGCGGCTACGCTGTTGATGGCCAGCAGCGCCTTGGCTTTATGGCAACGGTCGGCCAGCCCGCTGAAGTCCTCGATGATGCCATAGCGGTTGGGTTGCTGTACGATGACGCCTGCCACGCCACCCTCGGCCAGCGTGGCGCCGAGCGTCGAGCAGTCGGTGGTACCCCCGTTCGTGGGCAGGGTGACCAGCTCGATGCCGTGGAAGTGGGCGTAGGTGCTCACCACCTCTTGCACCTTGGGGTCCAGTCCGTCGCTGACGACCACGCGGTGCGTCTTCTTGGTGGCGGCCACCATCATCAGGGCCGCCTCGGCCGTGGCGGTGGCGCCGTCGTACATCGAGGCGTTGGACACCTCCATGCCCGTGAGGCGCGCCATCATGGTCTGGTACTCGAAGATGTAGTGTAAGGTGCCCTGCGAGATCTCCGCCTGGTAGGGTGTGTAGCTGGTCAGGTATTCCGACCGCTCCACGATCTGCGGGATGATGGCGGGCGTGTAGTGGTCGTAGACGCCAGCGCCCGCAAAGCAGACCAACTGCTTGTTGAGCTTGCCCAGCTGGTCAAGCCTTCTGCGTATCTCCATCTCGCTCTGCGACGGTGGCAGGTCGTAGTCGCCCTTCAGGCGCACGCTCTCGGGCACATCCTTGTAGAGGTCGTCGACGGAGCCAATGCCGATGACCTCGAGCATGTGCCGGATGTCATCTGGCGTTTGTGGGAAATAGGGGTGCATTTACTGATTCTTTGAGTTGTACGTGGCCTCGTCCATGAGCGACTCAAGCTCCGACGGGTCGGAAAGTTTCACCTTGATGATCCAGTTGGCGTCGGCGTCCTGGTTGATGAGCTCGGGACTGTCCTCCAGTGCCTCGTTGACCTCGACCACCGTCCCGCTTACGGGCGACATGAGGTCGCTGGCCGCCTTGACGCTCTCGACGGCGCCAAACACGTCGCCTGCCGTCACGTCATCGTCCACGTCGGGCATGTCCACGTAGACGATGTTGCCCAGTTGCTTCTGTGCGTAATCGGTAATGCCGACATACGCAAATTCTCCTTCTACACGAACATACTCGTGGGTCTCGCTAAAATAGGTCATGATTGTTCTTATTTGATTAAGGGTTATTGTTCTGTAGTGAAAAACGGGCTTGCGGTCTCATCTTTCCCGGATGAGGTACGCATCGTCCTTCGCATCCAAGTTTGGGGAGGAGGGGGGGGAGGGTCACTTGTGGTAATGCTTGTCGTAGAACTTCTTCTTGACAATCGTTGCGGGAAAGGTCTTCTTGCGGATCTGCACCTCCACGCGGTCGCCGAGCTTCAGGGAGGCGTCGACCAAGGCCACGGCGCAGCTCTTCTCCACGGAGATGAGGCGGTAGCCTGTAGTGACTTCGCCCACCTCACGCCCGTCCTTCAGCACCTTGTAGCCATGGCGCGGCACGGCACGGTCGTCGAGCATGAGTCCGCGCAGGCGGCGCGCCACGCCTTCCTGTTTCTGCTTGAGCAAGGCGTCGCGGCCGATGAACTCCGGCTTGTCCAGCTTGCAGAACATGCCGAGGCCCGCCATGACGGGCGATATGTCCTGGGAGAGCTCGTCGCCGTAGAGGGGCAGTCCCACCTCGAAGCGCAGCGTGTCGCGGCACCCCAGACCGCAGGGCTTGCAGCGGCCGCTGGCCATGAGCTTGTCCCACTGGCTGACGATGTAGCCGTGGCTGCCATAGATCTCAAATCCGTCCTCGCCCGTGTAGCCCGTGCGGCTGACGATGACCTCCTCGCCGTCGGTCTTGACGGTCTTGGCCGTGTAGAACACCAGCTCCCGGCAGGGAATCTGCAGTACCTCCTCCATGACGGCCTCGGCCTCGGGGCCCTGCACGGCCAGCTGGCCATAGCGGTCGGAGCAGGCGTCGATGTCGACCTGAAAGCCTTCGGCGCAGGCCCTGATCCACTCCATGTCCTTGTCGATGTTGGCGGCGTTGATGACGAGGAAGAAGCGCTGTGGGCCCATCTTGTAGACCAGCAAGTCGTCGACCGTCCCGCCGTCGGGATAGCACATCATGCCGTAGAATATCTTGCCGATGGGAGCGCCCGCGATGTCGCCCGTGAAGATGTGGTTGACGAAGCGCTCGGCGTTGTCGCCCGAGACGAAGACCTCGCCCATGTGTGAGACGTCGAAGACGCCGCAATGCTGGCGCACGGCGTTGTGCTCGTCGATGATGGATGAATATTGTATGGGCATGTCAAACCCGCCGAAGGGTTGCATGAGCGCGCCGAGCTCGACGTGACGGTCGTAAAGGCATGTACGTTTGTTCATAGGTATTGTGGTTTAGTGATGGTCTCTTGTGCGGTCGGTTGGCAGGCTTGCAGAGCGTCGCGGCCTTCAGGTGCGCCTGCCGTAGATGAAGTCGGGGTCGAGGTACTGCCTCTCTATCTCCCCGATGGCCTCCAGGTCCTTGGGGCCGAGGGTGACGGTGGAGGAGCAGATGGCGGCCCGCAGCCTGGCTTTCATCTCCTCAAGCGTGAGGGGCGTGTAATCCTTGAGCAACGTGATGCGCTGGCGCACGCTCTTGACGCCGTTGCGCTGGAGCTTCTGCCGGCTGGGCGTGATGGCGTGGGTCATGTGGTCCATGTCGGTGTCGTAGAGCAGGGTGCCGTGGGCGATGACGCGGTCGGGGAGGTGGAGGATGGCGTTGCCCGAGATTTTCTGTCCCTGTAGCATGATGTCGTTGTGGTCGTTGCGCTGGGCGGGTATGCCGATGGCTCGGAGGGCGCTTGTGAGGAGGCCCATGTAGCGGGCGAAGCAGTCGCCGACGCTTTCCTGGCCCGTGATGTAGGAGAGCATGACGTTGCCCATGTCGGCATAGACGCAGCCGCCTCCGCTCTTGCGCCGGTAGAACTGGATGCCGTGTGCCTTGCAGTAGTCGATGTTGACCTCGCTGTCGATGGCTTGGTTGCGGCCGAAGATGACGGTGGGGTTCACTTGCCACATGAAGAAGCAGTCTTCTCCCTGGTAGACCCGACGGGCCACGTGTTCCTCCATGGCCAGGTAGAAGGGGAGCGGCATGGGGCTTGGTGTGTCGAGGTCGACGTAAATCATAGGCGTAGGCTTGTTTTTGCGGTTTTGTTGATGTTGCAAATATACGGTTTTAATTCATGCGCTCCAAACTTTTTCGCCATAATTTTGTGGCTTGGGCGAGTTTTTTTGGCTCTTCCGGAATTTGGAGTGACGGGACCCAATGTGCATCCGTGCAAACTTAGAGCGGGATCCGTGGGAGAGCAATATCTTCTGTGGGAGCGGTGAGGGCGGGCGCGAGGCGGTTGCGTTGGTTTTGAATGTAAACCGATATAAACCCCAGGGGGCGGGAAGGCGATGACAACCGCCATGCGGATGTTTGCAGCATGCGCGGCTTTGCAGCATGCGCGGCCTGTAAGGCCAAAAGTACA
>DJOV01000056.1 GCA_002437285.1 Prevotella sp. UBA6429 | reverse complement strand
TGCTCGTTGAACAAAAGGAGGAGGAAGCCTCTAGAGGTAAGTATCAGCAGCTCTGCCTCAATTTCGATGGGTAACTATCAAATTGTTACTTTTTGGAGTGTTAATAGTTTTTCGTGGACAGTAGTGATTTTAAATTTTAATCGTATGGTAAAAAAGGAAACGCGTACCATTCTGATGGTGGCATTGTTGCTATTCCTACCTGTGTTGCAGGTCATGGCAGCCACCATGGGCTCCTCTTCAAGTGGGTCCAACACTTATTACGAGAAAGGTCATTCGGACCAATCCGTACAGCTGAGCCGCCGCATGGCCCTCGTTGGCCACAACTGCATGGTCAGCCGTCTCGCCGATGGCGTAGAGGTGGGCACAGGCTCGGCCAACATGCAGAACCTCTGCGATGAGGACCTCTCCAACCACTACACCATTCCCAGCACCGTGTCGGCGACGTTGTTGGCCGGCTCCCCCATCGTAGGCGTGAAAGACATGAAGCACTGTTTCGGCAAGGACACCAAGGCCGGCTTCAAGATTTCAGGTCAAAGTGATGTGCTCAAACTCAGTGTGCTCCAAAACAACTACATGATCCGTTTCTACCGCGACGGCAAGATCCTGAAGACCTCGCCCGTGGAACAGAAGGGCTACACCGTGCTCAACCTCAACGTAGGCGACATCAATATCGGCAGCGATGCCGTGGACGTGGTGGCGAGTGAGCAGCCCGACGAGGACTTTGACGAGATAGCCCTCGTGGGCGCGGCCGGCATCGACGTGAGCGTGGTGAAGGGCCTCGAGGTCTATTACGCTTTTGTGGGTGACGGCGAATACACGCTCACCGACACACGCATCAAGGACTATTCGGCGGGCATCACCGTGAAAGGCACGTCGTCGGACCTCATAGGCGTGAAGAACCTCTGTGACGATGACCTCACCAACGATGCCACCATCTCCGCCGTGGTGCAGTTGGGCTCATCGGGCTATGCGCAGGTCGTGGCCAACGACGCCTCACTGCCTGAGGGACAGCAGGTGTTCCCGGCAGGTACCGAGGCGGGTTTCGTCATCTCGACGGGCGGACTGCTCGACGTGGGAGTCACGCCCACGCTCTTCCTGCTCGACCGCGACGGCAAGGAACTCTACAAGAAGGCTGTCAGCTCCACGGTGCTGGGCCTCAACATCAGCGGAGGCGAGAAGAAACTCTCCATCAAGGCACCGTGCGCCTTCTCGGGCATCAAGGTGATGATGTTCGGCGTGTCGGTGGCCAACGCTACAGTGGCCAGGTATGCTTTCATCGTGCCTGAGCCCACGACGGCGGGCCACCAGTGCGAGATGAGTCCCACAGCCAGCCTTGACCTCTGCGACTGCGACGCGCACTACCAGTTGACGTGGGACAAGAAGCATTATCCCAACGTGGCGTGGTCTATCGACCAGACAACCGACGACGCAGTGCAACTCAACACCACTGACAACACGCTCGACTTCAGCTATTGCAACGACGACAAGGTGACCGTTCGCCTGAAGATAACCAATCTCGGCGAGCCCGAGGGGCAGCAGTGCTCGCAATACGTGACCGTCAACTATGGCGGGACCGACAGCAAGCAGGCTGACACCGACCGCAAGGAACATGTGCTGGTCAACCCCGTTTCCGGCCAGGGCGACTATGAGCTGGGCGAGGGCATCTCGGGAGGTGTCAACATCCTATCGATCGTGAAAAACTCATCCAACCTGCTCACCCCCAAGCTCAACGACTACGCCTCCTACTTCGGCGGCGTGACCATTGGCGACTCTTACCTGTGCAGCATCCATAAGACCACAGGTGACATCTCCGACGGCAGCAAGGCCGTGCAGGCTGGCTTCGTGGTGACGGCCAAGGGCAGCGCCTTGTCAGCCGATGTGCTGAAGCTGATGAACGTGCGCGTCTACAAGGATGGCAAGCAGGTGGCCAGCGGCGTAGCCACGGGTGCCATCGCGGCGAAGCTCATCGGCAGTGAGGACACCCACAAGGTGCGCTACGCCATCGACGTGCCCGTGGGCACCGCGTTCGACGAGATGCGCCTCTACTCATCAGGTCTGCTGGGGGCCGACCTGAGCGTGCTCAATATCTATTACGCCTACACTGCTGATCAAGACGCAGTGCTCGATGACCCGATGGAAGGTGCCGACATTGTGTCGTTTGACAACACCGGCGCCAGCATCGACGGCGAGCGCACGCAGTCGGCAGGCGTAGCCAACGTCGGCAATGGACTGAAAGACATCACCAACTGCATCGACGGCAACATGGACACCAAGACCACCTTCCCCACGGGACTGAAGGCCGCCTCGGGCTCGGTGCTCGCCGTCAAGCTCGGACGCACTGCCTCGCGCAACAAGCAACTGGTGGTCGTGGTCAACAAGGCGGCTGTCGGTCTCGGCCTCGACGTGGCCGGAGCGGTAGTGGTGAAGACCTATATAAGCGGACAAGACGACCCCGTGGAGACCTACGACGACTGGAGCGTGCTCGGGGCCAACGTGATAAGCATCGGCGACAAGGGCTATATCTTCATCAACCCCCAAAAAGATTTTGACGAGGTAACCATCACCGAGGGCAAGGGCGTGTCGCTGCTCAGCGGTCTGGAGGTCTACGGGCTGCTCTTGCGCAACGACAAAGATGCCGACGGTACGCCCGACGCCGATGAGCCTGCCGACGACTGCAAGCAAGACCTGGTGTTCCAGGAGAGCGTGACGCCGACCGACAAGGCCGAGAAGACCTACAAGGATAACATCACCATGTATTTCCAGCGCACCTTTGTGGGCAACAAGTGGAACTCCCTCATCTTGCCGGTGTCGCTGACCCAGGCGCAGTTTGTAAACGCCTTCGGACCAAAGGCCAAGCTCGCAGGCGCCGACCGTCTCTACGAGGTCAAGGAGGACGACGGCACCACGCTGCACGTCGTCGGTTTCAGGGAAGTGACGGCCGGCCCGACGACAGCCAAGTATCTCGTGGCCAACACTCCTTATATAATATATATAGACCAGGACTGGGTGAACAGCCACAGCGACGCCGACAAAGTCTACTCCACCTGGGACGCGGGTGACATCAGCGCCACACGCGATGAGGCTAAGGGCACCGTGAAGGGCGGCATCTACATCGTCGACAAGGACCTGGAGGCAGGTGGCGTAAACTTCGAGGAGCCCTCAGGGCGCTCGTACGACGTCAGCCTCTCCGACCAGATACCGGCCGACTGGACCATCACCGCGCTCGACTTCCTGGGGAGCTACAACAGCCACCAGGTGGTGAATAAGGGCGACTACATCTTCAACCAAGGTGACATGTACCACCTGACGTTCGACCACTGGATGCAGGGCTACCGCTGCTGGCTGTCCGCACAGACTGACGGCACCGACACGCAGGGGGCCAAGGGCCTTACGTTCAGTTGCGACCAGGGTGCCCCGACGCGCATCGTGCAGGTGGAAGACCTGACCCGACAGCAAGACAACAAGGTGTATACCCTCAGCGGTCAACGGGTGGACGCCATGACGGGCCTGAAGCCCGGGGTGTTCATCATGAACGGCAAGAAAATGATCGTCCGCTAAATGTCCGCACTACATTATAACATGATCCAGCTAATATGACAGACATGAAAAAACAAGCATATACAGCACCCCAAACAAGATGCTACCAAGTGGAGTATAACAGAAACCTGCTGGCAGGTTCCAACACGCAGGGAGCCTGGACTCCCGCCGGTCCTGATGACCCTAATCCGCAGCCCCCTATCGACATCAAGGACGAGACGGGTGGCAACCTTGGCGAAGAAGGCTCGGAAATATCGGGAGCCAAGGGTAACAACCTGTGGACAACATGGGAAGAGTGACCGCACAACCCCTGTGCGCACATCCTGCTGAAGGAAGGCCGCTCAAGAGTTGATGACCGACAAGCCCGGTGCAGCGTTTGCTGTGTCGGGCTTGTCCTGTCTTGAGGGGGCTTGCTGTCTCTCTTGGCTCGCCTGTCAGTGCGTCTTGGAGCCTTTTGTCTTGTTTTTTTGCCAAAAAGTCGGTCACGGAATTCAGTTGAAATAGAACGCGAAAATGGCGTTTTTCGTCGGCCGCTGCGCGATTTGCGTGGGGTAATTTTGCGATAAAGGGT
>DJOV01000086.1:4447-10809 GCA_002437285.1 Prevotella sp. UBA6429 | reverse complement strand
GCGTTCTATTTCATCCGTCGTCCACGACAAACTTTTCGACCAAAAATCATGACAACGATAGCGGTAACGGCACGATTACGGTCTTCCATCGACAGGCCTTTGTACATCGATGTTGAATTTCTTGAATTCGCCTGTGGTTTAGAAGAAATGTGGGTAAAATCCGCAATCATGCATGTCCTCCTGTTTTCCTTGTATAAGGTTCCTTCGTATATATGGCATAGTCAAAATACTCTGTCAGAACAATGTTGAAAGAGTGACACATGTGCGTGTTGCGCCTGACTTTGCTGCATGCGCGGGCTACGCTCGACTTTGTCGTATGCTTCTTCTTCCGTCTTACCGTAGCCCGATAAATCCAGGGCTGGGCTGTAAGCGATATAGTTACGCTAAATCCGAAACTCAAGTAAACAACAAAAGCCCCACACCATCCATATCATATCCTTCTGTATATCAGCGGTGAAGCATCGCTCGCAAACTCGATAAAGCCACCTGTCATCCCTTATCAGGATGAGGAAGAAAAAATCCCCTCTCACTTGAAGCAAGAGGGGACAGATCTGCGCGTCAAAGCATTTACGCCTTGCCCGTGCCGAAAGGCATGGCCGTGAGGCCACCCTGCTGGGCAGGAGCCTGCGGGAGCTTGATCTCGCCAAACTCCTTCTCATAACGAGCCAGGTTCTCCTGCAGGGCGAACAGCAAGCGCTTGGCATGCTCAGGTGCCATGATGACGCGGCTGAATATCTGTGGAGGTGCGATGGGGAGCATGTGTGCGAAGTCGAGCACGAACTCGCTGCTCGAATGATTGATCATCGCCAGGTTGGAATACTCACCCGAGGCCACCTCAGGGCGCAACTCGATTTTCACTTGATTCTGATTGTTGTTGTTGTCTGCCATAAAGCAATAAAAGGTTTTTAAAAGGTTATTAATATTGATTTTCCAACTGCAAATTTAATGAAATCATCGGTTACGGCCAAACATTTCCGTTGCTTTTTAAACCATCGGATGCGATTGTCCCTCGTTTCATCCTATCATTTTTTTGGATGAGCACCAGCGAACTTGCGTAAAAGGGCATATCGGTCTTCCCCATTATTGATGCCGACAACGAAGCCATTTCCTGCAGGTTGTCCATGGGCACCATCTTGTCGCCATTGCTTGTGGCCGTATAGCAAGTGTTTGGAGGAAGCGGCGGATCTTCTATCATATTGCTGCCACGCTCTTCCAGAACGGAAACAAAAGTCTACTCCTGGTTCTCCTTGTCGATATAAGCGAAATTCGTATCCCAAAGTTCCATAACACCAATACACTTCTGTTGTTCCTTCATACTTCTTCGCATCTCTATCGCCCAAGTCACGTATTTGCGGAAGCTTTCCTTGGTGGCAAAAAAAGGGCTACGACAAGAATATGCCCGTTTTTTAAACACAAGTTTCATAGCGAGGGAACAAAAACGCGATTTTCGCGCTGCATTTCATCCGCTCTCCGTAACAAACTTTTGCACAAAAAAGATGAAGATCAACTGCCACGACAAGAAAAAGGCACCCTGGAAACCCAGGATGCCTTGAAGATATGGAATGCGGACTGTCTCTATTTGACCAGCACCTTGCGCACGGAGCCATCGCTCATGCGGACAAGGTAAAGGCCGTGACGCTGGGCGCTGACCTTGCGGCCGTCGACCGTATAGACACCCTTCACCGGCGTAGCCGTGGGCACGAGGGCAGAGGCAACACCCGCAGGTGCATCGGCAAAGGTCACACCATCGACCGACTGTGCCAGGATGGCGGCGTCGTCATGGCTCAAGGCCAGGTAAGCGCAGTGGGCGGGCACCTCAGCAGCGCTGTCTAAGCGATAAAAGCCGTCGCCCGCCTGCCGGTTGTCGAGCAGGTAGAACGTGTGGTTCTGGCGGGCGGTGTCGTCGGCCAGCAGTGCCACGTTGGTGCCGCGCAGGAGATTGCCGTTGGCAGCCTGAGTTGAGTCGGCGGTAAACGTGAGCATATAGACGCCCGGCTGCTCGGAGTAGAGCACCACACCCGTGTTGGCCGGAAGCACACGGCCCTCAAACGGCGAGAGACGCAGGTAGTGGCGGTCGCGATGGTACTCAGTGGCGATGTAGGCACTGACGCCCTCAGGCAGGGCGGCATCGAAGTCGAGGCACACCGTGGCGTAGAAGGTCGCGGGGATGGTGACCTCATGACTCAAGCCCTGGATGCGGTGCACGAGGTCCTGCAGCCGGGCCGTGAAGCCCGTGTCACCGGCGCATGAGGTATAGTTGCCATTGGCGGCACTGTCGAGCAAGGCCAGCAGCGAGTCCTTCATCGCAACGGGCATGTTCCGGTCGGTGTAGCCCATGGCCTCGACATACGTGTCGAAATAGTCGGCATAGGCCTGTCGCTGCGCCTCGGAGATGAGAAGCCAGTCGTTGTGCTGGTCCTGCGTCTTAGCGGCGTTGTAGGCCAGGTTGTCATCGATGCCCATGACACGGCCTGAGAAATGGAACTTGTAAGCGTCGGCACGTGTGGTGCTGGGTTCAAGGTTCATGTTGAGGTTGGCACGGTTGGGCAGGTCGCTGTCAAGGCCGACACCGGCTGAAACGCCAAAGAAGTTACGGTTCCAGACCACCCAGTCGCCACTCTTGATCTGGTAAGCGTTGTCACTCTGATGGGTAAAGGTCCACAGCGGTGCATCGGCGATATCACTGACCGTGGGCTTGTCACTCTGGCTGATGAACAGCTGCTTGCCCACATTATAGATATAGCGGTCCGATGTCTCCTCGGTGAGCTTCTCGCCCACCCACCAGTTGACGGCGGGCTGGGCAGCCTGCGAGAGAGCGGGCAAGCCCTGGAAGGTGACGACAAGAGGCTTGTGGTCGCCCAAGGTGTAGTCGGCGTCGAAATCGATGGACAGAGCATGCAGTTGTGCGCCTTTCTTCGGGTTGAGATAGATGATCTTGTCGACCACTTCGCCCTCCTTGTAACCGAGGTCGTCGACCATCAGCGGATCAGAGCCGAGAGCAGGATAAACACCCGCCTTGCAAAGCTGCACCCAAGCGTCGTAGACATCATAGCGGTCAGCGAGCGGCGAGATGAGTTTACCGAAGATGTCATCGCGTGTGTAACGACAGTTGGTGTCGCCCATGATGATCTTCGGGCGGCCGTTGTTGGCCAGCATCACGGCCTGGCAGAGCTGGTCGAGCTGGTCGGCACGTGCGGCACGGTCCTCCGCCTCGTCGTCGGCATCCATATGGAGGAGGTAGACGTCGACCACCAGGTTCTTGGCCAGCGTCACGGCATAGTGGCGGAAACCCTTGGCGATGTTCTCGTCGGCTCCACCCGTGAGAAAACCATGCGTGGTGCTCCAGGGTATCCAGTTCTCCTCGCCCACGGCATAAGCCTTACGTGTCAGGAGTTCCAGTCCGTCGGTGTCCGAATGGAGGCCGGTGATGCCCCCACGATACTTGCCCATGTTATAGGTTTCACGCAAGGGTGCAACGAGGTTGTCGTGGTAGCCAAAGTCCTCGCTGAAGCCCAAGACGTCGTACTGCTTCTCGGCGAGATACTTGCCAATCTGTGTGCTGCCAGCCTCGCCCGGGCCGTCGCCATTGACAGTAATGCCGGCTATCTTCTGCGGAAGGCCGTCAACATTGAGTGCGCAGACGGTAAACCGAACGGGAGCGTCGTCGTCTGCCTGCTGAGCCTGGGCCGCAAAGGACAAGGAAAACCAGACCATCAGCAGGATCAAGAAATGATAGAGATGTGTCATCCTAAAAAAACAATGATTAATATGCGTGTAAAATGCATGCAAAGGTACACATTTTATGGCCACGTGACAAGAAAACAGCATGCAAAACCGCCCTGCTGACCAACAATTGTAGCACATCAGGCAGTTGGCAGGCAATATTTCACTACCAGGCTGGGGGAATTCTTGAAGAATATTTGTAACTTTGCGTCAAGAGGAAAATCACAAAACCAAACAATAGAATAATATCATGAAGCTGACAAAGACTTTATCGACAGCGGCCCTCGCAGCCACGATGCTGCTCTGCCCCATGGGGGCACAGGCCGCCAAGCCTGGCGACTTCACAGTGGGCAAGGGCACTTTCCTGCTCGACGGCAAGCCCTTTGTGGTGAAGGCTGCCGAACTGCATTACCCGCGCATCCCGCGCGCCTACTGGGACCAGCGCATCAAGATGTGCAAGGCTCTGGGCATGAACACCATCTGCATGTATGTGTTCTGGAACATCCACGAACAGCGTGAAGGACAGTTTGACTTCACAGGCAACAACGACATTGCCGCCTTTGTGAAACAGGCTCAGAAGAACGGCATGTATGTCATCGTGAGACCTGGCCCCTATGTGTGCGCCGAGTGGGAAATGGGCGGACTGCCCTGGTGGCTGCTCAAGAAGAAAGACATCAAGTTGCGCGAGCAAGACCCCTACTTCATGGAGCGTGTGAAGGTCTTCGAGAAGAAAGTGGCCGAGCAACTGGCTCCGCTGACCATACAGAACGGTGGCCCCATCATCATGGTGCAGGTGGAGAACGAGTATGGATCGTATGGGACGGACAAGCCATACGTGTCGGCCATACGCGACATGCTGAAGGAGAACTGGTACAAGAATGGCCGAGGCCCCGCACTGTTCCAGTGTGACTGGGCCAGCAACTTCGAGCGCAACGGACTGGACGACCTGGTGTGGACGATGAACTTCGGCACGGGGGCCAACATCGACCAGCAGTTCCGACGCCTGGGCGAGCTGCGCCCCGACGCGCCGAAGATGTGCTCGGAGTTCTGGAGCGGATGGTTTGACAAGTGGGGCGCACGACATGAGACGCGCGCCGCCAAGGACATGGTAGCCGGACTGGACGAGATGCTCTCGAAAGGCATCAGCTTCTCACTCTACATGACCCACGGAGGAACCTCCTTCGGTCACTGGGCGGGTGCCAACTCACCGGGATTCGCACCCGACGTGACCTCCTACGACTACGACGCGCCCATCAACGAGTACGGACAGACCACGCCCAAATACTTCGAACTGCGCCAGATGATGCAGAAGTACTCCAATGGCAAGATGGCCAACGTGCCCAAGCCGGCAGCGCCCGTCATCAGCGTGCCTAAATTCACGCTGAACGAGTATGCCACCATCGGGTCGGGCATCGACAGCACCGCCACGTCCGTGACACCCCTCACCTTCGAGGACATGAACTTCGGATGGGGATCGATGATCTACCGCACAGCCCTGCCAGAGGCGCCAGCAGGTGCCACGCTCAACATCGACGGGGCGCACGACTTCGTGCAGGTGTTTGTCAACAAGAAATACATCGGTAAGATTGACCGCGTGAAGAACGAGCGCTCACTCGTGATGCCGGCCACCAAGAAGGGCGACAAGCTGACCGTCATCGTGGAAGCCATGGGACGCATCAACTTCGGACGCGCCATCAAGGACTACAAGGGCATCGTGGGCAACGTGACGCTCAATGCGGCCGTCGACGGCGACGACGTGACCTGGACACTGAAGGACTGGGAGCAAAGCCGCATCCCCGACTCCTACGCTGACGCACAGCGCGCCCTGGAGGCCGGCAAGGCCAAACTGGGACAGCAGGACCGCATCAACACGAAGGCCGGATACTACCGCGGATACTTCAACCTCAAGAAGACGGGCGACACCTTCCTCAACTTCGAGACATGGGGCAAGGGACTGGTCTATGTCAACGGTCACGCGCTGGGACGCTTCTGGCGCATCGGCCCGCAGCAGACACTCTACGTGCCGGGATGCTGGCTGAAGAAGGGACGCAACGAGGTGGTGGTGCTGGATGTGGCCGGGCCGCAGGAGACCACCGTCTGGGGACAGGACAAGCCTGAGCTGAACAAACTGCAACTGGAACAGAGCAACAAGCACAACAACATCGGTGACAAGCCGGACCTCAACTCGGCCACACCTGTCTTCAACGGGCAGATGAAGGCTGGCAACGGCTGGCAGACGGTGAAGTTTGACAAGGCCGCCACGGGACGATACCTTGCCATCGAGGTGAACAGCAACCAGAGCGGAAAGGCGCAGAGTGCCATCGCAGAGATCTATGCGCACGACGCCCAGGGCAAGCGCATCAGCCGCGACGCCTGGAAAACCAAGTACGCCGACAGCGAGGATGACAACGGCAACCACACGGGCGACAAGGCTTATGACCTGCAAGAGTCGACCTATTGGCAGACCGAGACGGGTGCTGCCCTGCCCCACCTGCTGGTCATAGACCTCGGACAGAAGCAGACCGTCACCGCACTGGAGTATCTCCCACGCGCTGAGCAGGGAGCACCGGGCAGCATCAAGGGCTGCAAGGTGTACGTCTACTAACACTTGGCAACATCACAAAGAAAAGAGGGGCCGT
>DJOV01000086.1:0-4364 GCA_002437285.1 Prevotella sp. UBA6429 | reverse complement strand
ACGGCCCCTCTTTTCTTTGTGACTTATGGACTGAGTGTCTTTACTTCACCCGCACCTTTCCGTTCTGTATGTACAGGCCACGCTGGGGCGAAGCGATGCGCTGGCCCGCTATGTTGTAAATGGCACCGTCGGAACGCACGCCACCGTCGGCCACCACACGGATGCCCGACATGGTCTTGCGCAGCAAGCGGACATTGTCGATATAGAGCAAGGTGTTGTTGGCAGCGCCGGCGCTGGCAGAGACAGAATAGCCCAACGAAAGCGTGACATCCGTGGGGGCGTCGAGTTCAAAGTCGTAGACCATCTGTTCCCAAGTGTTGGCCACGGAAGGATAACGGTAGTCGGCTGAGCCAGCATAGCTGACACCCGTGAGCGAGCTGTTGACAACACCGGCGGACGTGGTGACCCGGGAGCCGTCATTGTCGACTTGGTTGGCACACTCGTACTTCATGTCCAGCACCACTCGGTAGGAGCCGGCAGGTAGCGAGAGGGTCTGAGTGATGGCATTGCCACCCTTTGCCCACGAGTTGAGCACGGTGAGAGTGCGCTGGCCTGCGGCATCGTCGGCCACTCGACGGCTGGTCTTGGCCGCATAATTGCCCACGGAACTGGGGCTCACGCAGAACAGGCTGGAACTGTAAGGCATGGAGTACATACGGCAGAAGTTGCTGCCTGACTCGAGCGATTGGGCGGGTGTCCAGCCTGACACGGGCAGCACGTTGGGCCACGAGGCACTGGCTGCCTTCACACTGTTGGTGTAACAGGTAGCGTAGGTGACACCATTGGAGGTGACGTTGCTACTCTTCGTGCCGTAGGTGGCGTCCTCCTCGAAATTGGGGTTTTGCAGATAGTCGCCGGTGACATCCTGATACCCTTTGGTGACGTCATTCTCGGCAATGTCTGGAAAGGAAGCCTCCTCGACGAGCAACTCATCGCCGGCAATCGTGAGTTTCAGGCAACCGGCGGTCTTGACGGTCTTCTCCACAACGCCCTTGCCCGTGATGGCCCGCACGACATATTCACATTCGCAGTCGGCCATGGCCTGTATATATGCCACATTGTTGTCGGCACTGTCGAGAACGGTGCACAGCGACGAGTCGTCCACGAAGAAGCGCGTGGCGCTCACGCTGCTGCTGTTCTGCTCGACGGCCACGGACACCCTGCCCATAATCGACGGTTGCTTCACCACGGGTATGCCCAGCGAGGTGGCCGGCATGTCAAATTCGGCCTTGCTGTCGCTCATGAAGTTGGAAAGCATCAGGTAACGTGTGCCATCGGGGTCGGCAACCAAGGCTCCGTTCCAGCCCTCAGGCAACTTGTCGGTGAGCGAGATGTACTCGTCGCTCATACGTTTTGTCTCGGCTGCCGTGATGTTGCTGTAATAGACGACGTTACGGCTATCAACCTTTGTGCCCGCATGGAACGCGCGCGATGTGGTGGAATAGGAAGGATAGAGCTTGGCGGTCATCACCGAGTTGTTGTTGGCACGGTCGCCAAAGCCCATCTGCTTGTCACCGTGCGAGACGATGCCCAAGGCATTGTCAATGTTGACCCAGGGCGAGGTGAAGGTGACGAATTGCGCACCGTCGCTCTGCTTGTGGGTGTCGGCATAATAGAGCGTACGCTGGGGCTTGGTCAGCTCGTCGACAGAGATGGCCGTGAGGCCTCCTTGTTCTTTGTTGATGGTGCCATCGGCCAGTGCTGTCACATAGTCGAGATAGACCACGGCGTTGCCCGGGGTGGAATAGATGGCAAACCGGTTGTTGAGCGTGGCGTCATTGGTGTTGAGCTCGCCGTTCATCACCCAGGCGTCGCCATCAAGCTGATAGATGCCGTTCACGACAGGGGTGGCATTGGTCTTCTTGCCGTTCACGGTATAGAAGCCGAGGAAGTTGCCGGTATTGTTTTGCTTGTAAGGCACCACGATCTTGTTCTTGTCGACAGAGTTGGCTGCGATGTAACCCGTGTAACTGCTGATGCCCGGTGCCCATGAGAATGTGGTGAAACGGTCCTTGGTGTAAGCTCTCACGATGTTTTGGGCCTTGATGTGCCTGGCCTCCGAGTAGCGCTGGCGGAAGGTCTCGAAGTCGGACGGCTGAAGGTCAGCGGTCGAAGCGGTATGGTGCATGAGATAGGTCATCATCACGCGATGAGCCTCGACGCCCATCCGGCGCGCGCCAATGTCGGAGCGCAACAGCCAGGAGCCGTCGGCGGTAGTGGTCTGGCGCGCCTTGATCATCTTGTAGGCCAAGTTTTCAAGCATCAACGCATCGGGATCACGGAGGAAGCAGGCGTTGGTGGTGTAGGACGTGATCTGGTCGTAGAGGAACAGGCTCCAGTCATTACCGTTGGGCATGGCAAGTTCGCCGTCGGCAAGGGCAAGCCAGTTGAGCACCTCTTTCTGCACCTTGTCGTTGTTGTGCATCAGGGCATTGGTCTTCCATTTCTCCTCTCCGTGAAGCGTTGTCTGGAAAAGCTTCAGGGCAAGGGCTGCCTCACCAAGCTCTTGGATGACCACATTCTGGTAAGAGGTGTGGAAATAGTTGTGGTTCTGGAGTGTGTAGTCGTCATAGAGGTTTTGACCCTTGTAGAGATCAGCCACGGTCTTGTTGTCATGGTCAGGGTCTATGACCGTGTGGTCAGCGGCGTCATCCTTGTGAGAATAGCTGTTGATGGCAAACTCGCGCAGACGGGCAAACCATTGGGGCGCACGCTCATCGTCAGGGAACAGGCCGAGTGTGGCGGCCAGCACGTCGGCTTCCCATCCATTCTCCTCGGCCTTGGTGTCGCCAGCGTATCCCGTTGGAATGGTGCGGTTGAGCTCATAATTGCACTCGGCTACCAGCAAAGACTTGACGTATCCTTTCTGCTTGTCCGTGAGCTTGTCCCATTGGAAGAAGGCGGAATAGGCCACCGACATGGCCCACAGGGAGCTTTCCCACACATGGTCCGAACCTGACACAGAGCCCCAGTAGTTGTTACCGGAACAGACCTTGAGCTTGTTGGCCTTGTGTGTGGAATAGGCAAAGACCAGTGACTTCATCGCCATCTGCTCGATGTCGTCCCATGTCACGCCAGCAGGCAATGTAACCTTGTCCTTGCCATATTTGGACAGGAAAGCGCAAACCATGGAAAGGTCGGCATTGGAGCGTACGCCGTCCTCATTGTTTTGCATGGTGGAGTTGCTCTTGAAACAGCCGCAGGCTTCGCCGGCACTGTTGGTGGCTTGGGCGGGCTGGAAGTCATTCTTCAGATAAGTGGCAAAGTTGGCCAGCATCTGCAAGAGGTCGCCTTGCATGGTGGCCTCATTGACAAAGTCGCCATTGATGATGCCTTCCGTAACGCTCTTCACCTGGTCTTCAGTGGGATCACCCGGATCCACATAGTCGTCAGCGAGACGGACCAGCCTGACATTGTCAATCATGATGCAACTGCCTCCCGAAAGCCAGTCAATGGATATCCCTATCTGCGCATCACCATCTTCCCGCTGCTCAAAGTTGAGCGAGTAGGTCTGCCATTGGGCCGTGAGAAAACAGCCTGCCGAACCTTGTTCAAACGTGGACGACAGGTTGGCGTCGTTGGCAACAAAGCGGAAGGTGGACGTGGCGGAATTGGCATAAGCCGTGCGGATGTCGGCCTGCAACTTGTATTTGCCCTTTGGCAAAGAAGCGATTGTCTGGAGAACATGGGTCGTGCCGCCGGCCCATCCCTGACGGAGATATAGGGCCTGGGTGCCGTCAGCTATCGTCGTGGCCTTCCCGAAATTGTTATCGGTGTAGCAATCGGAAGTGATAATCAACTTCGTCACGTCCGTGCCAGTGATCGACCAATCGGAAGGTGCGGTCAACTTGTAACCGCGTAGACCGTCGGCAGCATTGGTTACAGCCTGCAGCGAAGCTATATCGTCTGATTCGAACGATGCATTCTTTACATACTCTGTCTTTGTGCCTGTTTGAGCCAGAAGATTGGTAGAAAAGGCCAATGAAGCTAATAACAAGGTGGTAGATTTCATCATAAGATGGGATTGGTTTACATGCACAAAGGTAGGAAAATAAGCCCATAGCATCAAAAATGATTCGAACTATTTTCGAAACATCATGAAATTTTCCAATAATCCCAAAGAACGATACATACTTGACAAAGAAAATTGCCATCTGTATGAAGAAGGCAACTATCCAATTGCATGTTGAAGTGGAAACAAACCATCCGTTTGCCTTCATTTTAAAGTGAAAATGTCTTTTTTGAGGCAATGTTCGCATGTTTCCGCACAATAGGCAAGACGACGGATTTCGGACGGTATCGAGTAGGAGGAAAACGAAGCAGTTTTCTTCCTACTTTCGTTTTCCGACCTCTCACACCACCGT
>DJOV01000058.1 GCA_002437285.1 Prevotella sp. UBA6429 | reverse complement strand
CATTGTCCGCTTTATTCAACGGCTGACTGCTTTCGGCAATCGGGATAGCCTGCCGGGCTGAAAGCCCAGCGAGTACCTATGCCAGGCCAAGCGGTCAGAACGAGCGCAGACCGCGCAACATGTCGCGTGCAGTTAGTTGTCGTGTGCGAGCGGATGTCGCGTCACAAAAGAGGCAGGGGCCATAAACGGCCAAACCCCAGTCTCTTCAACAGAGACAGGGGTTTGTCATTCCTGAAATCAATCTAATGTTACCTAAAAAGTTACTAACAACCTAATGAAATAACCTAAAAACTTTAATCTAAAAACCTAAAAACTAAAAACCTATATGAAACAATCTACTAACCTTAAACCTATTGAATCGAATGTCAAGGATTTCATCTCTCACGAGGTTACTTATTTCCTTTTGACGATGCAAAGGTAGTATGATTTTGAGATTCTCGCAATACTTTCGCCTAAAAAATATGCGATTTCAGTACGATTCTTGACCTAAATCAAGCATTTGTGTGCGCGCACAACACTTTTTAAGAGTTGTTTACGCCTCTTCACGCCCCTCAGCCTCCACAAGGGTTCGCGCCATGGGGAGAGGAGAGGGGAGCGGTCAGCGCTTCAGGTAGTCGGAAAAGTCGGTCAGCCGCATGTCGCCCTTGCGCAGGAACGTGTCGTGGAAGGCCAGTGCGGCGGTCATGCTCTGCGGCTCATGTCCCATCGGGGCGACGTGCTCCAGGTAGTCGCGCAACAGGGGCTTGTAGTCGGGGTGGGCGCAGTGCTCGATCACCTCGTGCGCCCGCCTGAGCGGTCCCTTGCCCCGCAGGTCGGCCACACCCTGCTCCGTGACGATGACATCCACGTCGTGCTCGGTGCTGTCCACATGGCAGCACATGGGCACGATGCACGAGATCTTGCCGCCCTTGGAGACCGACGGTGTGGTGAACACGCTGATGTATCCGTTGCGCTCATAGTCACACGAGCCGCCGATGCCGTTCATCAGGGCCGACCCGCAGATGTGGCTCGAGTTCTCATTGCCATAGATGTCACACTCCACGGCGGTGTTGATGGCGATGACGCCCAACCGGCGGATCACCTCGGGCGAGTTGGCCACCTCACTCTGGCGGATGGTGAGATGCTTGGAGAAGTAGTCCATCTGGTCATACACGTCATGCAGGCACTCGTTGGTGACGGTCATCGCCGTGGCCGAGGCATCGATGATCTTGCCCTCCTGCATCCAGCGTATGGCCGCATCCTGCACCACCTCGCTATAGACATTGAAGCGGGGGATGCGCTTGTCGGTGCCCAGTGCGGCCAGCACGGCGTTGCCCGTGGCACCCACGCCGCTCTGTATGGGCAGGAACTGCGGCGGGATGCGTCCCGCCTTCATGTCCGCCACGAGGAAGTCGGCGAGGTGGTTGCCGATGGCCGACGTGAAGTCGTCTACCGCCTTGAAGGCACGCGCCTCCTCGGGGATGTTGCTTTCGATGACGCCCACGATCTTCTTCGGGTCGATGCTGACGTAGTTGTCGCCCACACGGTCATAAGGGCTGAGCACCATCATCGGGCCGCGCCCGGAGCCGTTGTCGCCCGGCTCCCACGTGTCGTGGAGATACTTGGAGTTGGGGTTGTGGAAGGTGTTGTGCTCCAGGATGACACGCTTGGCGAGGCGCACGGCCGTGGTCGCAATGCCGCCAGCCGACGTGAGGTAGGCGCGACACTCCGTCTCGCCCTCGTCGAGGTCAGACACCTCGATGACCGCCCAGTCAAACTCGCCGTAGAAGCCGTGGCGCATGCGCTCGGCCATGTGGCCCAGGTGCATGTCCTCATAGTCTATCTCGCCCAGGTTGGTGTGGGTGCGGAAGTCCTTGTTGGTGGAGAAGGGTGCGCGGAAGAGCAGTGCGTGCGCGTTGGCCAGGTCGCCCTCGACACTCTGGCACGACGAGGCTCCCGTATAGATGCCCACTGCAAAGGGCTTTCCGGCCTCATGCTCCTTCACGGCGCGCTTGCTCAGCTCGCGGAAGATGGCTTTCGGGTTGCCGTTGGGAGTGAAGCCGCCGAGGGCCAACTTGTCGCGGTCGTGTATCATGGCGGCTGCCTCCGCCGCCGATAGTCTGGGGTATCTCATAGAGTATAATATATATGTGGAATGGTCTTATGGTGGCAATTGATGGAACCCACCTTATGTTATCGAATGGCTTGCAGCCTCATGCCCTCAGGGGCAGTGAAGCGGTGCGGCCACGCTCGCGGTCGCGCATGATGTCGGCCATGTTGTCGGCCGCCCAGCCGATGAGCGCGTCGACCAGGGGAATGAGGGTCTCGGCCCGCAGCGTGAGCGCATACTCCACGCGCGGAGGCACCTCGGCAAAGACGCTGCGTGTCACGAGGCCGTCGGCCTCAAGCGTGCGGAGCGTGCTCGTCAGCACTTTTTGGGAAATGTCGGGAATGCGGCGGCGCAGCTCACTGAAACGGACGGGGCGGGCACCGCCGCCCTTCAGCGAGTAGAGCACGAGCAAAGACCACTTGCCGCTGATGCGCGCCAGCACATTGCGGATGGGACAGTCTTTGAATGCGGTCTCCTTAACTGACTTGATCATCTGGTAAATGCTTGTTGGTCATTAATAGGCTACAAAAGTAACCATTGGCCTCGTAAGTGGGCAGACTATTGAGTTAATAATAGTTAAAACCGATGTTCTTAACTCACTGACGCTCTGCAATCGTTACCTGAAGGTAATCATCTAACGCCAACGTGCCTTCTTGCGCAAATGATGGAAAGGGCATAACTTTGCAAGCGCAACACAGGGCCATAAGGCCCTCGACAACCCACTAAACAACAAGCAAAATGAAAGAAGCAAAAATCATCAAGAGCATGAAGAACTTCACGGCCGCAGACTTCGGCCAGTTGAGCGAACTGAACCAGTATGAGCTGCAGCTCGGTCCCGACGTGAAAATCCCGGGCAAGGTGTTTGGCGGTGCACTGCTGGGTGCCACCGGCGGTGAGTTCTCCTTCCAGTCGTTTGCGCCGGGAACCGAGACCGGCTTCCTCCACACACACAAGAACCACGAGGAGCTCTACTTCTTCCTCAGCGGCAAGGGAGAGTTCCAAGTGGACGGCGAGGTGTTTGCCATAGGAGAGGGCAGCGTGGTGCGCGTGGCCCCCGACGGCAGGCGCTCGGTGCGCAACAACGGTGACGAGCCGCTCGTCATGCTCTGCGTGCAGTATCGCGGCAACACGTTCACCGCCGACGACGCCACCGACGGTGTCATTCTCAGCGACAAGGTGACCTGGTGAGGCACCCATAAGTTGCCTTTTTGTGGCATTTGGACAACAAAAGGAGGACGAAAGACCCTGTTTCTCAAGATTAATGGCTAACTTTGCAACTATCAACACATCAGCAACACATCATCAATCATGAAACAGGATCTTTTGATTTACAATACGCTGACACGCTCCAAGGAGCTGTTCAAGCCCCTCCACGCCCCTCATGTGGGCATGTACGTATGCGGTCCCACGGTCTATGGCGACCCGCACCTGGGCCATGCGCGCCCGGCCATCACGTTCGACGTGCTCTTCCGCTACCTGAAGCACCTGGGATACAAGGTGCGCTACGTGCGCAACATCACCGATGTGGGCCACCTGGAGCACGATGCCGACGAGGGTGACGACAAGATCGAGAAGAAGGCACGGCTCGAGCAGCTGGAGCCCATGGAGATCGCGCAATACTACACCAACCGCTACCACCAGGCCATGGAGATGCTCAACGTGCTGCCGCCAAGCATCGAGCCGCACGCCACGGGACACATCATCGAGCAGGAGCAACTGGTGCAGGAGATTCTCGACAACGGCTATGCCTACATCTCCAACGGGTCGGTCTACTTCGATGTGGAGAAGTATGACCGCGACCATCACTACGGCATCCTGTCGGGACGCAACCTCAAGGACATCATCAACAAGAGCCGCGAGCTGGCTGGCACGTCGGAGAAGCACAACCAGGCCGACTTTGCCCTCTGGAAGAAGGCGCAGCCCGAGCACATCATGCGCTGGCCCTCGCCCTGGAGCGACGGCTTCCCGGGATGGCACTGCGAGTGCACGGCCATGGGACGCAAGTATCTCGGCGCCCACTTCGACATACACGGTGGCGGCATGGACCTCATCTTCCCCCACCACGAGTGTGAGATCGCACAGGCTGTGGCGTCACAGGGCGACCAGATGGTGCACTACTGGATGCACAACAACATGATCACCATCAACGGGCAGAAGATGGGCAAGTCGCTCGGCAACTTCATCACACTGGAGCAGTTCTTCAAGGGTGAGCACGACAGCCTCGACCAGGCTTACTCGCCCATGACCATCCGCTTCTTCATCCTCTCGGCCCACTACCGTGGCACCGTCGACTTCTCCAACGATGCCCTGAAGGCCGCGCAGAAGGGTTACGACCGCCTGATGAACGGCATCGCCGACCTCGACCGCGTGCAGGTGGCCAAGGGCTCGTCGCCCGACACGCAGAAGATGGTGAGCGCCTTGCGCCAGCGTTGCTACGACGCCATGAACGACGACCTGCAGACACCGCTTGTCATCAGCGCCCTGTTTGAGGCATGCCATGTCATCAACCAGCTCGTGGACCACAAGCTCAAGATCTCGGCCGACGACCTCAAGGAGCTCACCGACACGATGAACCTCTTCACGTTCGACATTCTCGGACTGCGCACCAACCGCGGTGCCAACAACGAGGAGCGCGAGAAAGCTTACGGCAAGATTGTCGACATGGTGCTCGACATGCGCCAGAAGGCCAAGGAGGCCAAGGACTGGGCTACCTCCGACCAGATACGCAACACGCTCACCGAGGCCGGCTTCGTGGTCAACGACACCAAGGACGGTGCCACGTGGAAGCTCCTGTAAAGCTTCCGTGCCATTCCCACTTGAACGACACACCATACTTATGAACATCAAACTCACCATCACCACGATTGCGCTTGCAGCCTCCACTGGGTTGCAAGCGCAATCTGTTTCTGCGCCCTTGAAAGTCAACGGCAGCGGAAACGAAGCAAGCAACTATTTCACGGCGGTCTTCCTCTCGGACCCGCATGTCGAACAGACCGGCTACGACGGGGCCTCCGTAGGCACCTACAAGGACTACTGCCAGGCCATCATCAACCTCGGAAAGGACGGCGGCACGGGCAAGCAGTACCAGTTCAACGCCCTCCCAGGCTACACGCCCAAGGCCGACATCGTGTTTTGTCTGGGCGACAT
The DNA here is from genome assembly GCA_002437285.1 of Prevotella sp. UBA6429. Classification (GTDB taxonomy): domain Bacteria; phylum Bacteroidota; class Bacteroidia; order Bacteroidales; family Bacteroidaceae; genus Prevotella. The sequence continues at coordinate 16,561 of DJOV01000058.1, read as the reverse complement.
GGACCAGGACAGCGAGAAGTCGGGCGACAACTTCAAGGCGGCTTTCCACAAGCTCAACGCCGCCGGCATCCCCTTCGTCACCATGCTCGGCAACCACGACGCTGTGCCCGACTACTGGACGGGCGACAATCCCGACAAGGGACTGACCCTCGGAACAATCTTCGAGAAGGGCGGCAGTGAATGCAACGACGTGGCCATGAACCTCGTCAGGGCCCAGGTGGACACCGCCAAGACCCACGGCATCAGCGACGTGGAGTGGATCACCGACGGCTCGAAGCACACCCAGCTCAGCCCCTTCACATTCACCTTCCAGGGGGTGCGCTTCTATTGCGGACAGGCCTACTGGTTCCAGAAGCCATACGACAAGCCGAAAACAGCATTGGGTACTGCCACCTACTACGCTCCCGACGGCGTCATCTCGGCCCTGGAGACCTTTGTGGACAAGCACACCGACGAGCCGTCGGTGTGGATGCAGCACTATCCCTTCACCTACGGCAGCGACTGCGACCGCTGGTGGCTCGACCAGAACGACACGGGCAAATACATCGCCACCAAGGATGAGTCGGCCTACGGCACACACATCAGCTCGCTGGGCAAGTACGACACCGACGCGACGGCCCAGGGCTATGCCAAGAAGAAGAAGGACAAGCTGGCCGAACTGATCAAGAAGACCAAGAACGGCGTGCACTTCTCGGGCCATGTGCACAGCTATGGCGACTACACCTACGGGGGCGTGCGCGACTACACCGTGGCGGCACCGGGCATCACCAGCGGAGGCATGTTCCTCGTGCTGATGTCGAAGACCGACGGTGTGGTGGAGGTGAAGAAGATTGACCTTGCCGATGTCGCCTACAACCAGGCCGACTCCACAGGCGTCATCGACAATACCGGCAAGGTGACACTCACGGCAGGCGCTGACGCATCGGCCCTGCTGGGAACCAACCTTGACTTTGAGACCACACAGGCCGATGCCAACGCCGATGCCAAAAACATGCACGCGCAACCGGGATGGAGCCACGTGTGGAGCGTCGACGCCATCAGCAAAAACGTGCAGTACACGCAGGCCTACCAGGTGACCGACCAGCAGAGTGGAGCGCCCACCAGTCATGCGCTCCGCCTGCGCACCAGGTGGCAAAAGCAGGCGGTCAACAACTACATCTTCAAGGAGGCGAAGTTGCCGGCTGGCAACTACACCCTCACTTACTACATCAACAAGGCGGCCACGGCAGGCATCAGCGAAGACCTGTGCTACTATGAGATAGACGGAAAGCGCGCTCCGTTGCCGGCCTCCTCCGGCAGCTGGAGCAAGCAGACGGTGCCACTCAACGTGCCCAGCGAGACTACCTTGCGGCTCAACTTCGGATACCGGGGAGGTGCGGGGAGCAACGAGGCTCTCATCTACGTGGACGACGTGCAGCTGACCTACAACAGCGCATACCAAGCCGACGACAAGCCTTACACGCGCTATCTCTTCACCTTCTTCCCCAGCAACTCGGACGAGAACATCTACTACGCCGTCAGTACCAAGGACGAGCCGTTCTCCTTCACCGTGCTCAACGACGGACAGCGCATGCTGGCGGCCGACTCGGTGAGCGTGAAGCAGGGACTGCGCGACCCACACCTCTTGCGCGGACACGACGACGGCTATTATTATATGGTGGCCACCGACATGCGGTCGGCAGAGGGATGGTCGTCTAACCGGGGCATCGTCATGATGCGGTCGAAAGACCTCGTCAACTGGGAACACCATACCGTCAACTTCCCAACACGCTATGCGGGAACCGACTTCGCAAAGGTAACACGTGTGTGGGCGCCGGAAGTGATCTGGGACGACGTGGCACAGAAGTACATGGTCTACTTCTCGCTCCTCGGTGCCGGCGCTGACAACACCTACGACAAGGTGTATCGCTGCTACGCCAACAGCGACTTCTCCGACCTCGAAGGCACACCTGTGTGGATGTACGACCGCGGATCGGCCACCATCGACATGGACATCATCCGTAAGGGTGACACCTATCATGGCTTCTACAAGAACGAGAACGCCGGCGGCATCGGCCATGTCACCGCCTCATCGCTGACGGGCGAGTGGACACTGGTGAGCAATGCCGTGCAGCAGACCTCTGAAGCTGTGGAGGGTGTGGGCGTCTACAAGCTCATCAACGAGGACAGATACGTCGTGATGTACGACTGCTACAACAACGGGCACTACCAGTTCTGCACCACATCAGACTTCAACACCTTCACCGTCGCGGCCAACACGGAGACCAAGGGAGCGTTCACACCTCGCCACGGCAGCGTGTTGCCCATCACCGACGAGGAGTATGCGACCATCGACGCCTGGATCAACGACAAGCTCGGGCGCAACACCCGTGAGGTGAGCGGCGCCAACCTGTGGAACCCCGTGAAGACGACATTCGTCACCAACGGCTCGTTTGACAACGGTACAACGGGATGGTCCTACACCACAAAGGCGCAAAACCACGGCACGACGACCAACAAGGACAACAAGGTGGTCCACCTGGCCTTCGAGAACTGGGATCCCTCGCTGCAAGCCGGCAAGATGTACCAGACGGTGAGCGACATACCCAGCGGCACCTACACGCTCGACATCACGGCCTGGGCCGACAACATGGAGGGCAAGCAGGTGTACATGGACGGCAACACGCTGCCCTTGACAGGTACAGCCAACGAGGCCAACAACTACCGCATCATAGCCTATCTCGACGGAAACCAGACGGAAGTGGGACTGGAAGCCACCAAGGCGGCCGGCACGTGGATGGGCATCGACAATGTGCAACTGACCTATTGGGGCAAGGACAACATCGTGGACGAGGTGAAGGCCAAGCTCCTGGCCGACGCTGACATCAGCGCCGACAACCAGCCGCTCGACAGCTATGCCCGATACACTGAGGCCGTGACACTGGGCGACTGGACCACCACCAACCACACCACCAACAAGAGTCAGCACTGGGACGGCACCGACACCAGCACCTACCATGAGCAAAAGGACGGGTGGGGCGCCAGTGCCTGGAGCATGGGCATGAAGCAAGACATCACCCTGCCCGCCGGACGCTATGTGCTGAAGGTGGCCTGCCGCGCCGCATCGGCCAGGGTGGACGCACGCATCACGGTGGACGACAAGAGTGTGCTGGCACCCACCAACGATGACTACGGACTGGGCATCGACACCCAGGGACACACCGACTGGGATGCCTCTGGCTCTTATGCCAACGGTAACAAAGGCCGCGGCTGGGAGTGGCGCTACCTGCCCTTCACCGTCACGGAAACAAGCACACACACCATTGCCCTCTCGGCAAAGGTCACCGACGGCCTGCACCACTGGGTGAGCTTCTCCGACGTGCAGCTGCTGCGGGTCCCGTCGGTCACCATCGATGAGAAGACCACATTCGAACCCACTAACCAAGAGGCCGACGTGACGCTGCTACGCTCCTTCGCCCCGAAGGCATGGAACAGCCTGGTGGTGCCTTTCGACATCAGCGACGAGACGGCCAAGCAAGTTTTCGGGGACGACGTGAAAATCTGCGACTACAAAGGATCCACGCGCAATGACGACGGAACCTACACGCTCAACTTCACCTCGGCCACGGATGGCATACGTGCCAATACGCCCGTCTTCATCTACGGCGTCACCACAAGCGCGCCCTTCCGCTTTGAGAATGCACAGATAAAGGCCATCGACAGCAACCCCACGGCCAACGATGGCCAGTCGGGTGTCTTCTGTTTCATCGGGTCTTACACCGTGCCCTCCACGCTGACCGCCGGCGACTGGTTCATCTCGAGCGACAACAATTTCTACCGGGCCAAAGGAAAGGAGACCATGCGCGGCACACGGGCTGTCTTCAGGCCAACAGAAAGTTCCGCCAATCTGGCCAAGATGAACATCGATGACACGCCTACGGACATACATGCCATACGCAGCGAGAACCGCGCCGATGACGCTCTCTACAACCTGCAAGGCCAGAAGTTGACGACCGCTCCTGCCCATGGCGTATTCATCCAGAACGGCCAGAAGGTAGTCAGATAACTCTATAGCCATCATCCTTCATTCTGCATGAAACAAACGAAAGGACAAGGCAAGCACATGCCATGGGTCACCCTGCGACTGGGGCTGACGCTTGGGTTAGCGTGCTTGTGCCTTGTCCTTTCGGCGCAGAATGACGACACGTGGGAGGAGCTGTTCGACCAGACGGGGCAACTGGAGGACACGGAGACGGAGGAGTGGGAACAGACCTATGAGGACTTGAGCGAACTCGCTGCCGACAAGATGGACATCAACCGCTGCACGCGAGAGGATCTCGGCCGGTTGCCCTTCCTCTCCTCGCAGCAGATCATGGACATCATGGAGTATCGAGACAAGGCACGGCGCATCGAGACACCCGTTGAGCTGCGCCTGGTGCCAAGCCTCGACAAGGTGACGGCAGACCTCCTGTCACACTTCATCACCATCACGCCGGACAGCACACGCGACCGTTTTCCCACCTGGGCAGAGATGCTCAGCCGTGGCCGCCACGAACTGGTGGGCACGCTGCGGGTGCCGTTCTATCGGCGCAAAGGCGACCGCAACGGCTATCTCGGCTATCCCTACAAGCACTGGCTGCGCTACTCCTTCTCCTCATCAGGCCACGTCAAGGCGGGCCTCATCGCCTCGCAGGATGCGGGCGAGCCTTTCTTCACCGGTCGCAACGCCACAGGTTACGACTTCTACTCGGCTTATCTCCTCATCAACCGATGGGGACGGCTGAAGACCCTCGCCATCGGCCGTTACCGCCTGCGCTTCGGCATGGGACTCATACTCAACAACTCTTTCGGCATGGGCAAGCTCAACACGCTGGCCTCACTGGGACGCTCGGCCACGCACATCTATGCCCACAGCAGCCGCATGGAGGGCAACTACCTGCAGGGTGCTGCCGCCACGGTACGCATCACCAGGCAGCTGGACCTCACGGCCTTTGCCTCGTGGCGCAAGATCGATGCCACGCTGGCCGCCGACTCCACAGCCATCGCCACCATCCTGAAGACGGGATACCACCGCACGGAGAGCGAGATGCGACGACGGCGCAACGCATCGACAACACTGTGGGGCGGCAATCTCTATTGGATGAGCAACGGATGGCACATCGGCCTCACGGCGTACGCCACCTCCTTCGACAAGCCTCTGCGACCCAACACCAACCAAACGTACCGCCGCTGGTATGCCAGCGGACGACAATTCTGGAACGCCAGCATAGACTACGGATACGTTTCGGACAAGCTCAACCTGTCGGGCGAGACCGCCACGGGCGACTGCGGACAGGTGGCCACCATCAACAGCGTGAGCTATCAGCTGTGGAGCAACGTGGCACTGCTGGCCTTGCAACGATACTATCCCTACCAATACCACGCCCTTTACAGCAGCAGCTTTGCCGAGGGGGGCAGCGTGCAGGACGAGAGCGGCCTCTTCGTGGGTGCCAACTGGGAACCATCCCGACGGCTGTCAATCAAGGCTTACACTGACATGGCTTACTTCGCCTGGCCCAAATACCAAGCCAGCGCGCCATCGCACAGCTGGGACAACTTCGCGCAGGCCACCTACACCGCCGGACACTGGTCATGGATTGCGCGCTACCGCATCAAGATGAGGGAAAAGAACCTGCCGTCGACAACTGCACAGAGTGAGGACACTGGCAATCAAAAAGCCCTCTCCATGAAGACCGAACAACGGGGACGCATGGCCGTCCTGTACGGCGACGAGGCGTACGACCTGCGCCTGCAGGCCGACGTGGCCCACTGCCACTTCGCTGAAAAGAACAGCTTCGGATGGATGCTGACAGCCTGCGGCGCCACCCAGGGGCACTGGCTCAGTCTTGCCGCCACCGCCGCCTACTTCCACACCGACGACTATGACTCGCGCGTCTATGCCTATGAGCGCAGCGTCCGCTACACGTTCTCCTTCCCCTCTTTCTCGGGTGAGGGCCTGCGTCTGGCCTTGCAGGCGCGCGCCAACCTGTCAGCCCACTGGACGGTCATCGCCAAAGTGGGCCACACCCGCTACTTCGACCGCTCCACCATCGGCACTGGCCTGCAACAGATCGACGGCCGCCAGATGACCGACCTTGACCTCCAGATGCGTCTCAAGTTGTGAGCGCGGCAGCAACCTCCCTTGGAAGGTATTTATAAACTCCTGTAAAATGGAGACTGAACAATACTACTCCCAATACCAGAAGCCATGACCTGTTTGAGTTGCAAGAGTCACTCGCAGGATTAAGTAAGTCAAACCGTTGGGTCAAGCTTGCCGACAACCTTTTTATACTTAAAGACACTTGTTATAAGTTAACGAATTCAAAAAGCGGCACCGTCTCCGTTAATTTAGCGAAAGAAAACTGCGGAAATCCGCATAAATCTTACACAGATAGGCAAAAAGCATTAATTTTGCAAAAGAAAAACGCAGAAATCCGCAACAATCTTAAACATCATGATAATAAATAGAGAAAAATATCTACAAGAGTTAGTTAGCTCACGGCATAATGGGCTGGTAAAGATCATTACAGGTATGCGCCGTTGCGGAAAATCCTTTCTGCTGTTCCGACTCTTCAAGCGTTTTCTTGAAGACGATGGAGTCATGCCCGACCACATCATAAAGATGGCATTCGACGACTATGCCTTCAAGGAGTTTCGTAATCCTGACAAGTTTTATAAGTATGTAAAAGAGAAGATTGCTGATGACCAACCTTATTACATTCTGCTTGATGAGGTACAGATGCTTGATGAGTTTGAAGATGTATTGAATGGATTATTGCACATCCCCAATGCCGATGTTTATGTGACGGGGAGCAATGCACGTTTCCTGTCAAAAGACATCATCACAGAGTTTCGTGGACGAGGATACCAAATACATGTTTCACCACTCTGCTTTGCTGAATTTATGACTGTATATGATGGCGACAAGCTGGATGGCTGGAACGAATACTTGCTTTATGGAGGATTGCCTCCTGTTGTCCTACAGAAAACAGAAGAAGAGAAAGTGAGACTTCTGAACAGTCTCTTGACAGAAACTTATATGATAGACGTTATCAATAGGAATAAAGTTAAGAACGACGCAGAACTCAACGATTTGTTCAAGATTCTCGCTTCAGGAATTGGTGGTCTCACCAATCCACAACGGCTTGCCAACACCTTCCAATCAGTGAAGAACGTCTCTATGGGCTCTGCAACCATAAAAAAATACATCGAATATCTTGCAGATGCGTTCTTGCTTGAGTCATGCAATCGCTATGACGTGAAAGGGCGAAAGTATATCGGAACTCCCTTGAAATATTATTTCTCAGACTTAGGCATTCGCAATGCGCTCCTCGGTTTCCGCCAGCAAGAGAAAACCCACTTGATGGAGAATGCCATCTATAACGAACTTCGCTATCGTGGATATAGTGTGGACATAGGAAACGTAGAAGTAAATGGTGTGAATGAGAAAGGCACAAAAGTCAGACGAAGGCTCGAAGTTGATTTCGTTTGCAACCAAGGCTATAAACGCTGCTACATCCAATCGGCTCTCAGCTTGCCCGACAAAGAGAAGATACAGCAAGAACTTGCCTCATTGCTACGTATTGACGATAGCTTCATGAAATATGTGATAACAGGCGACATCATCAAGAAATACCAAAACGATGACGGCATCGTATTCATGGACGTATTTGATTTCTTGTTGGACAAGGAATCTGTATGAACACTCTTTGCTACGTATACGGCTTAGCCTGTATAATTCATAGAGGACTTTATTTGATACTATTTTCTCAACATGTTACACCATTTGAAGAAGAAACAGCATTCTGATAATGGAGACATGGCTAAAGTTGATGATTTTGGTCTGTCGGCTACATGTTTTTACAGGTAGCGTTCCGATTGCCTTCATTTAAATTGAACATGTCTTTTTTTGAGGCACAGTTCGCATGTTAATGGGATATTGACAAGACGGCTGATTTCGGATGGTTACTCTTCAAATGATTCATGATTTGTGTCATGCATTGTTCCATTTTGGAATGTTGGAACACAATATAGAAACAAACAGACCGACTGACCTTAGGCTCATCGCTTAAAATCAGTCGGTTATGTTTTGCATTGTTCATCTTGCTTAGATTAGGCCGTAGAGAACAGCGGAACCTTCCGAAGGCTTAATTTTCAAGTGAGATGAAGACTGAGTAGTTACATTTTCCATGCACGTTGGTTATTCGCTTGCGAAAACACAAACTTTTCCAGCCAAGGTCATTGCATTTTATATACTGATGATAAGACAATATTGACACAACCCATACAAGCCCCCTTATTTCCTCATATTTCCCTTTATGTCATCCCATCCGTTCACAACCTACAGAGCCTGTATTCCTGTGGCGTCAGCCCCGTGATTTCTCACTTGAGCGAAATTAAGATTTTACCGGTCGCAACCATGTAGAAGAATGAGAAACGGGCGGTTGACGCATTGCGTTAGCCGCCCGTTTTTGTTTATTGTTGCATGTCGTGGAGTTTCTTGTAGTAGCCGTCGGCCGCCAACAGGGAGGCGTGCGTGCCGCGCTCCACGATGCGTCCCTCATGGATGACGCAGATCTCGTCGGCGTTCTTGATGGTCGACAGGCGGTGTGCGATGGCTATCGTGGTGCGCGTCTTCATGAGCTTGTAGAGCGCGTCTTGCACCAGCCGCTCACTCTCGGTGTCGAGCGCCGACGTGGCCTCGTCAAGGATGAGGATAGGCGGATTCTTGAGGATGGCGCGCGCAATGCTGACACGCTGCCGCTGTCCGCCCGACAGGCGTCCGCCCCGGTCACCGATGTTGGTGTCGAAACCATGCTCCGACTCCATGATGAAGTCGTAGGCGTTGGCAATCTTCGCCGCCCTCACCACGTCATCCTTTGTGGCGCTGTCCACGCCGAAGGTGATGTTGTTGAGGAAGGTGTCGTTGAAAAGGATGGCCTCCTGGTTGACATTGCCGATGAGCTGTCGCAAGTCGTGTATGCCCAGGTCCTTCACGTTGACCCCGTCGATGAGCACCTCTCCCTCCTGCACATCGTAGTAGCGCGGAATGAGGTCGACCAGTGTTGACTTGCCGCCACCGCTCTGTCCCACCAGGGCCACGGTCTTTCCCTTGGGGATGACGAGGTTGATGTCGCGCAACACCCATTGCTGGTCATACTTGAACCCGACATGTCGGAACTCGATGTCATGCTCAAACGAACGGATGTGCACCGGATGCTCCTTTTCCCTGATGGCCACCTCCGCCTTGAGAATCTTGTCGATGCGCTCCATCGAGGCCAAGCCCTTGGGGATGTTGTAGCTGGCGCGGGAGAAGTCCTTCAGCGGCTGGAGGATGGAGTAGAGCACCACCATGTAATAGATGAATGTCGGGCCGGTGATGGTCTGGTTGTGGAGCACCAGGATGCCTCCGAACCAGAGCACGATGACAATCATCACCGTGCCGAGGAACTCGCTCATGGGATGTGCCATCTGCTGGCGTATGTTGACACGCATGATGTCGTTGCGGTAGGCCGAGTTGACCTTGTCAAAACGCCTGTTCATCTTCTCCTCGGCGCAGAAGGCCTTGATGATGCGCAGCCCGCCCAGCGTCTCCTCCACCTGGCTCATGGTGTCGCTCCACAGAGCTTGCGCCTTGATCGACTTGGCCTTGAGCTTGCGCCCCACATACCCCATGAACCACGCGAAGACCGGCACGAAGAGGATCGTGAAGAGCGTCAGCTGCCATGAGATGACGAGCAGCGTGGTGAAGTAGACGATGATGAGGATAGGGTTCTTGAATATCATGTCGAGCGATGACATGATGGACGACTCAATCTCCTGCACGTCACCGCTCATGCGGGCAATGATGTCACCCTTGCGCTCCTCGCTGAAGAAGCCGAGCGAGAGCGAGGTAATCTTCTGGTAGAGCTGGTTGCGTATGTCGCGCACCACGCCCGTGCGGATGGGGATGATGGTTGCCGACGAGAGGAAGTAGGCCCCTGTCTTCAGGAAAGTCATGAACGCCAGGGCCAAGCCGATGAAGAGCAGGGTGGTGGTGGCCCCCACCTGGGCGATGAGCTCATTGACATAATAGTTCATGTTGTTCATCAGCACCTCCTTGTCAAGCGCCCATGGCATGAGGCTCGTCGCCGTCTGCGCGTCGCCTGTCTTGAAGAGAATCTGCAACAGGGGTATGAGCGTGGCAAAGGAGAAGATGTTGAGTACCGCCGACAGGATGTTGAACAACACCGAGAGCGCCAGGTATTTCTTGTAGGGCGGCACAAACCGCCTGAGCACTTGCAGGAATTCTTTCATGTGTGGGTCATTGTTTTGGGTGGGGCTCAGCCGAAGCGTCACCTTATTCTTTCACAACCTCTTCGCCCATGAGCGTGGCCGACGAACTGCCGGTGATTCTCACATGGACGGTCTCACCGATGTGGTGCCGTCCCTTGTCGATGATCACCGCCTTGTTCTGTGGCGTGCGTCCCATGAGCTGCCCGTTGCCGCGCTTGGCGAAACGCTCCAGCAAGACGTCAAACTCCTTGCCCTCATCCTTGCGGTTCTGCTCGGCCGACACCTCCGTCTGCACGCGTATCAGCTCATTGAGACGGCGTATCTTCTCCTCCTCGGGCACGTTGTCGGGCAGGTGCTTGGCCGCATAGGTGCCCGGCCGCTCGCTGTACTTGAACATGAAGGCGGCGTCGAAGCCCACCTCCCTGACGAGCGACAGCGTCTGCCGGTGGTCCTCCTCGGTCTCGTCATGGTAGCCCACGAAGATGTCGGTGGTGATGCCACAGTCGGGTATGATGCGCCGGATGGCCGCAATCTTGTCGAGATACTGCTCACGGGTGTACTTGCGGTTCATGAGCTTCAGGATCTTGTCGGAGCCACTCTGCACGGGGAAGTGTATGTGGTGGCAGAGATTGGGCTCCTCGGCGATGGCGTGGAGGATATCCTCTGTCATGTCCTCGGGGTTGCTGGTGGTGAAGCGCACGCGCATGGTGGGCACCTCGCGCGCCACGCGCCGCAGCAGCTCAGCGAAGCTGCAGACGTGCAGTTCCTGTCCGCCCTCTTGCTCGATGATAACACCATTCTCAGGCCGTTTGCCGTTGGGCAACAGTCCATAGCTGTTCACGTTCTGTCCGAGCAACGTCACCTCCTTGAATCCCTTGTCGCGCAGGTCACGCACCTCGGTGAGGATGCTCTCCACGTCGCGCGACCGCTCACGTCCACGAGTGTAGGGTACGATGCAGTAGTGGCAGAAGTTGTTGCATCCGCGCATGATGCTGACGAAACCCGACACGCGGCTTCCGCCGATGCGTTGGGGCAACACGTTGCGGTAGGTCTCCGTGGTCGAGAGGTTCACGTCGATGGCCTTCTCGCCCACTTCCACGGCGGCGATCATCTCGGGCAGACTCAGGTAGGCATCTGGGCCACACACCAGGTTGGCATGGTGGTTGCTGATGAGGTCGTCCTTCACGCGCTCGGCCATGCAGCCCAGCACGCCGAGGATGAGACGGCGCCCTTTCTTCTGCTCAGCATGGAGCGTGTCGAGGCGGTGGTAAATCTTGTTCTCGGCATTCTCTCGCACCGAGCAGGTGTTGAGAAACACGGCGTCGGCATCGGCCTCCACATCAGTGGCTTCATAGCCAGCCATCTGCATGATGGACGCAACAACTTCTGAATCGGCCACGTTCATCTGGCAGCCGTAGGTCTCTATGTATAATTTCTTACTCATGATAATCTCTGTTTCTTGGGGGAAAAGTGATGGATATGTGAATCGGGTGGGGCGTCGGTCGCAAGAGACGAAGCGCCGTCTCCCGTCTGGCAGGTGCTAACAGGTCTTGTCGTAGACGCGTCCCCAAAGCAGGTAGAACGCGACGCCCGTGACCAGTCCGCCAATCACATCGACAGCATAGTGGGCACGTATGTAGACCGTAGCCAGGCAGATGAGCAGGGCGAAGGGCAGCAGGGTGAAGAAGAGCTTGCGGTTGCGGGCACGCCAGACCAGCAGCATGCAGACCACGGAGATGCCCACATGCGAGGAGGGGAAGGCCGCCGTGGGCCGCTCGCCCGAGGTGTGGAGGTCGGCCACAAGCTGATAGAACAGCCCGTCGGACCAGCCGGGCGACGTCATCATGTCGGTATGGGTCAGGAAGTAGTCGCCCACGCTGGGAAAGACACCCCTCACCACTTGGTCCACCCCCACGGCGTGATAGTAGTACATGGGGCCCGTGACGGGCACCAGGTCGTAGATCACGTAGAAGGCGAAGAACGAGGCGAGCACGACAAACGCCGCCCGCTCAAACTGCTCATAGCGACAGAAGAAATAGAACAGCACCGTGGTGGCGATGATGGGGAAATAGCTGGCGTAGGCCATGTTCATCAGTTCGCTGAAGAACGCCTGCGGGAAATGCTGCGAGAAGAGCAGCGCGGGCTGGCAACCGAAGAGGCCCTGCTCAAGCGAGGCGAAGACGGGGTCGAGATTGGGGAAGAGCTTGTTGAGCTCATAAGTGTCGGCATACCAGGTGCCGAGCAGCGACAGTTGCAGCACCACACGCAGCAGCCTCGTGAGCCGGCATGGCACCAGCCGATAGACCACCCACATGGCGAGGGTGATGGCTCCGAGCCTCACGCGGTCCCAGACCATGGCCTGCGGGTTGCCGAGCTTGGTCGAGGCAAAGAGCACGATGAGCAGCGTCAGCGCCATATAGGCCAGCGTCACCCACTCCAGCGCCATCAACCCGCGGTGGGGCTTGCGCTCCAGTTCGATATATTGAGACAGTCGCATCACAGCCAATGGTTTTCCTCATACCACGCCACGGCCTCGGCCACTCCCTTGCGGAGGCCATAGTGGGGATGGTACCCCAGCTCGTCGCACGCCGGCTCGATGTCACACCGCCAGTTGCGCTGCTTGAGGATGTTGAACTTGTCATTGTTGAGAGCCGTCATCCGGTGGGTCATGCGTCCCACATGCTCTCCCGCGAGGGTGACGAGGCGCAGCACCCAGATGGGAGCCTTGACGCGTATCCACCAGGGGCGTCCGAGCGCCTGGTGCAGATAGTCGCTGAAGGTCGACGACTGGTAGACGTTGCCGTCGGACAGGAAATACTTGCGGCCCGACATGCCATGGTCGAGGGCGAGGAACACGGCCTGCACCACATCCATCACGTAGACGAACGTGATGTCCTGGCGCTGGAATCCCACACTGAAGTCGACATGTTGCTTGATGCTCTTGGCCATGAGGAAATAGTCTTTCTCGCGGGGGCCGTAGACACCTGTGGGGCGAAGGACAATGTAGTTGAACTCGTTGCCGATGGAGTCAAGAAACTGTTCGGCCTTGAGCTTGCTGCGTCCATAGGCCGTATTGGGTCGGGGCGTGTCGTGCTCCGTGATCTCCTGGTAGGGCTGTTCCTCCCTGATGGCACCAAAGACGCTGAGACTGCTCAGGTAGACAAAGCGCCTCATCGGCATCTTGAGCCTCAGGATGGCGTTGACAAGGTTCACCGTCCCCTGGTAGTTCACCCGCATGAAGTCGGCAGCCGAGAGGCACTTGGTCACGCCGGCGGCATGGACCACATAGTCGAAGTCGTGGCCGTCGAGCGCTTGCGCCAGGCGGTCTTCCGACGAGAAATCAAGGTCTATGAAATGGATGCGAGGGTCGCTCAGGTAGCGCCTCGAACTCGACTTGCGCACACCGGCCCACGTCTCGAAGCCGCGGCGCAATGCCTCCTCCACTATGAAACTGCCAATGAAGCCACTGGCACCGGTAATTAATATCTTCATCGTTAATGGTTTACAAAGTTACGACATTTTAAAGTTCTTAGCAAAATAATCCTCATGAAATTAGGATGTTTCAATTCTTTTTAGTTAATTTGCAGATATTAAACCGACTCATTTAAAACCAAAAAGATATGGGAAAAGGAAAGAAAGGCGGCAAGCATTTCAGCAAGAAGCAACTGGCCAAGCAGCTGGCTGACTTCTTCACGGCGCAGCCGGGAAAGACGCTGTCGTTCAAAGAGATATTCAAGTCGATGCACCTCAACACGCATCCCGCCAAGATGCTGGCCATCGACATCATGGAGGAGATGGCGTGGGACGACTTCCTGACGAAGGTCTCCGACACCAGTTACCAGCTCAACACCAAGGGGCAGGTGCAGGAGGGCACCTTCGTCCGCAAGGCCAACGGCAAGAACTCATTCATCCCCGACGGGGGCGACAAGCCCATCTTCGTGGCCGAGCGCAACTCGATGTCGGCGCTCGACGGCGACCGCGTGAAGGTGTCGTTCATGGCACGCCGGCAGAAGCATATCAAGGAGGCGCAGGTCATCGAGATTCTCAAGCGCGCCAAGGACCAGTTTGTGGGACGCCTGCGCGTCGACAAGGACATCGCCTTCTGCGTGCCGCAGGACAGTTCCTTCGCCCACGACATCCTCATACCGAAGAAGAAGCTCAAGGGCGGCAAGACCGACGACAAGGTAGTGGTGAAAATCATACAGTGGCCCGACGAGGAGCACAAGAACCTCATCGGAGAGGTGGTGGACGTGCTCGGTGAGAGTGGCGACAACAACGTGGAGATGAACACCATCCTGGCCAAGTACGGCCTGCCCTACAAGTACCCGAAGAACGTGGAGGACGCGGCCAACGCCATCACGGGCGAGATCACGCCGCAAGACGTGGCCGAGCGCGAGGACTTCCGCGACACGTGGACCTGCACCATCGACCCCGCCGACGCCAAGGACTTCGACGACGCCCTCTCCATTAAGGAGCTCGACAAGGGGCTCTACCAGGTGGGCGTGCACATCGCCGACGTGTCGCACTATGTCACCGAGGGGAGCGTCATCGACAAGGAGGCCGTGAAGCGCGCCACGTCCATCTATCTCGTCGACCGCACCATACCGATGCTGCCCGAACGGCTCTGCAACTTCATCTGCTCGCTCCGCCCCGATGAGGACAAGCTGGCCTTCTCGGTCGTCTTCAACCTCGATGACGAGGCCAACGTGAAGAGCTTCCGCATCGTGCACACCATCATTCGCTCCAACCGCCGCTACGCCTACGAGGAGGCCCAGCAGGTGCTCGAGGACAACGGCGTGAAGGACGGCACCGGACAGCCTGCACCCAACCCTGGAAAGCAGGGCTACAAGGACGAGTACGGATGGGAGATCTGCACCCTCGACCGCCTGGCCAAGAAGCTGCGCGAGCGGCGCTTCAAGAACGGCGCCGTGAAGTTCGACTCCGAGGAGCTCCACTTCACCGTCGACGAGAAGGGCCACCCCACGGGGTGCTACTACAAGCGGTCGAAGGACGCCAACAAGCTCATCGAGGAGTTTATGCTGCTGGCCAACCGCACGGTGGCCGAGAGCGTGGGGCGCGTGCCCAAGGGCAAGAAGGCCAAGGTGCTGCCTTACCGCGTGCACGACAACCCCGACCCGCAGAAGATGGAGACGCTGCGCGAGTTCACCGCCAAGTTTGGCTACAAGGTGAAGACCGAGGGCACGAAGGGCGCCATCGCCCGCAACATCAACAAGCTCATGGACGACTGCGAGGGCAAGCGTGAGCAGAAGCTCATCCAGGCCATCGCCCTGCGCGCCATGATGAAGGCCAAGTACTCCATCCACAACATCGGCCACTTCGGCCTGGCCTTCGACTACTACACCCACTTCACATCGCCCATCCGCCGCTATCCCGACACCATGGTCCACCGCCTGCTCACACGCTACCAGCAGGGCGGCCGCTCGGCCAACGCCAAGCACTACGAGGAGCTCTGCGAGCACTGCTCCGACATGGAGCAGGTGGCGCTCAACGCCGAGCGCGAGTCGATCAAGTACAAGATGGTGGAGTACATGGGCGACAAGATCGGTGAGGAGTACGACGCCCACATCAGCGGCATCACCTCGTATGGCATCTACGCCGAGATCGACGAGAACCACTGCGAGGGCATGGTGCCCATGCGCGACCTCTCTGACGACTACTACGACTTCGACGAGAAGAACTTCCTCCTCCGTGGCCGTCGTCACCACCACAAGTACCAGCTCGGCGACGCCATCCGCATCAAGGTGGCACGCGCCAACCTCGAGAAGCGACAGCTCGACTTCACGATCGCCGACTGACATTTTCCCAATGCGCCACGCCCCCAACAGGAACAGAGGTAAACAGGCGCACACATAAGGGACGGCACGCAGGCACCCTCAACAGGGTCTCTGCGTGCCGCCCTTTTTCAGAAGAGGCATTAACAATAGTTACAGGATGACCTAACAGATATGCTCTCTATACTCACAGGGCGTACAACCTACGTTATTCTTAAACCACCGAGTAAAATGCTGTGAATATTGAAAACCCAATGAATATGCAATCTCGTTTACCGTTTCTTCAGAAGAAACAAGGGCCCTCTTAGCTAAATCTATTACTTTTGCAGTAATAAAAAACGAGGCCGTCCTACCGGTTTCTTTTTTCAGCATGTCACTAAAGTGAGTGGGGGACATGCGAAATTCATCAGCACAATGCTGCACAGTCAGCAAGCCATTCATCTTGGCTGTACCCGAATGGAAATAATCATCCAAAA
>DJOV01000018.1 GCA_002437285.1 Prevotella sp. UBA6429 | reverse complement strand
TCTGCTCATCGTCGCGCAGGGGAAGCAGGGCGTTGAGCAGGCTGATGAGCAGGTCCTTGTGTTCACCGAATATCTTCTTGAAGGTGAGGTCGGCTTTGGGGTCGAGGTATCTCATGGCGCTTACTATTTGCTTGCAAAGTTAACGCATTTGCCCGTTTTGGCAAAGCGATTGGCAGAGATTTTCATTCCTGCACAAAGACCCTACCGTCGGCAGCTTGCCCTGCTGCCGATGCCTTCACGCGGGTCTCCTTGCTGTTGTTGTAAGCCGTGGCGTGAAACTCGCCGTTGGCATCGAGCACGGCATTGGGGTTCCAGTAGAGCGTACGGCGATAGTCGGTGGGAGCGGCAGGCTGACGCTGGCTGTAGCCGGGTGAGTATTGCTTCTCGGGCTTGGTGAAGCCTGGCAACACGTAGCGGCGGTCACGGTAGGTGTAGCGCTTGCCGTCGTCAGGGATGGTCTTGTAGACCACCACGATATCCTCGAGGTTGAGCTGCTCGGTGTGGCGGTCGGTGTAGTTGCGCGGCTCAAAGTCGGTATAGAAGCAGATGGTGTCGATGCGGTTGAGATGCAGGTCATTGAACAAGGCGGCGTTGGACCTGTTCTTGATAATCGACTGCATGGGCTTGAAGTTGGTGTAGAACGTGTACTTGTCAAGCTTGCCCAGCACGTTGTAGGTGCGGTAGCGGTTCATGTTGCCGTAGATGGTCTGCGCGGCGATGGGCGGGAAGGTGCCCATGTTGACCACGCCCCACGACAGGCCTCGGTCGGTAGCCTCGTTATACACCTCGTAGGCATCGGCCACATAGGCAGGTTTCGTATAGTCGAGCGCACGGCGTGTGCGACGCTTGGCCTTCACGCTGACATTTGTGAGCGTGCGCACCCCGTCATCCTTGCTGTAGTTGATGCTGTCCTCGCCCATCACCACTGGCGCCAGCAAGTCGGGCAGATGGGTCTGGTAATAATTGTAGGGGTGTGAAAAGACGGGATAGAAAAGGTCGCGCGTCACATAGTAGTCGGGATACCACTCCTCGTCAAAGCGGTGCTTGTCTTCCGTCGAACCGATGCAGCGCTTGATGGAGTCTTTGCGGTCGTAGGCGGTGAGGAAGAGGATGGCCTTGCCGTAGAAGGGCGGCACCTCAAAGAGAAATTTCCCGCCGTTGTGCGACATCTGCACGCTACCGGCGCTCATGCCGTCTTTCTCCACCTCTGCCTCGACGAGCACCTCATGCTTGATCGACTTCTGGTTGACGCCGAGGTAGTTTCCCTCCGAGGCTCCGGAGGCATCCGCATCAGAATTGTCAGAACTGCTTTCCGTGCCCGTGCTTCCGTCGGGTTGGGTATTCTCCGTGGCTTCGGCGCTGCCCGCCGACACGTCCTTGCCCGCCGACCAGCCACTCATCGACACGCCACCTTCAGACACGGCGTTGAGGGCCTCGTCTACCATCTGATCCGCCACGCTTTCCGACGAGGCCAGCGATGCCACATCGCCTGGCTCAAGAATCGGCACATCGAGCTGCTTGCGCACACGACCCTCGACAGTGAGAGTCTTCTCTGGCGTATAGCGCAACCGGTCGAAAGCCAGTTGGCCGAGGCCCACTTGTTTTTTCACCTCGCGCAGGGGCGTATACTTGTTCCATCCCTGCACCATGAGCAGCACGTCGAGGTCACGGCGGTGCGTGGCGTCGTCGCTTTCAAAATAGTAGGCAGGCGAGGCGATGAAACCCTTGAGGTCACTGCTGAGGATCAGGTCGGTGAGCATGTTGCCGTCGGCATAGGAGGTGTCATCGGTGCGGGTGTCGCGCAGCGAGACGCTGACAGGCATGCCCGCCGTGCCGTCGGTGGCGGCGATGGAGAGCTCGATGGGCTCATAGGGCTTATAGTCGGTCTTGTCGGTGGTGACGCGCAGAGGTGTGGCCATGTCGTGATGGTTGACGAAGAAGGGGCGTGAGGCCAGCACGTTGCCATCGGCGTCAAACAGCAGGAGCTCATTGACACCCGTGGCCAACAGGCTCACGTCGGGCGTGACGGATGTGGCTTCCTGCAACCGCTCGAACATCATCAGGCGGCCACGGCAGAGCACGGCATAGGCGGCCGGTGTGCACCCACGGCTGCCGATGTCAAACGTGGGACTCTGCTTGTCGCCGTCGAAGGAGGGATCCTGCAGGGTGACCACGGAGCCTGCGTCCTCGGCTTTGGGCAACTTGAACGTGTACTTGCTGCCGTTCCAAGTGAAGGACAGCTGGCCGCGGCCGGCCTGGTCACTGGGGGTGTAGGCAAAGGTGCCACGCCCCATGTGACCGCTTTTGACGGCCGTTCCGTCGTCGAGCTTGCCTTCGAGGGTGAGGCCTTGCCCGTCTTGGTCGGTCACCTCAAAGGCCACACGGCTCTTGAGACCATTGACGAGCGTGCCGCCTTCGGGGTAGAAGGTACAGAGCAGCTTGTTCTTCTTCACAAAGGGCACCTCGCGCTTGGGACGGGCATACATGTACTTGCCGTCATAGTCGCCTGCCTCGCGCGGACGGCTGTAGACGGGCACGACACGGCTGTAGAGCCCTTCCCAGTCGCGATAGTAGTCGCGAGCCATCTGGTAGTTGTAGAACAGGGCGCGGTCGTCGCGCGTGTAGGGACGGGAGGTGACATTGAAGTTGAGCATCCACCGCGTGTAGGCGCGTATCTCGTAGTAGCCGCTATAAAGGCTGTCCTTGAGGGCAAACTGTCCGCATGTGTAGTTTTTGTCGCTCACTACCACGCGCTGGCGGTCGACCACCACGCCGTCGGGGGCCAACAGCTCCACATAGAGCATCTTGCTCATGTCGGTGGGGTGCAGATCGTCGGCACGCACCACATAGGCCTTGTACCACAGGGTGTCGCCGATGAAGTAGCAGTTGTTGTCGGTATGGACATACACTTTTTCTTGTATCTGCTGATTGTTGCGCAGGCGTTGCTCCAGCACGTCCAGGTTGTCGGCGAGCGTCCGGGCACTGAGTGCTGGCATCCATAGCAAGAGGGCCAGCAAAAGATATCGGTAAGCGTGTTTCATATGCACAGGTATTGGGGTGATTGTCAATCACTCCGCTAAGTTAATCAGAAATGGGCAGAAAACAGGCTCTTTCAAGGGACAAACGCCTTATGGTTAGGAATAATTAACAGAAGCGGATTGCATAGGTGCGCGACAAAACATCATCATGCTTGGTGGGCCATAAGATTGCCCCAACTTTCCTCATTGCGGGTGGCACAATGGCATCCAGCATGTGCATTGTCATGATTTTTGGTCGAAAAGTTTGTCACGGACAGCCGTAGAAATAGAGCGCGAAAATGGCGTTTTTTGTTGCTCGTGCCGAGATTTGCATGGGGTAATTTTGCGATAAAGGGT
>DJOV01000125.1 GCA_002437285.1 Prevotella sp. UBA6429 | reverse complement strand
GTTTTTTTATATACATTGTCCGATTTCTTCAACAGCGTCCTTCGGTTGCAGACTGGGATTGGCTCTGCTGGTTGCAACGGCTTGCATGTCATGCGTGAGCGGGTTAACCTGTTTACACTCCTACAGCATGAGCGGTTTCATTCCCGAAATACCCGGATGAACATCAAAAAGCGTCATGAAGATGATTTTTTACCCTTATGGCCGATGCGATAGTGGGCAAAAAGCAGTATCTTTGCAAAAACAAACGAAAGGAAAACAGATGAGACGATTGCTGACAGCCATGACGCTTCTGACCCTCACCACCACGGCGGGCATGGCGCAAGGGTTTGACAACCTGCCCGACCCCATCGAAGACGTGAACAAGGTGGTGGACAACACGCCCGACTCCATAGCCAAGGCCCTCATGTCGCGGCCCGCGCCGGGATCCACACGCAAGGGCACCAACCCCGTGCTCTTCCTCGTGGGCAACTCCACCATGCGCAACGGCACCAAGGGTGACGGCGCCAACGGGCAATGGGGATGGGGCTACTATGCCAGCCAGTACTTCAACGGCAACAAGATAACCGTGGAGAACCAGGCGCTCGGCGGCATGTCGACCCGCACGTTCTACCGCAAGCTGTGGCCTGACGTGCGCAAGGCCCTGCGCCCAGGCGACTGGGTCATCATCTCCATCGGGCACAACGACAACGGGCCCTTCGACTCGGGACGGGCACGCGCGGTCATACCCGGCACAGGCGACGACTCCATCAGCGTCACCATCAAGGAGACGGGTGACCACGAGGTGGTCTACTCCTATGGCGGATACCTGCGCCGCTACATCGCAGAGTGCCGGCAGGCGGGCGCCCACCCCATCCTGATGAGCCTCACGCCACGCGACGACTACGACCCGCAGACGGGCAAGATCGTGCGCAAGCCGCAAACCGCATGGGCGGCGCTGGTGGCCGCCGAGGAGGGGGTGCCCTTCGTGGACCTCAACGAGATCAGCGGGCACAAGCTCGACACCTACAGTCACTGGAAGGAGAAATACCACTTCTATGGCGACCACATACACACCAGCTACTGGGGCGCACAGATGAACGCCCGCTCGGCGGCCGAGGGCATCATGGCCAGCCGCAACCCCGACCTCAAGCCACTGCAAGCCATGATGACGGGCGTGGCCCTGCCCGTGTGGCCCGTAGAGCGCAGGAAGGGCAAGCCCGTGGTGTGGATCACGGGCGACTCGACGGTGAAAAACAAGGACAGCGAGAAGGACGGCATGTGGGGATGGGGCGCCCTGGCCGCCACGGTGTTCGACACCACGAAGTGCACGCCCTACAATGCGGCCATGGCCGGACGCTCCACGCGTTCCTACATCCGCGAAGGACGATGGGAGAAGGTCTACAACGCCTTGCAGCCGGGCGACTTCGTGCTCATCGAGTTTGGCCACAACGACATCTGCCCCATCGACGACAAGAAGGAGCGGGGCGTCATCCCCGGCACGGGCGACACCTGCCATGTCTACCGCATGGAGAACGGCGGACGCTACGAACTGGTCTACAGCTTCGGCTGGTACCTGAAGAAGATGATTGACGACACGCGCGAGAAAGGGGCCACGCCCATCCTCGTGTCGCTCACCACGCGCAACGAGTGGCCCGGCGGCCACGTGGAACGCCGCAACGACTCGTACGGCAAGTGGTATCGGGAGGTGGTGGCCGACACGGGCTGCGAGTTTGTGGACGCGCATAACCTCATAGCCGACTATCTCGACAAGCACTACAAAGGCAAGGAGAGTGCCGCCAAATATTTCAACCACGACCACACACACACGTCATACACGGGCGCCAAGAACAACGCCAAGATGATAGCCAAGGGCATCAAGCTCATCAAGAGCCCGCTGGCCAAATACCTGAAATAACCTCACGACTCATGATCGACCGCGCTACAGTAGAGAAAATCAAGGAAGCCGCCAACATCGTCGATGTGGTGTCGGAGTTTGTGACGCTCCGAAAGTCGGGCGCCAACTACAAGGGGCTGTGCCCGTTCCACAACGAGAAGACGCCGTCGTTCTACGTGTCTCCGGCACGTGGCACGTGCCACTGCTTCGGATGCGGAAAGGGGGGCAGTCCGGTCACGTTCATCATGGAACACGAGCAGATGACCTACCCGGAGGCGCTCAGGTGGCTGGCCAACAAGTATCACATCGAGATACACGAGCGTGAGCTGACCGACCATGAGCGCGAGGAGCAGAGTTTGCGCGAGTCGATGTTCATCGTCAACGAGTGGACGGCCCAATACTTTGAGGGGTTGCTCCACGAACCCGCTGACGGCAACGACATCGGCATGCAATACTTCCGAAGCCGCGGTTTCCGCGACGACGTGATACGCAAGTTCCGGCTGGGCTATGACCTGCCCAACCGCTTCAAGCTCGCACAGGCCGCCACAGAACAGGGTTACAAGGCCGAGTTTCTCATCAAGACGGGCATCTGCTACCAGAACGAGCACGGAGAGCTCATCGACCGCTACGCCGGACGAGTCACCTTCCCCTGGATCGGCGTCAACGGCAAGGTGGTGGGCTTCACAGCACGCGTGCTCGACTCACGCACCAAGGGTGTCAACCAGAAATACGTCAACTCGCCCGACAGCGACCTCTTCCACAAGGACCACGAGCTCTACGGCATCTTCCAGGCCAAGAAGGCCATCGCACGGGAGGACCGCGTCTACATGGTGGAGGGACAGGCCGACGTCATCGCCATGCACCAGTGTGGCCTCGAGAACACCGTGGCCAACTCGGGAACGGCGCTCAGCGTGCACCAGATACACATGCTGCACCGCTTCACATCCAACATCACGCTCATCTACGACGGCGATGCCGCGGGCATACACGCGGCGCTCCGAGGCACCGACATGCTGCTCTCCGAAGGCATGAACCTCAACGTGCTGCTGCTGCCGGGCGGACAGGACCCGGACGAGTTTGCGCGCTCACACACGGCGGCCGACTTCAGACAGTACATTGAAGACCACCAGGTGGACTTCATCCAGTTTAAGACCGACCTCATGCTCAGGGATGAGCGCGACCCCAAGAAGCGGGCCGACGCCATCAACTCCATCGTGCAGTCGATATCCGTAGTGCCCAACCAGATACTGCGCGACACCTACCTGCACGACTGCTCACAGCGCATCGGGCTCAACGAGAGCACGCTCATCAACCAGATGAACAACTTCATACGCAACCGGCAGGCGGGGGCCTCAGCGACGCAGCAAGGCGGTGCACCTGCGGGGCCGCAACCAGAACCCAACCGGGGTGCCACGCTGACCGCCTACCCTTCGCCCCTGCAGCAGGCATCAAAGGTCAGCCTGCTCATCGCGCAACTCATCATCAGGCACGGCGAGCGGGTCATCATGAACGATGTGGAAGGAGAGGACGGACAGCGCTACAGCCTGACCGTGGCGCAATATGTCTACTACAACCTCACGGCCGACCACCTGTCACTGGGCAACCCGCTGCTCGACCAGGTGCTGAACGAAGCGGCAGAGCACTGCGCCGAGCCGTCGTTTGCCGCCGAACCTTACTTCATCAACCACGAGGACATACGCATCAGCAAGCTGGCCACCGACCTGAGCATGGACCGCTATCACCTCTCGCAACCCAAGGCTGAGGGACCCGACAACGAGGAAGCAAGACTCCAGGCGCAGCAAAACGAGACGGAGGACTTGCGCAATCGCACCATACACCTGCTGCTCGACTTCCGCATGGACTATGTCGAGGCACAGCTCAAGGAACTGCAGACGGAGATGAAGACCGTGGGCAACGACATGGAGAAGCTCAAGATGCTCATGGAGCGTTACAGAGACATGCAACTCCTGCGCAACCAACTGGCACGGCAACTGGGCAGCAACATCATCGCCTAAGGCCACAAGCGACCGCAGCGAGACGAAAAACAAATAATGAACCAAACATAATAAATAGAATATGGTAGACATCGCGATCGTCGTCATTCTGTGGGCTATCATGTACATCGTAGCCTTCGTCTTCCTGCCCGCATGGCGCAAACGCCATGATGCGGGAAAGGGCCTCTATGCGCGGTCGCAAGATGACAACAAGCTCAGCGTGAACTACGCCTTGAGACACTTGAACTGCAAGGTGAAGTGGAACGAGGACCAGGGCGATCTCGTGGCTCGATATGATTACCAAGGCGGGCACTTCAACATACGCCTGGAGAAGGATTCGCCCTACATCCGCATCTGCTACCTGTACTTCATGGAGGTGGAACTGCGCTACCTGGAACTGGTGCGCACCGTGGCCAACCTCTGCAACCTCAACGCTGAAACGGCGCGGATCGTCTATAATGTCAACGATGAGACGGGCATGGTCGGTGCGCATGTCGTCTGCGTGGTGACGGTCACCGACAGCACCGTGGTAGAGGTGCTCGAGCGCGCCATGGATGACACGTTCAAGTGGAGACAAATCTTCATGGCACGCTTCAACGAGACAAAAGACAACAACGACAAGGCTGAGGACCATGACATGGAGAAGGCGCAAGCTACGCTCGGACACGAACTGGCACTCTTGCGAGAGCAGGAGATGGCGCACCAGGAAGCCGGGGACGACTGGCATCAAGAACAGGGCGAGGACACACGGTTGGCTCGATTGGTCGAGAAGGCCATGGGACTGAAGGACGTGGTGCCTATACGACTGGCGGTCTTTGCCGACGATGGCACGACAACACTCGACGAGGCTGACGACATACTCAACTACGACATCACTCATCCATTGATCAAAGACGGTGCCTTCAGGCGGCTGTCGGCAACGGCGCGGCTTGACTTCTACGACCCGGCCGACCCTGTGAAGGTGCGCCATCTGACGATGGACTTCGAACAGGAGGGGACTACGGCAGACACGCTCTACTACCGCATCACGTTGTCCTTGGCGGCCGCCTCGGTAGCCTGTGGCATGGAACCGTCTGACCGCAACGCGCCCAGGCGGCAGGCCAGCGTGCTGCTCGGCTACGACCTGACACCCTGCGAGGAGCGCATGAAGCGGTTCAGATACCTCTGCAAGGAGGCGGAGGCCAAGGCCAGGAGTGGTCACGAAGACGACATGAGCGATGAGGAGCAGTTGCTGTGCGGCGAGTGCTGGTATGATGACAGGTGGCTGGCATACAACGGCAAGTTGCTGTTTGACCAAAGCCGCTTCTACGAGGCGGCCAGCCTCTTTGAGGAGCTCTACCGCAAGGAAGCACTTGACAACACGGGCAGCAAACGGGAGAGAGAGGACAAGCACCGGAAGACGTGCTTCTGGCTGGCCGCATGCCACGCCGGCTTGCGGCAGTATGAGAAGGCCATCTACTACATACAGCAGACCGAACCGTTTGACAACACGTTGTCTATGGAACTCTATGTCAACTGCCTGGTCAACAAGGGCGACCACAGGGCGTTGGACATCATTGACAATGTGCTGCATGCCTTGCGCGAGGCGGAAGACTTGAGGGAGAACGACAACGACGCAAGGCACAAGTTTACCGACGAGCAGGTGGAGCACCTTTACCATTTCCTGTTGCGCCGGAGGGTTTACCTGTTGGTCACCATGCGGCGCTTCGAGGAGGCCGAGCGGATCTTGAAGCAGATGCTGAACGATCCGCAAAACAGCGACTTCGCACTGAAGGAACTGGCCTACATCCAGCGAAACAAAACAAGGCAAACGGAAGGATAAGCCCTGGCATGAACCAACAAGCCGGAAGCGTACACGAAGAGAGAGAGAACTAAATAAAAAGGTGGAGCCTACCGATTACCACCAAGAAGACAAGTAAACACAATAGACACAATGTATTACATAGAAAAACATTTTGAGATTTCAGCCAGCCACCACCTCAACTTGTCATACGAGAGCAAGTGCGAGAGGGTGCACGGGCACAACTGGCACGTCACCGTCTACTGCAAGGCAAAGGAACTCAACACTGACGGCATGGTGGAGGACTTCGGCCACATCAAGCAACTCATACATGGAAAACTTGACCACTCCGACCTCAACAGTCTGCTGCCCTTCAATCCCACGGCCGAGAACATCGCACGATGGATCGTCGAGCAACTGCCCACTTGCTACAAGGCGAAAGTGCAGGAGAGCGACGACAACATTGCCATTTACGAAAAAGAGGAGTGAGTCCAAACCATGAAGACATACCGGGTGAATGACATTTTTTACAGTTTGCAGGGCGAAGGTCACAACACGGGGCGCGCAGCGGCCTTCGTGAGGTTCAGCGGCTGCAACCTGAAGTGCTCCTTCTGCGACACTGACTTTGCATCGTTTGAGGAGATGACGGGACCCGACATCGTGGCACGCATCAAGCCCTTTGGGGCTTCACTGGCCGTGCTCACGGGTGGCGAGCCTACCTTGCAGGTCACCGCGGAACTCATCGACCTGTTGCACGAGGCGGGATTTGAGGTGGCCATGGAAAGCAATGGCACACACCTGCCGCCGGAGAACCTCGACTGGCTCACCGTGTCGCCAAAGACAAAGCCCGTCGTCAAGCGGTGCAACGAACTGAAGGTGCTGTTCGACGAGACAGGGACGGTAGACGACCGGGGCGTCGAGGCTGACTACTATTACCTGCAACCCTGCGACGTGGGCGAGACACAACGCAACGAGGCCATCACACGCCACTGTGTAGAGTACATCAAGCGGCACCCCCGTTGGCGTCTGTCTCTACAGACACACAAGTTGATCGGATTCAAATGATATCATGTTAGAGTACCTGCGCGACATTTGGCTTGTCATCTATGCCATCATCGTCTTCGGAGTGATGGGGCGCATCATCATGGACAACCGCGAACCGGCCAAGACCATGGCATGGGTGCTCGTGCTATGGTTCCTGCCCTTGCTCGGCATCGTGCTCTATTTCTTCTTCGGGCAAAACACACGCAAGGAACGGCTTGTCAGCCAGCGGTCGCTCGACCAACTCACGAAGCGCTCCATGCTTGAGTTTGCGGAACAGAAAGACCTGCGACTGCCAGAGGCTCACAGGCCACTCATGCAACTATTCAACAACCAAAGCATGGCCTTGCCGTTCAAGGACAATATCGTGGACATCTACACCAGTGGCTACGAGTTCTTCCCTGCCCTGCTGCAAGCCATCGGACAGGCCACCGACCACATACACCTCAACTCCTACATCTTCTGCGACGACCCATTGGGTAGGCTCGTCGCAGACGCGCTCATCGACAAGGCGCGCAAGGGCGTGGAGGTGCGTGTCATCTATGATGATGTGGCATGCTGGCGCGTCGACAACGCCTTCTACGAGCGGATGCGCAACGAGGGCATCGAAGTTCATGCGTTCATGCCAGTGAAATTCCCGGCCTTTACCTCGAAGATGAACTACCGCAACCACCGCAAGCTCTGCGTCGTCGACGGACGTGTGGGATTCGTGGGTGGCATGAACATAGCCCTGCGCTATGTCAAGGGCACCAAGACACAGCCCTGGCGCGACACTCACCTGCGCGTGGAGGGCGGCGCCGTCTATGGCATCCAACGGGCATTCCTGGTAGACTGGTACTTTGTCGACCGCACATTGGTCAGCGACCGCAAATATTATCCACCGCTCAACCCCAACATCAACAACAACTGCCTGGCACAGCTCGTCACCAGCAGTCCCATCACGCCCTGGCCCGACATCATGCAGGGCTATGTGCGCATCCTGCTCGAAGCCAAGCGATACGTCTACATGGAGAGTCCGTACTTCCTGCCCACAGAGCCCATACTCTTCGCCCTGCGCACAGCGGCACTCGCCGGTGTCGACGTCAGGCTGATCATCCCGCGGAAGAGCGACTCGAAGATTCTCGACTGGTCAACCATCTCTTACGTCATGGAGACACTTCAGGCCGGCGTGAAGGTCTACCTTTACCAAGCGGGCTTCAACCACTCCAAACTGCTCGTCAGCGACGACAGCATATCCACGGTGGGCAGCACCAACATCGACTTCCGGAGCTTTGAGCACAATTTCGAATCCAACATTTTCTTTTACGATGAGGGCATGGCACTCCGATTGAAACGCGTTTTCCTCGACGACTTGGCGCAAAGCTTGCCCATCGAAGAGATGAAACGCGTGGAAAACCGGCCCTTCGCCAAGCGATTGGGCGAAAGCCTGTTGCGCCTGCTCAGTCCGCTGCTATAGCCCCTGGGCCACGTCACCGGGAGCGACTTCCTGTCACCACAAGCCACACATTGCACATTTTACACAAAATTAATAGTCTATCCTTGTGGATATTACGGATTTTTTCCTACCTTTGCACACGATAAATCTTGAACCATTTAAAAGGATTAAAAGATGAAAATTGAAAAGATTCATGCTCGCGAGATCCTTGACTCTCGTGGCAACCCTACAGTGGAAGTGGAAGTAACATTGGAAAACGGTGTCATGGGTCGCGCCAGCGTACCCTCAGGCGCTTCTACCGGTGAGAACGAGGCCCTCGAGCTTCGCGACGGTGACAAGGGCCGTTTCCTCGGCAAGGGTGTCTTGAAGGCTGTTGCCAATGTCAACGACGTCATCGCTCCTGCCCTGAAGGGTTGGAACGTGTTCGATCAGCGCGGCCTCGACTATAAGATGCTGGAGCTCGATGGCACTCCCACCAAGAGCAAGCTCGGTGCCAACGCTATCCTCGGCGTGTCACTCGCTGCTGCCCACACGGCTGCCGCTGCCCTGCACATGCCTCTCTATCGCTACATCGGCGGTAGCAACAGCTACACATTGCCTATCCCAATGATGAACATCATCAACGGTGGCGCTCACTCTTCAGCTCCCATCGCCTTCCAGGAGTTCATGATCCAGCCTCGTTCGGCCAAGAGCGAGAAGGAAGCTATCCGCTGCGGCGCTGAGGTCTTCCACGCCCTGGGCAAGCTGCTGAAGAAGCGCGGTCTCTCTACCGCTGTAGGTGACGAGGGTGGCTACGCTCCCGCACTCAACGGCATCGACGACGCTCTCGAGAGCATCTGCCAGGCTGTGAAGGACGCTGGCTACGAGCCCGGCAAGGACGTGACCATCGCCATGGACTGCGCCGCTTCTGAGTTCGCTACACTGAAGGACGGCAAGTACTACTACAACTACAAGCAGCTCAACAACGGCATGCCTAAGGATCCCAACGGCAAGGAGCTTGACGACGAGGGCCAGATCGCATTCCTCGAGGAGCTCTGCAACAAGTATCCTATCGCCTCTATCGAGGACGGCCTCGACGAGAACGACTGGGAAGGCTGGCAGAAGCTCACCGCTAAGCTGGGCGACAAGGTTCAGCTCGTCGGTGACGACCTCTTCGTGACCAACACCAAGTTCCTGGAGAAGGGCATCAAGCTGCACGCTGCTAACGCCATCCTGATCAAGGTGAACCAGATCGGTTCACTGACCGAGACCCTGGAGGCCATCGAGATGGCTCATCGTCACGGTTACAACACTGTCACCTCTCACCGTTCTGGCGAGACTGAGGACACCACCATCGCCGACATCGCAGTGGCTACCAACAGCGGTCAGATCAAGACGGGTTCTATGAGCCGCACAGACCGTATGGCCAAGTACAACCAGCTCATCCGCATCGAGGAAGAGCTCGGCACCGAGGCTGTCTACGGCTTCGAGCGTCTGGATCGTTCTCTCTAATAGAGACTATTCAAAACCATCATATTAGCCCACACAGGTCAACAGCCTGTGTGGGCTTTTTGTTTGGATGGTCGCAAGGTGGTGGTTGCAAAGTGACGACCGCATCGTCAGGGCTCTGGCGACGGCTCCGCTCCCGCTGGCGACGGCTCCGTCCCCGCCTTTTCTTATTGCTTTTCTTCCTGTCTCCTGCCTTTTCCCATATACTCGCTTGGCGTCACTCCGATGTCTTTCTTGAAGCACGTGGCAAAGTACTTGGGATTGGCGTATCCGACGCGCGCTGCCAGTTCGGCGATGCGTATGCCGGGGTTCTCGGCCAGTATCTGACAGGCGGCCTTCATGCGTATGTCACGTATGAACGACGTTGAGTCCTTGCCCGTCAGGGCCTTGAGCTTGCGGTAGAGGGTGGCGTGCGAGGCCCCCACCTCATCCATCATGTCGCGATGCGTGTAGTTTTCGTCAGCGATGTGCCGGTTGACCGACTCGGTGCACTTTCGCAGAAACTCCCTGTCGGTCAGGGCCATCTCGCGCGCCTTGGTCACAGCCTCTTGCATGGCCCTGTCGTCTTCAGGCTTTCCCAATTGGTTGAGCGTGTCAATCAGCTTGTCTGTCTGGCTGACCATCATGAAGACCGACGCTTGCAGGGCAGGCCTGACACGCTGTTGCAGGTCATGTGCCAGGCTGCTGATCAGTGTGGCAGGTGTCATAAACTCATGGATGACGCGTGTGTAAAACTGCGTCATCTTACTATATTGCTCGTTGAGGTTACGCTTTTCCCAAGCCGTTATTTCCAGTTGTTTCTTGATGCGCCTGTGCTTAGCCCTGTTGCGCGCTACGAACAAGGCAATAGCCATGAGCACTATGGCGTAGGTTCCCTTGGCCCACCACCGCCACCACCACGGCTGCAATATTTCGAATGTCATGGTCTGCACCGCATCATCGTTGCCTTGCCATGGCTCGTACACTCCATAGTGCAAGACATATTTTCCTGGTGGCAGATGATGATAGCGTATGTGGTTGTCGCCCATGTCGGTCTGTTGGAAATCGTTGTCCACCCCTTCAAGCTTGTAAGTGTAACATACCGACGATTCATCGCCATAATCAAAAGTGGTAAAAGATACAGAGAAGGAGTTTTGCCTATGGTTGAGCCGGATGCCCCCATCGGCTATGCGGTCGTAAAGGCTCTCCCCGCCAACCTCAATGTCTGTGATGACCGCTTGTCTTTTGTACCGCCGGCCGAGGCCTGTCGGAGTCACCCTGACAAGCTGATGCTGATTGACGATGCAGATGGTGCCATCGGCAAGGCGCGAACTCATGGCGTTGCCAAAATAATGGGTTGGCAATCCGTCTTGTCTCGTATAGATGTGTTGGAAGCTCACCTTCCCCTTGCTGTCGAGACGCAGCTGCATGATGCCATGGTTGGTGGTCATCCAGAGGTCGCCGTTGCGGTCCACGTCCATGCTGTGCACGTTGTCACCATTGACACCGTATCGCGCGCTGACGGACATAAAGGCGTCAGCCTTGACGTCATATTGCAGCAATCCCGGTTCGCTGGTGGTGGCCCATGTGCGCCCCGCCGGGTCTCTCACGATGCGATAGATACCGCCTATCTGATAAGGTCCATCGGACGAATGACGGTCAGTCAGGACGCTTGCCTTGACGGGTTGGGCCGTTCCACGCACGCCGACGTGCGTGTAAAGCGTAAGCCGCGCCTTGCCCAGGTCATCACCATGTAGCCTCACACGAGCAATGCCCCCCACAAGGCCGAGCCATAGCTCGGCATCACTGGTGCGGCTTATCGCAAGGATGTGCGTGTTACGTATGTCGGTCGGGCCTATATGAGTGACAAGCCGACCTTTCCGCAAGTCTGGCGAGACAAGATACAGGCCATGCCATGAGGCCATGAGCATGTGTCCGGAAGACAGCGTGGCCAGCGCATAGCAGTCGTTGTGACGAAGCCATGGCGTTTGTCCCACCGCCAAGTGCCTCTCCATCATGTTGTTGCGGTAGACATAGACACCATCTGCTATCGTGCCGATGAAGTGCCGTCCCGTAGGGTCTTCATAGATGCAGTTGATGTCGCGGTGACGAGCCAGCAATGTCGTATCGGGCCAGTGCTTGATGTCCAGTTGCGACATAAGCGCACACGTGCGTCGCAAGAACGAGGGATGTTCGGTGCGCAAGGGCACGCTGCCCTGATGATGGAGCCATATACCCTCACCATCGGTTGCCGCCCAGATATTGCCCATTCTGTCCTCAAAGAGGTCCGCCACCACCTTGCCGTCCAGATACATGGCGCGCGTGCCATCATCACCCAACTTCATGACACCTTTGTCAGATCCAACGTACAGGCATCGCTGCTTGCCGCTGTAAAGCAACGAGTGGATGTTGATATGCCTGAAACCGTCTATCGTTTGCCGTCTCTTGCCGTCGTACCGATACAGTCCGTTGCCGTTGGTACCGATGAAAACCAGATTGCCAGGTCCCACTACGACCGCCGTAGGGCTGATGTCTTCCGTTCCGTGCAACCGCTTGCAGTGTCTGCCGTCTGCCGATATACGGAAAGCGCCATTGGCAGCCGTGACCAGCACTCCCTGTCCAGGCATGCGCGCAATGTCCAATATGGGTCCAACCGGCATGCCACCTTGCCGGCTGCAATGCCCACTGGGGCTCATGCGAAACAGACCTCCTCCAGTGCCTATCCACAGCGTCTGCCCATCGACACAAAGAGCACCGATGAAGTCATCGTCCTTGAAGTGCCGCGAGGTGACAAGGCGGGAGCGGCACGAGTAGACGTTGAGTCCAAAGAACGAGCCGGCAAAGACGTGTCCGCTCCCATCGGCACACAGGCTGCGAATATCGCACGAGCTGAAGCCATGAGGCCGCTTCATGTCATTGCGATACGACTTCATACTGTAACCATCGTAGCGCACCAGCGCGAGCCTTGTGCCAAACCACATGAAGCCATCGGCATCTTGAGTGACCGACGTGGTCTCTTCACAAGGCAAATCGTCTATGTGCAACCAACGTTCCTGTGCGCACAACGGCATGAAAGCGCACAGGCATACAAGCAGCAAGCAACGCGTGTAGTAGATGTTCATATTGCAAATGTAGGCAAAATTTGTTCAATTTGGGTTTGCCGACAGGTATAAAATATTTCGTTTTTGGCCTTAGAACTCATTTTGAACACTTTTGAACACAGATTTATCCCCATTGAAGCAGGGACGTGCGTAAATTTGCCATCACATATTTCACGCAAACTAAAAAACATGAGAACAAGGACAGCAACACTGCTCCTTGCCGCATGGGTGAGCCTGACGGTGCGTGGCGCTTCAGAAATCGTGGAGACCCGCACACTCGGCCTGCTCCACCCCATCGGCATAGAGAGCACCCCCAACTTCAGTTGGAAGGTCAAGTCAGACCAACGAGGCTACCGCCAGCAAGCCTATGAGATTACAGTAAATGAAGTCGGTGGCGCCACGGTGTGGACAAGCGGCAAGGTGACCAGTTCGCGTCAGGTAGGCGTGCGCTACGAGGGACCAGCCTTGAAGAGCCGCACCCGCTATGAATGGCACGTGGTGGCTTACGACACTGACGGACAAGCGTCGTCCACAGGAGTGGGAACCTTTGAGACAGCGCTCCTCGACGCGACCGAGTGGAACGCAGCCAAGTGGATAGCCACCAAGAAGCCCGAGTACAAAGCGAAGGTCGAGATAGTGCCCGTGGGAGGCGTGTCAAGAGCTCGCTACCTGAAGCTCGACGTGCAGTCTTCTGGCCCCCATGCCGCCGCTGACCCCAACTACGGATTTGTGCAACTGGCCGAAATGGAGGTCTACGATGCCCAGGGCACCAATGTGGCGCGCAGCGCCACCTTCACCGCCAATCCCTCGTGGGAACTCACCAACTATGGTTGGAGCATCGACTACCTGCACGACGGCATCGTGTCCGGTGGCGCCACCAATGGATTCACCACGCCCCAGAATGTCACCGCCACCACCATCGTGGCCGACCTGGGTGCCGTGACCGACGTGTCGCGCATCGTGCTCTATCCACGCCAAGACGCCGCTGCCGTGGACAATGCCAAGCAAGCCGCCAACTTCCCAAGCACCTACACACTGTCAGCGGCGGAAACCGACGGCGACTACTCGCCCGTCTATGAGGCAAGAGATGCCCAGCCACCTGTCTATCATGATGATCTGAACGTGCCATACATGGGCCGCAACTTCACTGTTGACGCGACGCGCCATGTCGTCTCAGCACGGCTCTACGCCTCAGCCGTCGGCGTCTTTGCCATGCGTCTCAACGGAAAGCCCGTCACGGACAACGTGCTCGAACCGGGCGAGAGTGCGTATGACAAGCATGTGCTGTACAGCACCTATGATGTGACAAGCCTGCTTGTGGAAGGACGTAACACGCTTCTGGCGCAAGTGGCAGGCGGCATCGCCAACATGAGCAAGATGCCCGACCGCTTCGTGAAACCCGAACTGGCCTCGAATGCCGCCACCACATCACTGCGCGCACTTCTCTATGTGCGTTACGACGACGGCACCGAGCAGTGCGTGCCCACCGATGCCGAGTGGGGCACACACGCCTCACCCACCACAGGCAGCAACTGGTATGGCGGAGAAGACTATGACGCACGCCTGTTGCCCGACGATGTCTACGCTCCAGGCTACGACGTGAGCGCATGGGAACGGTGCCAGGAGGTGCAACCCACTTTTTGCGCCCCCAGCGTCTCGGCCAACACCTTACCCATCGGACAGATGCAGGCGCGCGAGTACGAGCCCCTGCGCGTGGTGGAGAGCTGGCCGGCCGTGAGCGTCACGCGCAACGCCGCCGGCAACTACCTCGTCGATTTCGGCCAAAACTTCGCCGGCACCTATGCCTTCA
Source organism: Prevotella sp. UBA6429 (assembly GCA_002437285.1). GTDB lineage: Bacteria > Bacteroidota > Bacteroidia > Bacteroidales > Bacteroidaceae > Prevotella. Next base: position 9,030 of record DJOV01000125.1, on the reverse strand, counting down.
CCCTGAAGGCTCCCGCCGGCACAAAGATAACCCTCTACGACTCAGAGCTGCAGGAGAATGGCGCCTGTAAGTTTGAGTACATGTACCAACCCAACGGAGCCTCCAACGCCACGCTCGACACCTACGTCTTCAGAGGCGACGAGGATGGCGAGACCTGGGGCCCCGAGTTTATGTACCACGGTTTCCGTTACCTGGAGGTGAGCGGCCTCGACGAGGCCCCCGCCCCCGCATGCTTCGTGGCCAAGCGCATCCGTTGCACGATGGATGTGGCCGGCAGCTTCCACACCAGCAACACGTTGCTCAACGACATACACTCCATCTGCTACCGCGGCATGGAGAGCCAACTCTACAATACCGTGACCGACTGCCCGCACCGTGAGAAGCTGGGCTGGCTCGACGTGCCCAACATGATGTACCAGTCGCTGTCATACAACTTCGATGTCAAGTCGCTGCTCTCGAAGGTTGTCATGGACGCTTTCGACTCACAGGGAGCCAACCACTATGTGCCCAGCACCGTGCCCCACTTCATGCGCGCATACGATGACGACCTCAACTGGGGAGGGGCGGCCATCACCATTCCCTGGCGACACTACAAGATGTATGGCGACACGGAACTGATGACGCGCTACTACGACCAGATGAAGTCGCTGATAGACTATTACTCATCGCTCGCCGACAACCATATCATCCGCGATTACAGCGCCTTGTCAGACTGGGGGCAGGAGACCAGCGGCCTGGCCCAGCCCACGTCGACGCCTTTCACGCTCACCTGCACCTATTATTATCTGCTCAACGCCATGTCAGAGGTGGCTAAGGCTCTCGGCCATCCCACCGATGCCGAGCGCTGGACAGCGGAGGCCGCTGAGGTGAAGAAAGCCTTCAACGCCCGCTTCTTCAGCAATGGCGTCTACGAGCATGGCAACCAGGCCAACTATGGCATGGCCCTCTATTACGGTCTTGTCGACGATGCCGATGTGCCCGCGGTGGCCCAAGCCTTGGCCAAGGCGGTCAAGGAGAGCGGCTACTGCATCAAGACGGGTGAGATCGGTTTGCGCCCCACGCTCATGTCGCTGGCCGAGCATGGCTACAATGACGTGGTGTATCGCATGGCCAACAAGACCACCTATCCCAGTTACGGCTACTGGGTCAAGCAAGGTGCCACCACATCGCTCGAATACTGGGACATGTCGCTCAGCCAGAACCATTGCATGATGGACCATATCGAGGAGTGGTTTTACGCGCAGCTCGGTGGCATCAGCGATGCTGGCGGCGGCTATGAGACCATACGTGTGGCACCCTGGATACCAGCCGACATGGCAGAGGCTGACGTCGCCACGATGACACCGCGCGGGCGTGTGTCCGTGGCATGGCAGCGCACATCGCAGGCTACCACCTACCGCCTTTCCGTTCCGGCAGGGGCGACAGCCTTGGTGACATTGCCCATCGTCCGCGGCAAGCAATTGCAAGAAGGGCCTGTGGCCCTGGAAAGTGTGGAGGGCGTGGCCGACGTGCAGTATGCCGACACACTGGTGACCTTCACCCTGGGCAGCGGCGACTATGTGTTCACGTTTGACGGCAGCACCCTTGAGGAACCACAGGACGACCCCGACAAGCCCCAGGGTGAGGAAGTGACAGCACAATACTTGCTCAATCCGGGCTTTGAGGAGAAAAACACGGATGTCGTGCCCTGGGCTCCCACCCACTGGACGTTGTCCTTTCCCGACACCAACGGGTCGTGGGGAGCCATGAACACCAGTGACCAGCGCAGCGTGAACCCCACGGAGGGCAGGTACGACTGGCATATATGGTACAACAATGACTACGTGTCGGTACGCTTATCGCAAACGGTCAGCCTGCCAGCCGGCAACTACAACCTGTACGGCGACTTGCGCTGCGTGGACAACCAGGCTATCACCGGCAACCAGCGCCTCTTCGCCGTGGTGGGAACAGAACTGAATGCCTCCGCCATCTACTCGGATCCGTACAATAGCGACCAAACCGTCAACATCAACGTGAATGACAACGAGAACTTGCAAAACTGGCGCACCCTGCACCTGTCATTCTCATTGCCCGAGGAGGCGACGGTCACACTCGGCTTTGACTGTCCTGCCACAGACGGGGCAGCCTCAATGGGTGGCTTTCAGGTAGACAATGTACGATTGTTCAACCTGAAAACAGAAACGCAAGTGGCAAGCCCCGCGACCCCGGTTTCCCAGTCCGTGAGCTATTACACGCTCACAGGCATACGGTTGTCATCGCCACAAGCCAGGCAGCCTATCATTCGCACCCAAGGCGGCATAAGCACGAAAGTATGGCTCAAGTAGCGGGCAGGCTACTCCTGTCACCTATATACCATCCCACACGGGCCAACCGCCCGTGTGGGATTTCTTTTGGAAAGCACACCTGACAAAAGTCAAAAGTCATAGCACAAATATCAATTCTTCTTGCGCAAGCTTACGGAGTTTTTGTAATTTTGCGGCAAATGAAGGTGGACACTAAAAATCGCCACCATGACAAAGATAATGTATGGATGGGTTAGAAAAGCGAATCTTTAGGACCCACCTTAAACTAAAAACTATTTCTTGACTATGGGAAAAAGTATTCTTGACGGGCGCGAGGCCCTCAAAAAGGAAATCGACAAGATTGCCGAGGTTGCCGGCTATCTCTGGCAGAACGGATGGGCCGAGCGCAATGGCGGAAACATCACCGTCAACATCACCGAGTATGTGGACGACGGCATCAGGGCCCTTCCGGCCATCTCTGACGTGAAGCCGATCGGCGAGACCCTTCCCCACCTGAAGGGACAATACTTCTTCTGCAAGGGCACGGGCAAGCGCATGCGCGACCTGGCACGCTGGCCCATGGACAACGGTAGTGTGATACGCATCCTCGACGACTGCGCCAGCTATGTCATCATCGCCGACCAGGCGGTGCTGCCCACCTCCGAACTGCCCTCCCACCTGGCTGTACATGACCACCAGATCGAACTGGGATCGGACTACAAGGCCACCGTCCACACCCACCCCATCGAACTTGTTGCCATGAGCCACAATGACCACTTCCTGGGCAAGGATGTGCTCACCAAGTTGCTGTGGAGCATGATTCCCGAGACCAAGGCCTTCTGCCCCCTGGGGCTGGGCGTAGTGCCCTACCAACTACCCGGCAGCGTCCAGCTGGCTCACGACACCCTGCACGAGCTCGAGGCTTACGATGTGGTGCTGTGGGAGAAGCACGGTGTCTTTGCCAAGGGCAAGGACGTGATGGACGCCTTCGACCAGATTGACGTGCTGTCGAAGAGTGCCAAGATCTATCTCGACTGCAAGGCCATGGGCTATGAGCCCAAGGGCATGAGCGAAGAGCAGATGGCCGAGATGAGCCGCGCCTTCCACCTACCCCGCTAAGCGACCCACCGCGCGACACGCGGTCACCCCAATGAAAAGCCCCGTGTGAACGGACACCGCTTCCGAAAGGCGAAAAACCTTTCTGGCAGGTGCCCGACCACACGGGGCTTTGTCTTGTTGTATGTTCAGCCTTGCTACAGGCCTGTGCTTACAGGGGTGTGGTGAAGATGAATGTGCGGATGCACCAGTAGCTCAAGATGCCAGCCAGGTATCCCACGAGCGCTATCCAGCTGATGCGCTTCATGTACCAGCCGAAGGTGATCTTCTCGAGGCCCATGACCACCACGCCGGCAGCCGAGCCGATGATGAGCATGGAGCCTCCCACGCCGGCGCAGTAGGCCAGGAGCTGCCAGAAGATGCCATCGACAGCCATATCGCCAGTGGGCGCCAGGGGATACATGCCCATGCAACCGGCCACCAGCGGCACATTGTCGACGATGCTCGACAGCACACCGATGATACCCGTCACCATGTAGTGGTTGCCGGCGAAGGTCTCGTTGAGGCCCTTGCCAAGCGCCGTCAGCACGCCCACCTCCTCAAGACAAGCCACAGCCATCAGGATGCCGAGGAAGAAGAGGATGGTCGTCATGTCGATGTTGTGCAACAGGTTGGCCACTCGCTTCTGCGTGCCGTCATGGTTCTTGTCATGTGGCAGCTGGCGGTAGAAGGCCTCCGTCGTGGTCCACAGCACGCCCAGCACGAGCAGGATGCCCACAAAGGGCGGCAGGTTGGTGAGCGCCTTGAACACCGGCACAAACATCAGGCCGCCCACACCGATGACAAACACGGCCTTGCGCTGGCCGCCACTGAAGTCTTGTCCGGCGTCGCTCGCTACCGCCGAGGGGACAACCTCTGGCAGGTTGCCCTTGAGCATATATTGCATGATGAGGCCCGGCACCACCATCGACACCAGCGAGGGCACCAGAATCTCGGAGATGACACCCGCCGCCGTAATCACGCCTTTGTTCCAGAGCATGATGGTCGTCACGTCGCCGATGGGCGAGAACGCGCCACCCGAGTTGGCGGCAATGATGACCAGCGAGGCATAGACAATGCGATCCTTGTGCTCGCGCACCAGCTTGCGCAGGATCATGATCATCACAATGCTCGTGGTGAGGTTGTCGAGGATGGCCGAGAGGATGAAGGTCATGAAGGCGATGCGCCACAACAACGCCCGCTTGCTATGGGTCTTCATCACCGACCGCACCCAGTTGAACCCTCCGTTCTGGTCCACGATTTCCACGATGGTCATGGCGCCCATGAGGAAGAAGAGGGTTGTCGACGTGCCGCCCAGGTGCTTCTCAATGGCTTCGCTCACCTCGTTGATGAGCGCCTGGCCCGTGGCTCCTGGCAGGTAACTGCTGGGATCGACCATGAAAAGCGTCCAGCACACCACAAACATCAGCAAGGCAATAGCGGCCTTGTTCACTTTGGTCACGCTCTCGAGGGCTATGAAGAGATAGCCCACGCAAAACATGACAACAATCGCAATAGTTAAAGATGACATGATTTTTATCTTATGATTATAACTTTCTACCTACGGCAAGTGTAGCCTCTGTTGATGCAAAGTTAAAAAGAAATCTCAAATTAATAGGCTTAAAAATCAAATTATCATGTCCACGCGTGGCTAATTGTGTTACCTTTGCAACATCTGAAACCAAAAAACAACTTTTCGCCTTACTATGGGAACAAGCAAACACTTCTTCGCCGTGGACCTCGGAGCCACGAGCGGCCGCACCATCCTGGGATCCCTCAGCGAGGGTAAGCTGGAGCTGGAGGAGCTGACCCGCTTCGACAACCGGCTCATCGAGGCAGGCGGCCACTACTATTGGGACCTGCTGGCACTCTACTGGGAAGTCATCCGCGGCCTCCGCCTGGTGCATGACCGCCATCTCACGGTGCAGAGCATCGGCATCGACACGTGGGGATGCGACTTCGTCTGCGTGGCCTCCGACGGCCAGATACTCTCCAACCCATTGGCTTATCGCGACCCGCACACGGCCCACACGATGGACACTTATTTTAATAAGGTACTGTCGCGCCGAGCGGTCTACGACAAGACGGGTATCCAGTTTATGAACTTCAACTCGCTCTTCCAGCTCTACCAGATGCGTCTCGACGGCAATGTGGCGCTGCGCGAGGCGGCCCAGGTGCTGTTCATACCCGACGCGCTGAGCTACCTGCTCACGGGCCAGGCCATCTGCGAGTACACTGTCGCCTCCACCTCCCAACTGCTCAATCCCCTCACGGGCGACCTCGACACCGACCTGCTGCGGAGCGTGGGCCTCAGCCGCGACCAGTTGGGACCCATCACCACGCCGGGCACCGCCATCGGCACACTGACACCTGAGGTGCAGCGGCTGACAGGACTGGGAGCCGTGCCGGTCATCGCCGTGGCGGGCCACGACACCGCTTCGGCCGTCGCCGCCGTGCCTGCCAGGGACGAGCGGTTCGCCTATCTCAGTTCGGGCACGTGGAGCCTCATGGGCATCGAGTCACCGCATGCCATCATCAACGAGGGCAGCTTCGACAAGAACTTCACCAACGAGGGCGGCATCGAGGGCACCACGCGCTTCCTCAAGAACATCTGCGGCATGTGGATCTACGAGCGTTGCCGCCAGGAATGGCCGGAAGCCAAGGGCATGGGCCACACCGAACTGCAGCGTGAGGCCATGGGGCAAGAGGCGTTCAGGAGCCTCATCAACCCTGACGACCCGCTCTTTGCCAACCCCGAAAGCATGGTGGGAGCCATCCGGGCCTACTGCGAGCGCACGGGACAACCCGTGCCCGAGGGCCATGCCGCCTGCTGCCGCTGCATCTTCGACTCGCTGGCCTTGCGCTACCGACAGGTGTTCACGTGGCTCAAGCAACTGGCCGACTTCGACATCCGTGTGCTCCACGTCATCGGCGGAGGCTCCAAGAACGAGTATCTCGACCAGTTCACCGCCAACTCATGCGGCGTGACGGTGCTCGCGGGACCACAGGAGGGCACCGCCATCGGCAACGTGATGCTGCAGGCCAAGGCTGCGGGAGAGGTGGCTGACGTGTGGGAGATGCGACGCATCATCGCCGGCTCCATTGACCTCCGGCGCTTCGAGCCGCAAGACACAGCCACCTGGGACGCTGCCTACGAGCGCTACCTGCGCATCGTCGGCGCGTGAAAGACAAACATGACAAACCCTAAATAACATAAAACCATGAAATCAGAACAGATTGAAAAGGCATACGCGCTGGCCAAGGAGCGCTACGCCGCCTTGGGCGTCGACACCGACAAGGCCATCCAGACCCTTGAGCAAACACCCATCTCTCTCCACTGCTGGCAGGCCGACGACGTGGTCGGCTTCGAACGTGGCGTGGCAGCCTCGGGCGGCATCATGGCCACCGGCAACTTCCCCGGACGCGCGCGCAACATCGATGAGCTGCGGCAAGACATCGACAAGGCCACCTCTCTGCTGGCCGGTCCCATGCGCCTCAACCTGCATGAGACCTACGGCGACTTCGGCGGAAAGTTTGTCGACCGCGACCAGTGTGGCCCCGAGCACTTCCAGAGCTGGATGGAATGGGCCAAGGAGCGTGGCATGAAGCTTGACTTCAACTCCACCTCGTTCTCCCATCCCAAGAGTGGCAACCTGTCGCTGGCCAACCCCGACAAGGCCGTGCGCGACTTCTGGATTGAGCACACCAAACGCTGCCGCCGCATCGCGGAGGCCATGGGCGAGTATCAGGGCGACCCCTGCATCATGAACATCTGGGTGCACGACGGGTCGAAGGACTACACTGTGGAGAAATACCGCTACCGCCAGATCTTCAAGGAGAGCCTCGATGAGATCATGAGCGAGCAACTGCCTCACATGAAGACCTGCCTCGAGGCCAAACTCTTCGGCATCGGCCTGGAGGCCTACACCGTGGGCTCGCACGACTTCGTGGCGGGCTATTGCGCACAAAACAAGATGATCTACACCCTTGACACTGGCCACTACGAGCCCACCGAGAACGTGTCTGATGCCGTGTCGTCGCTCCTGCTCTTCGTGCCCGAGCTGATGCTCCACGTCTCACGCCCCATGCATTGGGACTCCGACCATGTGACTTGCTTCGACGACAACACCCGCAACCTCTTCGCCGAGCTTGTGCGCGCCGGCCAGCTGCACCGCGCACACATCGGCCTCGACTACTTCGACGCCAGCATCGACCGCCTCGGTGCCTACGTCATCGGCACGCGCGCCACGCAGAAGAGCCTGCTGGCCGCCTTCCTCGAGCCTATCGACAAGTTGCGCCAGTATGAGGACGAGGGCAAGCTCTTCGAGCGGTTGGCCCTCCTGGAGGAGGAGAAGACGCTGCCCTTCGGCGCGGTCTACGACTACTTCAACCTGAAGAACAACGTGCCCGTGGGCGAAGAGTTCATCCCTGAGATTGAGCGCTACGAGCAGGAGGTTACCTTCAAACGCGCCTGACCGTCATGGACATCATCATCGGACTCCTCATCATCGCCGTCGGGGCGTTCTGCCAGAGCAGCAGCTACGTACCCATCAACAAGGTGAAGGAATGGAGCTGGGAGAGCTATTGGCTCGTGCAGGGCGTCTTCGCCTGGCTGGTGCTGCCCTTCCTGGGTGCGCAGCTGGCCGTGCCGGCAGGACAAAGCCTGTGGGCACTCTTCGCCCAGGCACCGTCGTTCCACCTGTGGATGACCGTGCTCTTCGGCTTCCTGTGGGGTGTGGGCGGCCTGACGTTTGGCCTCTCCATGCGTTACCTGGGCGTGGCCCTCGGCCAGTCGATTGCCCTGGGCACCTGCGCAGCCCTGGGAACGGTCATGGGGCCTGTACTGCTCAACGTGTTCTTCCCCGATCTGGGGGCCTTGGGGGCGCTGACCTTTGCCGTCATCACTGGTGTCGTCATCACACTGGCGGGCATCGCCATCATCGGCGTGGCGGGCGCCATGAAGGCCCAGTCGCTGACCGAGGCGGAGAAGAAGGCTGCCGTGAAGGACTTCAACTTCCCGCTCGGCATCGCCATCGCCTTGCTATCGGGTTTCATGAGCGGTTGCTTCAACGTCGGACTGGAGTTTGGCAAGGACATCAACTTCGGCGACCTCACCGACCCGATGTTCCGCACGTTGCCGGCCACGCTGCTCGTCACAGCGGGCGGCTTCGTGACCAACCTGGCCTACTGCCTCTACCAGAACCAGAGGAACCACACGTGGGGCGACTACGCCAAAGGCCGTGTCTGGGGCAACAACCTTGTGTTCTGCCTGCTGGCCGGTGCCCTGTGGTACTCGCAGTTCTTCGGACTGAGCCTGGGCAAGGGTTTCCTGGCCTCGTCGCCCACCCTGCTCACGCTGGCCTTCTGCATCCTCATGGCCCTCAACGTGGTGTTCTCCAATGTATGGGGCATCGTGCTCCATGAGTGGCGCGGCTGCTCGCGCAGGACCATCGCGGTGCTCGTGGTGGGCATCGTGGTGCTCATCGTGTCATCGTTTGTGCCGCAGTTCATCGGCTGAGCAAGCCCCTGCCCGCATGCTTCCAGGAGGCGGCAACATCCACAGACGTGGGGTGTTGCCGCCTCCCGCTTTACGCCATCGATTGATGTAGTCGAGACAGGTCCACTTGGAAGAAAGCGGACAATGTATATAAAA
>DJOV01000114.1 GCA_002437285.1 Prevotella sp. UBA6429 | reverse complement strand
ATTACCCCACGCAAATCGCGGCGCGATGGACAAAAAACGCGATTTTCGCGTTCTATTTCATCAATCATCCGTGACAAAGTTTTGCACCAAAAACCATGACAATATGCGCCAATAGGCAGAATGGTGCACTTTCGATCATGGCTTTTCCTATCGTTGCCAGTCGGTTGCCTTGTTGGCTGTGCCGATGCCTATCTCGCTCATGAGCATCTCATTGGCCGTCGCCAGGTCCTTGTCGAACAGGCTCTTGATGTAGACCATCGTGGTGGACGTCCGTGAATGTCCCAGCGCCTTGCCAATGAGGCCGATGTCGACATGATGCTGGTAAGCGATGCTGGCCCACGAGTGGCGCACCACGTAAGACGAGAGCCGTCCGGGCGCTCCCACCATGGCTGACAAGCGGCCGAGCAGATAGTTGTATCGCCTCAGGGCGTGCCGGTATTGTCGGTGCAGCCCTTCGGGCCGTTGCTCGGTGAGCAGCGGAAACACAAAGTCGGACTGGGGTGAGGCATGCCGCCGCATCACGCTCGCCATGCCCTCCGTGACAGGCACGAGGATGTGCTGTCCCGTCTTGTGTCGATCGTAACAGAGAACGTCACCCTGTATCTGCTCCTTTTTCAGGTAAGCCATGTCCACAAAGGGCATGCCCAGCGCCTGGAAGCCGAAGAGAAACAGGTCGCGTGCCAGTTCCAGCGCCGAGCCACTGGGCAGCGCCAACTGCTGCAGACGCACCATCACGTCAGCCGTCACGCTGCGCTTGCGGGTGCGCTCGCGACCTGTGAACACCTTGCGGAAAGGGTCGCCAACGCCACCCGTCACCCGGTTGTAGACAGCCCTCAGGCTGCGCATGTAGGCCGACACCGTGTTGCGGCAAAGCCCGCGCCCACACAGCCACAGTTGGTAACCGTCCATCTTCTCCGGCGTCATGCCAGAGAACCGCCACGACTTGTTGCCTACGTACAGGCTCCACGAGCGTGCCGCCGTCAGGTAGTTGGCCGCAGTCTTGAAGCGCCCGTCTGCCCTCAGCCTTTCCACTTCGTCGAGCACTTCCGCCCAACCATCCTTCTCTTTTTTCACCTTGGCAGAAGAGCCAGGACACCCACTGTGAGCCTGCCCCAGGCCAAACTCAATCTTGAAATAAACCATAATTGTATCGTATAAGCATAAAACGTTTTCCACCTCGCGGCGCGAGGTGGAGACGCTAAAGTTAATGATATTCGCCAAGAGCGGGCCACCGCCACCGCGATTTTATAGGGAAAAGACAACAAACATTATATTTTCATTTACTAAAAAGAGAGATTTTATGGTTAAAAGACTTTCAATGATTTTGGCCGGCCTGTTCCTCTCCGTAGGAATAGCGTTGGCACAGTCACAGGTCACCGGAACCGTCACAGACGAGAACGGCGAACCTGTCGCCGGCGCTGGCGTGAAGGTTGTGGGTACCAACACGGGTACAGCAACCAACAGCGACGGTCATTTCAGTCTGTCCGTACCTGCCAACTCCACGCTCGAGATCACTTTTCTCGGCATGGAGCCCAAGCGCGTGAAAGCCGGACGCAACATGAACATTTCGCTCACGCCCAATGACCGTGTGCTCGACGAAGTGATGGTTGTGGCCTACGGCACCGCCAAGAAGTCGGCCTTCACCGGTTCGGCCGCCGTCGTCAAGGCCGAGGACATCGGCAAGGTGCAGACCACCAACGCCGTGGAGGCCCTGAAGGGTAAGGTCAGCGGTGTGCAGCTCACGCAGGCCAGCGGCCAGCCCGGTACGCAGCCCACGGTGCGCATTCGCGGCATTGGCTCTATCAAGGCCAGCAACTCACCCCTTTATGTGGTCGATGGCTCCCCCTTCGACGGTGACGTCAACACCATCGCGCCCAGCGACATCGAGAGCCTTACTGTTCTGAAGGAAGCTGCCGCAGCCGCCCTGTATGGTGCGCGCGGCGCCAACGGCGTGATCATCATCACCACCAAGAGCGCTGCCAATAAGGGTGCCTCGGCCATCACGGTCGACGCCAAGTGGGGTTCCAACTCACGTCAGGTGCCCAACTATGACTATATTGACAGCCCGGCAGGCTACTATGAGGCCTGGTACAAGGGGCTGGAGAACTACGCCGTCAACACGTGGGGCTACACGCAGCCGCAGGCCAACGCATGGGCCAACTCGCACCTCACCGACGACACTACCTATGGCTTGGGCTACAACGTCTACACGGTGCCCACCGGCCAGAACCTCATCGGCCTCAACGGCAAGCTCAACCCCAATGCCACGCTGGGCCGCTATGTGACCAACAATGGCGAGACATACTTCATCACGCCTGACGACTGGACGGACGCCACCTATCGCAACGCTCTCCGCCAGGAGTACACCGTGACCGCCACAGGCAGCACGCAGAAGTCAAACTTCTACGCTTCAGCCAACTACCTCGACATGCAGGGTATCACCGTCGGCTCGCAGTACAAGCGTTTCACCACTCGCCTGAAGGCCGACTATCAGTTGAAGTCCTGGCTCAAGGTGGGTATGAATGTCAACTACGCCCACTACGACAGTGACCAAGTGTCTGGCGAAGGCAGTAACGAATCGTCTGGCAACATGTTCTCCATGACCCTCATGGCTCCCATCTATCCCCTATACATCCGCGACAAGAACGGCAACATCATGCAGCATGAGGCCTCTCGTCGGCCTCTCTACGACTTCGGCGACGGCCAGTACAACGGGCTGACTCGTCCGTACCAAAACAAGGCCAACCCCTTGGCAAGCGCCTATGTGGACACCAACCACAGCAACGGCAACACCGTCAACGCCGTCGGCACAATCGACATCGACCTGCCCTACGGCTTCCGTTTCAGCTCCACCAACAGTGTCTATGTCGACGAGGCCCGCGGACAAGGCAGTACCAACCCCTGGTTTGGTGCCTATGCTGCCTACAACGGCATGGTTGACGTGAGCCACGGCCGTACCTGGTCATATAACTACCAGCAGCTCCTCAAGTGGCACCAACTCTATGGCAAGCATGACATCTCGGCTATGCTCGGCCACGAGTACTACCGCCGCCGCGGCTACACCCTGGCCGGCCACAACAACAACATGTTCTCCAACGACATCGTGGAGCTCAGCGCTGCCGTGACCACCATGGCCATCGCCTCATCGAGCACCAGCGACTACAACACCGAGGGCTTCTTTGGACAGGCCCAGTACAACTATGACAACCGTTACTTCGCCTCGGCCTCTTACCGCCGCGACGCATCCTCTTACTTTGATCCCGACCACCGCTGGGGTAACTTCTGGTCGCTCGGCGGTGCATGGCTGGTCAACAAGGAGGCCTGGTTTGATGTCGACTGGATCGATGAGCTGAAGCTCAAGGCTTCTTACGGTGAGCAGGGTAATGACAACATCGGTTACTACAACTACATCACCACCTACAACATCGTCAACTCCAACGGCTCTCTCGCCTTGACTCCGCGCCAGCTGGGCAACAGCAAAATCTCTTGGGAGAAGAGCGGTGAGTTCAACCTCGGTCTCGAGTTCAGCCTGCTGAAGAGCCGCCTCACCGGTAGCGTGGAGTACTACTACCGCAAGACCAGCGACATGCTGTCATGGTTCTCGCTGCCCGCCAGCTTCGGTTTCACCGGCTACTATGACAACATTGGTGACATGCGCAACACGGGTGTCGAGTTTGAGCTCCGCGGCGACATCGTCCGCACCAAGGACCTCACCTGGTCGGCCTACGCCAATGTCACCACCAACAGCAACAAGATACTCAAGATAGCCGACGCCAACAAGATTATGGTTGTCGACGGTGTGCAGGGCTATTCGTCAAGCAACTGGTACTATGGTGAGGGCAAGCCCATCTACACCTGGTACATGTACAAGTATGCCGGTGTGGACCAGGAGACTGGTGAGTCGCTCTTCTTCAAGAATGTGTACGAGAAGGATGCCGACGGCAAGACCGTCTACTACGACGCCAACGGCAAGGTTTGCGCAGCCACGGACAAGGGCGCGCGTCCCAAGGTAATCGGACAGGAGACCACCAACAGCACTGGCGACGCCGATGAATACCTCGTGGGCGATGCCAACCCCGACGCCTTCGGTGGTTTTGGAACCAGTTTTTCATGGAAGGGCTTCGACTTCGGCATCGACTTCACTTACCAGCTCGGTGGTGATGTGTATGACGGCGACTATGCGAGTTCCATGACCATGAAGCGTGGCCGTGTCCTGCATGCAGACGTGCTGAATGCCTGGACACCTACCAACAAGAGCTCCAACATACCTCGCCTGCAGTTGAACGACCGCTACGCTGACGCCACGAGCAGCCGCTTCCTGACCAGCGCCTCGTACCTTAACCTGCAGAACATCACCCTCGGCTACACACTGCCCAAGAGCATCGTACGCCAGATGGGCCTGTCCAACGTGCGTGTCTACTGCACCGCCGACAACGTGTACCTGTGGTCGAAGCGCAAGGGCATGGATCCGCGCCAGAGCACATCCGGCTCGGTCAGCAGCCAGTACTATTCGCCCATCCGCAGCATCTCGGGCGGTATCACTGTTTCATTCTAAATTCTTAACGATCAAAGAGAATATATCCATATGAAAAATATAAATAAGGTAATCTGTGGCTTGGGAGTGGCTTTCCTCGGGCTGACCGCCTTCACCTCCTGCGAGGAGGAGACACACCCCACTTCCTATGCCACCATCGACCAGATGGCTCAATCGTCATCGGCCACAGAGGCGCTGCTTAGTGCCGTCCCCGCGTCGTATAACAGCATATGGTACTCGTCGGCCCACTACTCTTGGGGTTATGGTTCGCTGATGAGAGTGCGCGATGTCATGACTGGTGACTTTGCCACCGTGGAGAGCGGACGCGACTGGTATGACGCTTGGGAGTCGTGCTATTACATCGGCAAGCAGTATCTGGCAAGCCAGTTTATCTGGAACTACTACTACAAGATGGTGCTCACCGCCAACAACCTCATCAACGGACTTGACTCCACCAAGGCCACCACAGATCAGCTGGGTTACCTCGGCGTGGGTTACGCCGAGCGTGCCATGATGTATCTGGACATGGCCCGCATGTATGAGTTCCTGCCCAACGAGAAGTTCCCCGACGGCAAGAACGAGAACGGCAATGATGTCACGGGACTCACCGTGCCCATCGTGAAGGCCGGCATGAATGAGGACAGCGCCCGTGTGAATCCCCGTGCCACCCGCGCGCAGATGGCCGCCTTCATCCTCGATGACCTGGACCGCGCCGAGAGCCTGACACCTCATCTCAGCAGCACCCGCAGCAAGACGCTGCCCGACCTGGCCTGCGTCTATGGCCTGAAGGCTCGCTTCTACATGTGGCTGGAGAACTATCCCAAGGCTCAGGAATATGCCCGTAAGGCTATCAATGCCTCTGGCTTGTCACCTATGACCGAGGATGAGGCTCTGAATCCCTCCACTGGTTTCAACACTGCCGACCCCTGGATGTGGGCTTCGACGCTTACCGCCGAGAACGAGCTCGTCGAGAGCGGCATCCTCAACTGGACCTCGTGGATGAGCAACGAGACACAGTATGGCTATGCCTCGGCCGGCCCTTACATCATGATCGGCAAGAGCCTCTACGACCGCATCAGCGACACCGACTGGCGCAAGCTCGAGTGGAAGGCTCCCGACAATAGTCCCCTGGCCAGCCAGGTGCCTTTCCTCAACTCTACCTACAAGCAGCAGCTGCCCACCTACGGCTCCATCAAGTTCCGCCCCGGACAGGGCAACGATGGTGACGGAACAGTCGGTAACGTGGTCTCTTATCCCATCATGCGCGTAGAGGAGATGTACTTCATCGAGGCGGAGGCTGCCGCCCACCAGAATCCCGCACAGGGCAAGGAACTGCTTGAGAAGTTCATGAAGCAGTATCGCGACCCCAACTACGTGTGCCGTGTCTCCGACAAGGACGCCGTCGTGGAGGAAATCGTCTTCCAGAAGCGTGTGGAGCTGTGGGGCGAGGGACAGAGCTTCTTCGACATCAAGCGCCTGAACTACTCTGTCACCCGTGCCTACCAGGGCACCAACTTCTTCGAGCAGTGCCGTTTCAACACCAACGGACGTCCCGCGTGGATGAACATCGTGATTGTGCAGACAGAGGAGAACAACAATGCCGGCGTGAACGGTTGGAATAACCCTGACCCCTCTGACCAGTACACTCCCATCCAGTAACATTTTATCATCAGATAACCGATAAGAAAATGAAGACAATTTTCAAATATGCTTTTGTGGCGCTCTTCGCCGTGCTGTCCTTGGCATCCTGCGGAGATGACTATGAATACTCCCCCGCTAATCCTAAGAACCAGGGCGGCAACGCCATGGTCTCGGCCTCAGAGAATACCTATATGTTCCTGCCGGGCGAGACGCAGCAGATATCTTTCACGGTCACCCGTGTCGATACCACGCAGGCTGGTACGGTCAACTTGACGAGCAGCAGTGAGTACTTCCCCGTGCAAGCTGTGAGTTTCGCAGCAGGCGAGAAGTCGAAGACGGTGACCGTCACAGGCACCATGCCCGTCGGCAAGAGTGAGGATGTGACCATCAGTGTGGCGGACAGCGATGCGTTCCTCTATGGAACCAAGGAGCTCCACTTCGCAGTCAGCGTGTATCGCAAGCTGAGCGGTGTGATTACCTCCAGCCTTTTTAGGAATCCTTTCGCTTGTTCCATCATTGACCTGACGAATGGTGACTTCATGATTACCGACGCTTATGAGGCCGGCTATGACCTGAAGTTCCATGTCGACTTCACCACCAACCTGGTGACGGCGAAGCCCCAGATGGTCATGGTCTACAGCGAAGACTATGGTCGCTTGCAGCTTAATACGACCAGTGCCGATGGTCTTATCCATGGCCATTATGACCCGGAGACGTTGACGGTCTCATTGGAGGAAGTGCAGTTTGCCCTGCCCGACATCAACAGCTCTTTCCAGGGCGCTTACACGGAGTACTACACTTTTGATACAGACCCCAACGCTCAGTAAAATAGGCTGAGTCTTGCTATAAAAATGCCGGATGGGACATGACAACCTGTCCGGCTTTTTCTATCCAGACACATTTCATTATCATCCCATCATGAAGAAATTATATCTTTTAGCTTTAGCCTTGCTGGCCAGCTCTGGCCTCCAGGCACGCGAGCGCACGCAGGCGGAGAAGACAGAGGCGGCCCGTGCCGCTCTGGCAACAGCCCAGCCCGCCGGAAAAAAGTTGGTTGCCACGTCGCCGCGTCTTCAAGTGTTGAGCCAAACCTCTGCACTGACCGTCATGGGAAACGACGCGTTGGGATTCGCTGTCGTGAGCAATGACGATGCGTGGCCCGCAGTCATCGGCTATTCCACGGAACCCTTTGACACCAGTCGTAACGGAGGACTACTGTGGTTTCTCACCACGGCAGGAGAAACCATGTCGAAAAGCCGTCGGCAGGAGCCCGTGGTGCCCGATGGCAATTTCAAGCCAGCGGTGACTCCCCTTGTCCCCACGCTCTGGAGCCAGGACACGCCTTATAACGACCAGTGTCCTACGCTCACCGGCGGCAATCCATACCCCACGGGATGCGTGGCCACGGCGCTGTCGCAAATCATGTATTACTGGAAGTATCCGGTGCATGGCTCGGGCAAGGCCACGCTGAGCGTGACGGCCGAGGGCGCCGGCGGCATCATCTCCGTGGACTTCGGCGCGACCACCTACGACTGGGACCACATGTTGCTTGACTATGAGACCAGCAGCTATGACGACACGCAGGCCAAGGCCGTATCAACACTGATGCTTCACTGCGGTGTGGCTGTGGGCATGAACTACAACCCTACGGGCAGCGGCGCCTATTCGCATGAGGCACGCTATGGCATGATACAATACTTCAACTACAACCCGGGCATCAACCTGCTGACGCGCAACTATTACTCTACGTCGGAGTGGATGAAAATCATCTATACGGAGCTCAACGCAGGGCGTCCGGTCTACTACACGGGCGTGGACCCCAGTGCGGGCGGACATGCCTTCGTGTGCGACGGCTATGACACCAACGGCTACCTACACATCAACTGGGGCTGGGGACCTAAAGGCGGCAACGGCTACTTCGACGTGGCGTTGCTCAATCCCACTGGCTATTCGTTCCGCAACGGCCAGAACATGCTCGTCGGCATCGCACCCACCCATGTCATGGACTACGCCTCTCATGTCATCGGCGATGATGCGCTGACCGTGAGTCGCATCAACAAGGCTTTGCTCAACGTCAACGGAGGTTCGATGTACAACTTGACAGGTGAGGCATTCACAGGTGAGATTGCCCTGCTGATGGACATGGGCGACAGCTTGAAGGTGCTCAAGTCAATCGCTGCCAACAACATTGCCAACTATTATAATGTAGGCTCGCTAAGCGGCATGGTGCGTTTGCAGACCTCCAGCTTGAAGGATGGCTCATATCGTCTTTTTGTCGGCGCCAAGTCGGATAAGGACAAGGGATGGCAGCTCGTGCGCCGCGCAGAAGGAATGACCAACAGCTATCGGATGATTGTAAGCAATGGCGACTATACCCTTGTGCCTGTCACAAGCGATTCTTGGGCGACAGGCATTAGCCGTGTCACAGTGTCTGGGCCCAAAGGGCGCAAAGGAGTTTACAGCCTGGATGGACGTTACTTGGGAAACAATACGAATAGACTTGGACGGGGGCTCTATGTCGTCAATGGCAAAAAAATGATAAAGAAATGAAGAAAATATATTCCGTTTTGATGTTGCTGGCCATGCTTTCGGCCTCCATGGCCTTCTCCTCTTGTAACAAGGAGGACAACGATACGCCGGAGGATGCTTATGCTTACTTGCACCGTTCATTCACGGGCAAGCTCATTTGCCAAGATGAGAGCCGCACCGACTCGGTTGTCATGGACACGCTCGATGCCTCATGGTCGATCAATGCCAGCAACAAGCTCACCATAGCCCACGTGCCTCTGGTCAAGATGCTGGTAGGCGTGGACAATGCCGAGCTCATCGAGGCGGCCAACGCCATGGCCACGCAAACGCTTGCAGCGGATGTCTCCGTTGTCCATGTTACACCAATCGTCTTTTCGGTGTTGCCGCAAGCGCTTACCGTGGCGGTTCGCTTTGGTGGCTCCGACCATCTGTTGCGCATCACGTTTGCGAGTGGCTCTAACCTCAGTTGGGGGTCGTATAGTGTCAATGATCAGTCCATGGTTATCAACATCATGGAGACAGGCGTCTATCTTGACGGAAGCACCACTAATTTGTTGCCTGAGCGTAAACCCTTGCTGTGGTCAACCGAGCAAAAGGTGCATCCGGTGATGTAAGCACGATGATGTGACGAAATGACAAAAACTTAAAAAGCGCCGAGTGACAATCCTGTCACTCGGCGCTTCTAAGGTGGGGCCTACAAATTACCACCTCATATAATATAAGCGAGGGTGTGCCACATGACATGGCACACCCTCGTTAGTTATTAGGGAGATATCCTTATTTCTTCTTCGGACGGCGGCGGGCCCATCCCTCTTCCGAGAAGTCGGGCTCCTCGCCCTTGAGCTTAAACGACTGGCCGGTCATCAGGCTCTGCCAGTCGTTGCGCGTGTGGCGCTGGCTGTCTTCGCCGAAGGGACTCTGCGGCTTGCGCCCACGGCGTGGCTCACGGCGGTCGCCACGTTGGTCACGTGTGCGGCGTGGCTCGCGGCTTCGATGTGCCTCGCTGTCGTTGTTGGCGCGTCCGTGCCCGCCCTCGTCGGCATCGTTGCAGCGCACCTCGCGACCCTTGTAGAATGTGCCGTTGAGCGCATTCATCACCTTCTCCGCGTCGCCCGTGGGCACCTCTATGTAGGAGAACTTCGGCAGCAGGTCGATGTGGCCGATGGCCTGCTTGGGGCCGTGCATGTGGTGGTTGACATACTGCATGATCTCGCCTGGGTAGAAGCCATCCATCTTGCCCAGGTTGATGAACAGGCGGCGGTAGCCCTCTTCGGCCTTGCGCGGCCCGCGCTGGCGAGAGGTGCCGCTACGGCTGTCGCGCTGTGACTTGCGGTCGCCCTTCTCGCCGCGTTTTGAGGTAGGACGGATGATTTCAGGCGCGTTCTTGTAGTAGTTGAGGAATCGCCCGAAGGTGATGCTCACCACCTTCTGCATGATGTCTTCCTTGTCGATGTACTCAAACTGGCGCATGATGTCGGGCATGTAGGGCGCGATGAGTTCCTCGTCGACATCCGTCTTCATGATGTCGTCCATCACCTTGTAGAGCTGTTTCTTGCAGATCTCCTCGGGTGTGGGCAGCGTGCCCTCCACAAAGTCCTTGCCGATGATCTTCTCGATGTTGCGCACCTTGTATTGCTCGCGCGTGTGAATGATGCTGATGCTCGTGCCCTTCTTGCCGGCACGCCCGGTGCGTCCAGAGCGGTGTGTGTAATTCTCCACATCGTCAGGCAGTCCATAGTTGATGACGTGTGTCAGGTCGTCCACGTCGAGGCCGCGTGCCGCCACATCGGTGGCCACGAGCAGTTGCACGGTGTGTTGGCGGAACTTCTGCATGGTGAGGTCGCGCTGCTGTTGCGACAGGTCGCCGTGCAGCGACTCGGCGTTGTATCCGTCGCGGATGAGCTTGTCGGCCACCTCCTGCGTCTCGAGCTTCGTGCGACAGAAGATGATGGCGAAGATGTGCGGGTAGAAGTCGACGATGCGCTTCAGGGCCAGGTACTTGTCCTTAGCGCTCACCACGTAGCAGATGTGGTTGACGTTTTCGGCGCCCTCGTTGCGCGAGCCTACCACAATCTCCTTGTAGTCGTGCAGGTAGTTCTTGGCGATCTTCTCCACCTCCTTGCTCATGGTGGCAGAGAAGAGCAGCGTGTTGCGGTCGGCCGGCACCTTGTCGAAGATGGCGTTGATGCTCTCGGAGAAACCCATGTTGAGCATCTCGTCGGCCTCGTCGAGCACCACGTTGTTCACTTTGTCGAGGTTGACCGCGCCACGCTCCATGAGGTCGATGAGACGTCCGGGGGTGGCCACGATGACTTGCACGCCGTGGCGCAACTCGCGTATCTGTCCCTGGATGGACGCACCGCCGTAGACGGGTATGATGTGCATGCCCGGGATGTACTTGGCAAAGGCGTTGAGGTCGTCGGCAATCTGCAGACAGAGCTCACGCGTGGGACTCAAGATGAGTGCTTGTGTTTCCTTGTTCTCCGCATTGGTCTTCTGCAGCACGGGTATGCCATAGGCTGCTGTCTTTCCTGTGCCCGTCTGGGCCAATGCTATCACGTCATTACCATTTCCCAAAAGGTAGGGAATCACTTCCTCCTGTACGGGCATGGGGTGTTCGAACCCCAGCTCGTCGATGGCGCGGCGAATCTCTTCGCTGACGCCAAGTTCTTCAAATGTCTTCAAAAAATAAATGTTTAATTGTTACCGTAGGGACTACTTCAAAACACCCTACCGTTTCGCTTGAGTCCCCTTTCGGGTTGCAAAGTTACAACAATTCTTTGACATGACGGCCTTGCAAGCCCACTATTTTCAGTTGGTTACTGATTTGTGACGCTTTTCCGGCCGTTCCCTCAAGTGACGTTTGCAGTCCTCTCACGCAACCTTTTGACACATAATTCCATTTGCAAAGCGCGTGGTGTTATGCAAAAAAACAGTAACTTTGCACCCAGAATGGTACTCAACTACATTTGGATTGCATTTTTCCTCATCGCCTTCATCTTCGGTCTCGTGCAACTGTTGATGGGCGACACCACCATCTTCCAGAAGATGGTCGACTCAACGTTTGCCACCTCCAAAACGGCCTTCGAGACCTCGTTGGGACTCACGGGCGTGCTTGCCCTGTGGCTTGGCATCATGAAAATCGGTGAGAAGGCTGGCGCAGTCAACGCCCTGGCGCGCGTGCTCAGCCCCGTGTTCACCAAGCTGTTTCCCGACATACCGAAGAACCATCCCGTGATGGGCTCGGTGTTTATGAACATTGCGTCCAACATGTTGGGCCTCGACAATGCCGCCACGCCCACCGGGTTGAAGGCCATGGCCCAGATGCAGGAGCTCAATCCCAAGAAAGACACGGCCACCAACCCGATGATCATGTTCCTTGTGCTCAACACCTCGGGCTTGACCATCATCCCCACCACCATCCTGGCTTTCCGCGCCTCGTATGGCGCCGCGCAACCCACCGACGTGTTCATTCCCATCCTCATGGCCACCACCGTGGCCACATTGGCCGGCATCCTCATCACTGCCGCCTGGCAACGCATCAACCTGTTGCAGCCCGTGCTGCTCGCCACGCTGTTGGGCTTGTGCGCTTTTGTGGGCGTGGTCATCTGGGCCTTTGGCCAGATGAGCGCCGACACGATGGGCACGGTGACTTCTGTGGCGGGGCCGCTGATCCTGTTGGGAGTCATCGTGGCCTTCATCGTGGCCGGCCTGCTCAAGCGGGTCAATGTCTATGACGCCTTCATCGAGGGCGCCAAGGAAGGTTTTCACACCGCCGTGCGCATCATACCCTATCTTGTGGCCATTCTTGTGGCTGTGGGCGTGTTTCGTGCCTCGGGTGCCATGGATCTCGTCATCGACGGCATAGCCTGGGCGGTGGGGCAGTGTGGTCTCGATACTGACTTTGTGGGTGCCCTGCCTACCGCTTTCATGAAACCTCTCTCGGGTAGCGGAGCGCGAGGACTGATGCTCGAGGCCATGCAGAACTATGGCCCCGACTCGTTTGTGGGGCGTCTGGCCTGCATCTTCCAAGGCAGCACCGACACCACATTTTATGTGCTCGCCGTCTATTTCGGATCCGTCAATGTCAAGTACACGCGCCATGCCGTCGGGGCAGGCCTGCTGGCCGACCTGGCCGGAGTGGTAGCCGCCATCGCCATTGCGTACATATTCTTCGCTTGAGGCGAAGTGAACACCCTTTAGTCAGAAAGCTTTATGGCAAGTTTAAAATCACTCTTGAAAGACACCGCCATCTATGGCATCAGCTCCATCGCCGGGCGGTTTGTCAACTATCTGCTTGTGCCCATTGAGACCTATGCGTGGGCAGCCGGAGGCGGACAGTTTGGCGTCATCACCAATGTGTACAGTTACATTGGTATCCTTATCATCGCGCTCACTTTCGGCATGGAGACCACCTTCTTCCGTTTCGCCAACAAGGAAGGCGAGAACGCGCGCATGGTCTACAGCACCGCCCTGCGCATGGTGGGTGCTGTGGCCCTGGTGTTTGCCCTGCTCGTCCTGGCGTGCCTCAAGCCGCTGACAGCGGCCATGGGGTATGCCGATCATGCCTGGTACATCGGCACGATGGCCGTGTGCGTGGCTGTGGACGCCTGGACCTCCATCATGTTCGACTACCTGCGCTACCAGCACAAGCCCTGGAAGTTCATGGCACTGAAACTCGCCAACATCCTCATCAACGTGGCCCTCGTGGGCACGTTCCTCTTCGTGTTGCCCCACTTTGGCCTTCTCATTCCAGGCCTTTACGCTGCTGACGGTACGCCCGACGTAGGCATCGTGTTCTATGTCAACCTCTTCGTGTCGGTTGTCACCGTGTTGCTGCTCTCCCGTGAGATGTGTGGGGTGGCCTACGGCTTCGACAAGGCCCTGTGCCGCCGCATGCTCTCCTACACTTGGCCCATGCTCATCCTGGGCATCGCCGGCCAACTCAACCAGAGTGCGTCGACCATCCTCTTCCCATATTTCTTCGACGGTGACATCAGCGAAGCCCACGCACAACTCGGCATCTACGGCGCCACCATCAAGATAGCCATGATCATGGTCATTATCACCCAGGCCTTCCGCTTTGCTTACGAGCCCTTCGTCTTCGGCAACAAGGATGCCGACAAAAAAGACACATATGCCAAGGTGATGAAGTTCTATGTCATCTTCACGCTCTTCGCCTATCTCGCCGTCATCGGCTATATGGACATCCTGCGCCACATCGTGGCCCGCTCCTACTGGGAGGGACTGCGCGTGGTGCCCATCGTGATGGCCGCCGAGATCATGTTTGGCATCTACTTCAACCTCAGCTTCTGGTACAAGCTCACCGACCGCACCATTTGGGGCGCCTGGTTCTCGCTCTTGGGCTGTGTGGTGCTCATCGCCATCGACGTGCTGTTCATCCCCCGTTTCAGTTACATGGCTTGCGCCTGGGCTGGTTTTGCCGCCTATGGCATCTGCATGGTGACCAGCTATTTCTTCGGCCAGAAGTATTATCCCATCCGCTATCCGCTGCGCGACATCGCCTTCTATGTGGTGGTGGCTGTGGCGCTCTTTGCCGCCATGACTTGGGGCAACGCCCATCTCGGCACCTGGGTGTCACTGGGTGTCAACACCCTGTTGCTCCTGGTCTATCTCGCCATCGTGGTCATGAAAGACCTGCGGGGAATTCTCCGTCGGCGAAAGGCAGCCTGATTGCGTTCCAACCCAATAGGGGCGGCGGCAGGGCGGACGAATGTCCTCCTTTTGTCGCCGCCCCCCCCATCTTTCATCCTTTACCAGTATGGCCAAAATACAGACCGACATGATCCATGGCCCCTTGTTGGGCAAGATCGTGATGTTTGCCATTCCCTATGCCGCCACGGGCATATTGGAACAATTGTTCAACTCCATCAACGTCTTTGTGGTTGGGCGCTTCGCCAGCAGCCATGCCTTGGCAGCCGTGGGCGCCACGACATTCCTTGTCAGCCTTGTCATCAATCTCTTCATGGGAGTCTCCATCGGTGCCAATGCCGTCATCGCCAATTACATCGGTCGCCAGGATCGCCAGGGGGTGCGGCGTGCGGTTAGCACCACAGTGGCCTTGTCGCTCATGAGCGGTGTGCTTCTCATGGTCATCGGTCTGCTGGTGGCCACACCTCTGCTGCGACTGCTGGGCACACCGGATGATGTCATCAGCGACTCGGCACTCTATCTGCACATCTATTTTCTGAGTTCGCCCTTCTTCATGGTCTACAATTTTGGCGCCGCCATTTTTCGTAGCAAGGGCGACACCCGCACCCCACTTTACATCCTGGCTGTGGCAGGCGTCATCAACATCGTGGTGAGCATGGTCACTGTCATCGTCTTCCAGATGAGTGTGGCAGGCGTGGCGTGCGCCACACTCGTGTCCAATGTGTTCTCGTCGGTTGTCGTCGTGGTGCTGCTGCGTCGTGAGGAGGGCGACTTCCGGGTGCGCCTGTCCAAGGTGCGCATTTACCGCAAGGAACTGTTCAACATCTTAGGCATCGGCCTTCCGGCCGGATTGCAAGCCATGGTGTTCTCGTTCAGCAACATCTTCGTGCAGTCGTCCATCAACAAGTTTGGCTATGCGGCCATCGCCGGCGCTTCGCTGTGCATCACCTTCGACACCTATTGTTATTATGTGCTCAGCGCGTTTTGCGCCACGGCCATCACCTTCATGGGCCAGAACTATGGTGCGGGTCAGGTGGATCGCTGTCGGCGCATCTTCCGGCTCTGCTTCCTGCTGGGTGGAGCGTCCATCTTTACGGCCAACATGCTGTTTGTGGTTTTCGCACATCCCATCACCTCCATCTTCACCACCGACCAGCATGTTGTGCATTATTGCGTGTCACGCATCTATGTGGCGCTCGCTTTCCAGTGGATAGCCACCACCTATGAGATACCGGCAGCGTGCATGCGGGGCTTTGGGCAGTCGCTCGTGCCAGCCTTGCTCACCATCTTCGGCACCTGCTTCATCCGCTTGGCGTGGATTTTCCTGGTGCTGCCCCATTGGTATGGCTATGAGCATCTCATGCTCTGCTATCCCATCTCGTGGGCCATCACAGGCATCTTGGTGGGCACGGTGTATGTGTTGGTCAGCCGAAAGGCCTATCGTGTGGTGATGGGGTGAGGCTCGCCAGCATGCCATAAGGCTTGCCAACATACTGCCGGGCGTGCCAACACGTAACTGATGGTGACAAAAAGAAGCCTTGCTCCCCATTTTTCTCATCTAAAAGTATTATCTTTGCAGCGATTATCGGCACGCCTGTCACACTTTGACAAACATGTGCGTGTGGTACCTATCGTTTAAAAAAATACAATGCAGAAATGAAGATATTCAAGTCTATCGCAGCAGCTGTCCTTGTCTTGACGGCGTTGTCGCTCGCATCATGCTCGGGCGAAAAGTTCAAGGTGTCGGGTGTCATCACTGACGCGCCCGACTCGCTCCTCCTTTTTGAGAACATGAGCCTGAACGGCCCGGTGGTGGTCGACTCGGTCCGTTTGGGTGCCGACGGCTCCTTCAGTTTCGAGGGCGATGCCCCAAAGGCCCCTGAGTTTTATCGTCTGCGCATCGCCCGTCAGATCATCAACGTGGCCGTGGATTCCACGGAGCAGATCAGCGTGAAGGCTTCTTACCCCACCATGACGGGCAACTATGAGGTGGAAGGCTCATCGGAATGTTCCAAGATCAAGGAACTCGCCCTGATGCAGCTCAACCTGCAGGCCCAGGTCAATGCCATCATGCAGAATCCCAACGTCAGTTATGACAAGGAGGCCGACAGCGTGCGCACCATCCTGGAAGTCTATAAGTATAAGGTGAAAAACGACTACATCTACAAGGAACCGTGGCGTGCCTACGCTTATTTCGCCCTCTTCCAGACCCTGTCGCTGGGGCAGCAGGTGGCCCTCATCTTCGACCCTCAAAGCAAGAAGGAGGATGTGCAGGCCTACGCCGCTGTCGCCACGAGCTGGGATACCTATCATCCCGGATCGGAGCGGGGCACCAACCTTCACAACATTGCCATTGAAGGCATGAAGAATGTGCGCATCCTGCAGGCCGAACAGAACCAGACCATTGACGCCAGCAAGATCAACGACGCGGGTGTCATCGAGATAGCGCTGCCCGACCGCAATGGCAAGACGCAGAAGCTCACCAGCCTGAAGGGCAAAGTGGTGCTGCTCGACTTCCATGTCTTTGCCTCCAAGGGCAGCACGGCACGCATCATGCGCCTCCGCGAACTTTACAACAAGTATCATGCGCAGGGCTTTGAGATCTACCAGGTGAGCCTTGACCCCGACGAGCATTTCTGGAAAGAGAGTGTCGCCGCCTTGCCCTGGATTTGTGTGCGCGACGAGAACAGTACCAGCTCGGAGTATCTGACGCAGTACAATGTGCAGTCGCTGCCCACCTTCTTCACCATCGACAGGGCCAATGTCCTGCAAAAGCGCGATGCCCAAATCAAGGATCTTGACCGTGAAATCAAGGTGCTGCTTGCCAAATAGCTGAATCTGGCTTCTGTCTATAACTTCAAAACCAGACGCCCATGCATCCTTTAGAAAAGTTCAAGTATTGCCCGATGTGCGGTAGCAAGCACTTCGAGATTCAAGACGACAAAAGCAAGAAGTGTGAAAATTGCGGGTTTGAATACTATCTGAACCCCAGTGCCGCCAACGTGGCGCTGATCATCAACGACAAGGACGAGTTGCTCGTCGTGACCCGTAAGAAGGAGCCCGCCAAGGGAACGCTCGACCTGCCCGGTGGCTTTGCCGACATCGGCGAGACAGCCGAGGAGGGTGTTGTCCGCGAGGTGAAGGAGGAGACGGGGCTGACGGTGCGTAGCGCACGCTATGTGTTCAGCCTGCCCAACGTCTATCTCTATTCGGGCTTTGAGGTGCCCACGCTCGACAGTTTCTTCCTCTGTGAGGTCGATGACTTCTCTCCGCTCAAGGCCCAGGATGATGCAGCCGCCTTGCAATGGATGCCCATCAACGACCTCCACACCGAACTGTTCGGGCTCCGGTCCGTGCGCCATGGGCTCTACCGCTTTGTGGAGATGCATAAGAAGTCATGTCTCTGACCGTGGAAAGCCACGGATAGAAAAGCCTTTTCACACGACAAAACAAGCAAGCGCTTGCCATCCCCCTCATCGGGAGAAGGCAAGCGCTTTTTCGTAATCGTCCCTTCGTTCCTTCGTTTCTGTTTGTCTTGGCTCCTGCAGGTTCCCCACTGGCGCCTCAGATGTGCCAGGTGATTCCCAATCGCGTCTCGAAGGTGCGGGCGTCCACATTGTCGTGGTAGGCGTAGCGCGTCTTCCTGATGAAGTAGCTAGCGCCCCACGTGACGCTCAAGGGCCCCCGAAGGTCAAACTCCCACATGGGCGCCAGCTCGATGAGCTCGGCGTTGCTCTTGTCGCCTTGCGCGTTGAGGTAGAGCGGGTCAGTGTGCTCCAGGTCCTTGCCTTCGTATCCTTTCCAGGTGAAGATGCGGAAATAGTTGGCGTGGATGATGAAGCGTCCGATGCCACGGAAGTCCATTTGCGTCTTCGACTTCACCGAGAATCCCGACCCCATGTTGTAGTCCCGGTCGATGACATTGTAGTAGTCACTCTTCGTTCCTCCCAGCAGGATGCCACTGAGATAAAGCCGTTGCTCCAGTCGGCTGAGTGCGCCCACCTTGGGGAAGCGCAGCAACATGCCCGGCCCCACGGCCGCCGCTTCAGAGATGCGGTAGGGCGTGAGCTTCGTCCCGTCCTTCACCGGCTTGGAGTCATAGTAGTTGAAATGCTGGAAGAAGCCCACTTCAGCCTCCATGTCGCTGTTGGTCTCTATGCTCTTGCCCCAGATGCGGCCTACGATGTGCAGACGGTTGATGAGCGGTTGGTTGCTCGACATGCCGACAGTAGCCTCCAGGGTGAAGAAGTCGTAGGGCTTGGTGCCGGTGGAGTGGAATGGGTTGCCATACTCGAGGAACAGGTTCAGGTAGGGGTTCCATTCGCCCCGGAAGAGTGCGCCGTCGTCGCTGAGGTAGCGTATGCCCGTCGACACGGAGAAGTCGAGTGGTGTCTTGGCGGCGTCATAATACTTGTTGTGGTCTGTCCTGACCCTCCATGCGCTGCCCGCCAGGATGCGGTTGAAGCCCCCCATGGGGTTGATGAGCGTGGCGGCGGCCTCACGCAGGAAGCGGCGGAAGCCACGCGTGCTGTCGTTGAGGATGAGCTCCGAGATGCGATGAGTCACCTCTCCGATGCAGATGCCTCCCATGGTGGTGGCCATCAGGTCGTTGATGGCAGGCGGCTCGCGCTCACCGGCAATCTCCCACATGAGTGATCCGCCGAAGGCGTAAGGTGCGCTCTGCCAGAACGACAGGCCGTTGGAGCGTGCCGCGTTGTAGTAGAGGTTGCCGTGATAGGGATGCGCGAAGAGGTTGGTGGAGAACTGGTCGTTGTCCCACACGAACCCATGCTTGATGTTGTGTCCGATGGTCTTGAAGGTGACCTTGGCAAAATCCTCGTTCATGACAAATCGGTCGAAGCAATGCACGAGCACGTTGATGCCCGCGGCTTCTGCCGCCGCTTTCCAGAAGTTGGCCCGTCCGTCGTTCCAAAGGGCGAGCGGCAAGGTGCTTGTGGTGTCGCCACTGACCCTGGCGCCAGGCGTGTAGGTGTCCTTGTGGTGGTTCCATCTCCAGGTGAGGCCACCCTCTGCGATCAGCTCATCCTTGAAATGTCGCTGGTGGTAGTATCGGCGCGTGTTGCCGTATCCCACCGAGACAAACGCTCCCAGGTGACGGTTGATCTTGTAGTCGGCGTTGAGACGGGCCTGGAGAGAGTAGAGATGCTCGGGGTGCTCGGCGTCGCTGCCCTCAAACGACTCGATGTGCGCAAAGCCTACATCGCCGCTCAGCGACCAGCGCCGGTTCAGCGGGAAATACTGCCCCAAGCGATAGTAGACGGCTCCCGAGAAGTGCCCGTCGAGTCCCAGGTAGGGCGTTCCGATGCCAAAGATGCTGTATGTGGACCGGTTGCGGAAGCGAAGTGCGATGTTGGCAGCCGACGAACTGCCCCCGAAAGCCATCACGTCGATGAGCGTCGACGGGTTGATGTTGACGAGGCCAATCTTCTTGGCCCGCGTGTCTCGTGTATAATTGATGAGGCCGACCTGCACGCCGTGTGGATGCTCGAGTGCCACATTGATGAGGCCCACTTGTGAGCCGGTCAGTGTGTCGGCATAGTTGTATCCTCCCATCTGCAGTCCGCGCATGCTGCCCGAAGCCACGTTGGACAACAGGCTCACCTGTGTGCCCTTGCGAATGCCCATGGCTATGTTGGACCCCAGTGACAGCTGGAGGCCCCTGAAGGGATGCGTGGTGACATTGTGAAATCCCGCCACCTGCACACCGCGCAGGTAGGAGGCAAAGTTGTTGACGGCCGACAGTTGCACGCCATGCGTCACCCCATATCCCGAGGCGATGACCTGCACCGACACGCCCCGTAGCGTGTCGGCCGCGCCGGTGAAGCCCAGTTCCACGGAGCGGGTGCGCGTGGAGTCGGCGTTGCGGTGCCCCATCGAGAGAGACAGGTCGCCCTTATGGGTGCGCTTGGGTGTCTGCGCATGTGATGGCATGCCGGTGCCAACGGTCAACAAAAGCGTTGCGAGAAGGACGATGGGCTTGTTCATGGTGTTGCTGGCGTTAGGTGTTATGACGATTGCTGTCGGTTGGTTCCATGCGAATAGGCAACCTTGTCGCTGCAAAAATACGGAATTATTTTGGTAGGTTCGCCCAAAAGACTTAATTTTGATGCAGATAAACCCATTAATTATGAAAATAGGAGTATTTTGCTCAGCCAATGAGCATATTGATCCCGATTACTTCCAGATGACCGAAGCGTTGGGGCAATGGATAGGACATGAAGGCCACCAGCTGGTCTTCGGCGGTTGCAACATGGGCCTGATGGAGTGTGTGGCGCGTGCGGTGCACGAGGCCGGCGGCACCACGATAGGCATGGTGCCCCGTGTGGTGGAACAAGGCGGTCGGGCCTCGTCATACCTCGATGTCAACGTGGCCTGCGACAATCTCTCCGACCGCAAGGACCTGATGCTGGCGCAGAGTGACGTGCTGGTGGCGTTGCCGGGTGGCATCGGCACCCTCGACGAGATATTCACCGTGGCGGCCAGCCACACCATCGGCTATCACCACAAGTTGGTCATCCTCTTCGACATGAAGGACTTCTGGAAGCCCCTGGTGGCGCTGCTCGACGACCTGCAGGCCCGAGGCTTCATCCGCGGCCATTGGACCGACTACATCCGCGTGGCCCGCTCACTCGACGAGGTGCAGGCCGAGATAGCCTCCTTGGCTTGAAGTAGGTACATCTGCCGCTATTGGCAACAACCATTCAGGGGCCGTTCCTTCACGTGAAGGAACGGCCCCTGAATGGTTGTTGGAAGGTGTTCATTGGTAGATCACCACCCCCGTGTGTCTTGCCGTTTGGGCAACTTGCCCCGAGCCGCTTATTTGGCCCCGATCTCCTGCAAGAGGCGGTCGGCGTGTCCCCAGCGGTCCATGAGGTAGAGCACGTAGCGGATGTCGACCGAGATGGTGCGTGCCAGCACCTTGTCGAACATGATGTCTGAGGCCAGGCTGTCCCAGTTGCCGTCGAAAGCCAGTCCGATGAGCCGTCCCTGCCCGTCGAAGAGAGGCGAGCCGCTGTTGCCGCCCGTGATGTCGTTGTTGGTGAGCAGGCAGAGTTGCATCTTGCCCGTGGTCTTGTCGGCGTAGCGTCCATAGTCGCTTGCGCCCATGAGCTGGTGCATCACCGGCTCGGCCTGGTAGTCGATGACGCCCTTGTCGCCCTGCTTCATCTTCTCGACGATGCTCTCGGCCGTGGTGTAGTAGCCCGAGGGCTGTCCGCCGATGTCGTATCCCCCCACGCGTCCATAGCTCAGGCGCATGGTGAAGTTGGCGTCGGAGTAGTGGGGCATGTCCTCCTCCATGCGCAGCTTGGCAGCGCAGAGCATGCGCTCCAGGTCGTTGATGCGTTGCGACTTGTTGTCCAGTTGGCCGTAGAGGTTCATGCTGATGTCCTGCAGCTCTTTGCCCAGTCTCACGCCCGGATCCTTGTCATAGTCCTTCTTGTTGAAGTAGATGCGCTTGCCCGTCTTCATGAGCACCGACTTGCTCCACACGTCGTCCACGAAGCGCTGGTAGTCGCCAGCGTATCGGGTGGCGATGGTGGTGTAGAAGGCGGGCAGGTTGTGCGCGTCGGCCACGTGCTCCTTGTAGTTCTTGAGCGCCACGGCCAGCACCTCCTTGTCGAGGCTGGCGTCCCAGGTCTTCTGGTCGTCGTCGAAGGTCAGGTAGCTCTTGCGTGGCTTCTTCTCGTCCTTCACCACCTTGCCCATGCGCTTGCCCTGTATGGCGCGCGTGACGAGCTCGTTGGTGCGGAGGAAGCTCTCGCTGAGCAACAGCATGTCATGTGTGGCTGTCGCCTTCTGGGCGTAGAGGGCCTTGAGCGTGTCGAAGTTGAGGCTGTCCTTGAGATAGCCGGTGGAGTCGATGTATGCCTTGATGCGATATTCGTAGTCGCGCTTCTGCTGGATGAGTCCGATGGAGTCGATGCACTTGTTCATGCCGATGGAGTTCTTCCAGTAGTTGGAGCTGGTGGCAAACTTGGAGTCGTACTTGATGCGCACGGCCTCGTCGGCCCTCATGTGCCTCACCATCACGTCCTGCTTGACACCGCGAGCCTGCGCGCGCACGGCGTTGCGCATGCGCATCTCCTCAATGCCGTAACTCGAGAGGTAACGCTCTGTCGATCCGGGATAGCCCATCGTCATGGCGAAATCGCCGTCCTTATAGCCTTGCAGCGACACGGGCGCCCAGTGCTTGGGGTGATAGGGCACGTTGTCCTTTGAGTAGCGGGCCGGGCCGTTGGTCTTCGGGTTGGCGTAGATGCGGAACACGCTGAAGTCGCACGTCTGGCGGGGCCACATCCAGTTGTCGGTCTCGCCGCCAAACTTGCCCATGCTCTTGGGCACGGTGAAGACCAGGCGTAGGTCGTCAAACTGCTGGTAGGTCGTGGCGATCCACTGGTTGCCCTCGTAGAAGGCGTCGATGCTCACGTAGAGTGATGAGTCTTGTGCCTTGGCCTGCTGCGTCATGATGTTCTCGAGCGAGTCGACGGCGGCGGCCTTGCCCTCGCGGCCGAGCTTGCTGAAGCCCGCCTTCTCGAGCAGCGGCGTCACGTCCTCCTGCTTGACCATGAAGGCCACGAACATGTTGTCGTTGGGCAGTTCCTCGCTGTAGTTCTTGGCGTAGAAACCGTTGAGCATGTAGTCGTGCTCCACGGTGGAGTGGGAGCGGATGCTCTCAAAGCCACAGTGGTGGTTGGTAAAGACCAGTCCGTCGGGGCTGACCACTACGCCCGAGCAGTAGCCCGAGAAGTTGACCACGGCGTTCTTCACGGCCTGGTCACCCTGGTAGAGACTGCCATAGGGCA
The DNA here is from genome assembly GCA_002437285.1 of Prevotella sp. UBA6429. Classification (GTDB taxonomy): domain Bacteria; phylum Bacteroidota; class Bacteroidia; order Bacteroidales; family Bacteroidaceae; genus Prevotella. The sequence goes on along the minus strand of DJOV01000114.1, from coordinate 2,856 downwards.
ACTGAAACCCGTAGCCGCACATCTGGTCGTAGACCTGTGTGGGCAGGTTGTAGAGCGTCCACATGCCCTCGTCGGCCGAAGCCGGCAAGCTCAGGACCATGGCCGCCAGAGCGATGATTTTTTTCAATTTCATGATTGATGGGTTGATGTGAAAAGGCCGCGTTTCCCTGAGAGCAGAGTACTCCAGGGTGTGCCGGGCCGAATATTAACAGTGCAAAATTACGATTTTTTTGTCTGTCATAAGAATCGTGATAATGAAAAATGTGGTAACTTTGCAGCAAATTCTAATTTCAATCTATTTTATCCAATAGTTTATGTCAGTTAAATCTTTACTTCTTACATTGGCAGTGGCTGGTATGACCTCGGGCGCCTATGCGCAAGACTATTATGACGTCACACCGGCCTATCTGCTGAACGCTGGTTTCGACCAGGGCTTCACCTACGCGACCGGCGAGACGGGCAACGTGGTGGCCAACAGCATCCACTCAGTCGCTTATTGGGACGTTACAGCTGTCAAGGTCGGTGTGCTGGGCACCTGGCAATGGGGAACGGCTAAGACTGTCGAGGACCTCAGCGTGCCAGCGGCAGGCTTCAACGGTGAGGCTGGCGGTGGCCTGGTGTTCGGCCTGGCAACCACCAGCGGTATCAATATCCTGCAAGACTCCGTGAAGCTTCCTGCCGGCGACTACAAGGTGGTAATAGCCGTCTACAACGCTTCCGACAATGACCAGCTGAGCACCAACTCGTCAGCTTGGCATCCTTACAACACACGCGAGGGCAAGCGAGTGCCTTTCTCCAAGAAGACCTTTGCCGCACACGAGTGGTCTACTGACACCATCTCGTTCACCCTCACGCAGACAGTGGCCGGCCGCATTCGCCTCGGCTTCAGCGCACGCCAGACCCCTCACGCCCTGCCCGTCGTCGACTGGGTGAAGATCCTGCGCTCGACCCCGCTCGACGCCTCCGACATGGAGCTGAAGCGCGCCGACCTGCAGGCAGCCATCAGTGCGGCCAATGCCGTGCTGGACGATGCTGAGAGTGCCAGCGCCGAAGACCTGAGAGCTGTCGTCAGCGAGGCCCAGACCCAGCTTGACAACGCTGAAGCCACCTATGCCGACTTGCTCCAGGCCAAGGCTGACCTCATGTCGGCCACCCAGGAGTACAAGTGGGCCTCGTCGGTCAAGGTGGTGACCGACAAGCGCTATGTGCGCGGCGCCACCATGGCATTCGGCCGCATGAGCACCACGGCCAAGACGACCGATGTGGCTGAGCAGGGCTTCGTCATCAGCACGCAACCCAACCCCACCGTGGCCGATACCAAGCACACCACGACGCTTGATAACAATGGCACCATCTACTGCTTCAAGAACCTGCAGCCTGCCACAGAGTACTTCATGCGTGCCTATGTGGAGAACAAGGAGGGCTATGTGGCCTATGGCGATGTCATCCGCTTCTACACCATCCCCAAGGGCACCATCGTGCCCACCATCCGCGACATCAGCGAGGAGGATGTGCGCACGCGCATCACCAATGCCGTGAACACGGCTACCGACCTCTGGAACAACCTGACGGAGATCAAGGACTACCGTCCCAATGTGGGCTACAATCCCGGCACTCCTACGGCCGACTGCTCCTATGGCGGCTATGTGCGCGTGGGCTCCAATGTCTCCTACCAGTCTACGGGCACCATCCTTCATGAGTGGCTCCATGGCGTGGGTCTCGTGCCTTGGAACGACACGCAGTGGAGCGTGGTCGGCGTGTTGCGCAGCGGCAGCCAGGACGTGAGCGGATCGCCAAGAGGTTCGGGTGACTGGCTGGGCGACCGTGTCTCGGCCGTGATCGACTTCTGGGACAACACCACAGGCTCTCACCTCCACGGCGACTACCAGCACATGTGGCCCTATGGCATCAACGGTGCTCATGAGGACAACCACTCGGACGTGCTCTACTATGGCAACAGCATTATCTGCCAGGCTCTCGGAGAGGACGGCCTGGAGCACACGTCGAGCCACTATGCCGAGCCTTACTGGGCCTTCGAGCAGCAGGAGGGCGTGAAGTATTACATCACCAACGAGAAGGAGGGCAACGGTCGTTACCTGTCGTACCTTGCCGAGCGTGGCAACTTCGGTTCGCTGACGCTCAGCCAGCGCACCGCCGACGAACTGGCGGCCTGCGACAGTTGCGCATGGTACATCACGTTCACACCTGACAACCAGTACTACCAGTTCCGCAACGCCGCCACAGGCAAGTACCTTACCTATGACGGTTCCTCGTTCAAGGCGATGGATGTCGCTCCCTCCGCGCAGCAGGACTTCCAGCTCATGAAGGGCCGAGTCAACGTCGATAACGACGGCCTGCGCGGCTTCTGGATTACGCGCCACGCCGCCCGCAATCCGATGACGCTGTCGTCGACGAGTGCCACCGCCTTGTCACGCACCACATTCAGTCTTGCCAACACGGCTACCAACCAGCGCTGGCTGATTCTCGATGAGACGCAGATGCGCGCCAAGAACGCTGCTGCCATGGCCATCGAGACCGTCACCGATCGTCAGGCCGATAGCCAGTCGGCCGTGCGCGAGGGCATCTACACCCTCGATGGCCGTCTCGTGAGTCGCAAGGCCAGTGACGTGAGCCGTCTCGGACATGGCATCTACATCGTCAACGGAAAGAAAGTGGCGAAGTGAGTCACGCAGATTTAGGCGACGTCCCGTTGCCTGCTCCATACGAACAAGCCGCCCGGCGCATCTGTTGCGTCGGGCGGTTTTTTGTGGAGGCGTTTTGGCGGTTTGTGCTCCATCCTGTAGGAGGCATAGGGAATGGCGCGTGATTAAAAAAGCGGACAATGTATATAAAAAA
>DJOV01000069.1 GCA_002437285.1 Prevotella sp. UBA6429 | reverse complement strand
CGCGTCGCGACCGACAAAAAACCAGATTTTCGCGCTCTATTTCATCCGTCGTCCATGACAAACTTTTCGACCAAAAATCATGACACCGTCAATGTGCATGGCAATCTTTTGCGACAAAAGAGAAGGGGCATCCCCCACACCTTTTATAATAGAGTGAGGGAGTAGAGGTAGATAACAGCCGCCGGGATGGCCATGAGGCTTGAGTCGAAGCGGTCCATCATGCCACCATGTCCGGGCAGGATGCTTCCGCTGTCCTTCACGCCCAACGTGCGCTTGAAGAGGCTTTCCACCAAGTCGCCCCAGGTGCCGAACACCACCACCACGAGGCCCAGGCCCATCCATCCGGTCATGCTGAGCATGTGCTCGTTGTCGCCATTGTTGGCCCAGAAACCGATGATGGCCGCCACGATGAGCACCAGTATGCCGCCTCCGATGCTGCCTTCCCAAGTCTTGCCCGGGGAGATGCGCGGGAACAGCTTGTGCTTGCCCAGCAGTGATCCGGCGCAATAGGCGCCAGAGTCGTTGACCCAAAGGAAGATGAAGATGCTCAGCGGCAGCAGCATGTCGTAGCGGACGCCACTACCGTCGGGGGCCAAGTCGAACGCCAGGACGTTGATGAGCGAGAAGCCCATGGCAATGTATACTTGGCCGAACATGGTGTAGGCCCAGTCGTTGATGGCGTTTTTGTTGTTGGTGTAAAGCTCGCTGATGAGCAAGTAGACGATGGTGAGCACGTAGGGCACCATGACGATGAAATGCCCGACCACTCCCGTCCGCCATGCAGCGACGGCGACGAAGAGGTAGACGGCAGCGACGGTGGAGATGAAACGGTTGACCTGCACGGAGGGTGCGTTGTCGTTCACCAGTCCCGTGTATTCCCACACGGTCAGTCCTGTGATGAGGGCGAACAGCAAAACCATGGCCCTCGGGTGGAGCAGGCCTGCCACCATCACGGCGACAAAGAGCACGCCCGTGATGGATCTCACAATCAAGTTTTTCTGTTTTTCAGTCATTGCTTTCTGGTTTTGAGCCGGGAAGGCAGGCAGTCCCATGTCGGGGCGCCTGTCTCCGCTTAGGCGTTTTCCTTGTCTTGTCCAGCGGGCTCCTGTCCTTGCTTGTCTTTCGGGTCGGCCTGTTTGGCCAATGCGGCGTCGTGCTCAGCTTGCGCTTGCTTCACGATGTCGGGCATGTCCTCCAGCTTGGGGCCGTCCTCCTCTTCTCTCTTTTTCTCGTTGGCAAGTTGCTCATTCTCCAGGATGATCTCTTCCGAGCGGCTGACCCAGGGACGCTTGCCGAAGATCTTCTCCACATCGTCAGCGTAGATGACCTCGTTTTTATACAGGAGCTCGGCCAGCTGGTGGTGTCCCTCCTTGTGTTGCGTCAGGATGTCCTTGGCGCGGGCATATTCCTCGTTGATCATCTTGAGCACCTCGTCGTCCATGATCTTGGCCGTCGTCTCGCTGTAAGGCCTCTGGAACTGGTAGTCTTGGTTGTTGTAATAGCAGATGTTGGGCAGCTTGTCGCTCATGCCCGCATAGGCCACCATGCCGTAGGCGCTCTTGGTGGCGCGCTCCAGGTCGTTCATGGCGCCCGTCGAGATTTGTCCCACGAAGAGGTCTTCGGCGGCTCGTCCGCCCAGCAGTGCGCACATCTCGTCGAGCATTTCCTCCTTTGTCGTGATGACGCGCTCCTCGGGCAGGTACCATGCTGCGCCCAAGGCCTGTCCCCGTGGCACGATGGTCACCTTGACCAGCGGGTTGGCGTGCTTGCAGAACCAGCTGATGGTGGCATGTCCGGCCTCGTGTATGGCGATGGAGTGCTTCTCCTCGGCCGTCATCACCTTGGTTTTCTTCTCCAGTCCGCCGATGATGCGGTCCACGGCATCGAGGAAGTCTTGCTTGGAGACCGTCTGCTTGTTGTGGCGCGCCGCGATGAGTGCCGCCTCGTTGCAGACGTTGGCAATGTCAGCGCCCGAGAAGCCCGGCGTCTGGCGCGCCAGGAAGTCTATGTCGAGTGTGTCGTCGGTCTTCAGTGGTTTCAGGTGCACCTGGAAGATGGCCTTGCGCTCCGCCAGGTCGGGCAGATCCACGTGAATCTGCCGGTCGAAGCGTCCGGCGCGCAGCAGTGCCTTGTCGAGCATGTCGACGCGGTTGGTGGCGGCCAGCACGATGACACCCGAGTTGGTGCCGAAGCCGTCCATCTCGGTGAGCAGGGCGTTGAGCGTGTTCTCGCGCTCATCGTTGCCTCCCATTGACGGATTCTTGGAGCGGGCGCGTCCCACAGCGTCGATCTCATCGATGAAGATGATGCACGGTGCCTTTTGCTTGGCTTGCGCGAAGACATCCCTGACACGTGAGGCACCCACGCCGACAAACATCTCCACGAAGTCGGAGCCCGACATCGAGAAGAAAGGCACGCCCGCCTCGCCCGCCACGGCCTTGGCCAGCAGCGTCTTACCCGTTCCCGGAGGGCCGATGAGCAGTGCTCCCTTGGGGATTTTTCCGCCCAGTTCGGTGTATTTCTGTGGGTTCTTCAGGAAGTCGACGATCTCTTGCACCTCTTGCTTGGCGCCTTCCTGTCCGGCCACATCCTTGAAGGTGATGCCCATCTCGCCCGCCTTGTCGTAGAGCTTGGCCTTGCTTTTCCCCACGTTGAAGATGCCTCCTCCGGCTCCACCGCCGCGCATGCCGCGTGTCATGTACCAGAAGAAGAATATCAGTGGCAGCAGCCACAGGAAGTTGATCAGGAGATTGAGCGTGTCGCCGCTCTTCTCGTTGTTGTAGCTGAAGCTGGCAATCTTGCCGCTCTTCTGTTGTGTGTCGAGGTATCTTTCCAGCTCGTCCACCGAGCCAAACTCCACCTTCACGTAAGGTTTGGAGCCGACCTGCTGGGCCGACATCTGGAAGACGTTGCGGATGTATTTGGGCTTGACATACATCCTCAGGGTGTTGTCCTCCTTGTTGATGACCACATGGTCTGCGTAGCCTTTGGCCACGTAGGTCCTGAAGTCGGTGTATGAAGCCTCCTTGCTGGCTCCTGCCGATTTGGCCAGGCTCTCGCCTCCGCCTGTGAAGAACAGGAAAGCCAGGGCCAGTCCGAGGATGACATAGATCCAGGTCATGTTGAACCGCGGCATCTTCGGCTGGTTGTCTTTGTTTTGGAAGGGATGATTGTTGTTTTCCATTATCACTTATGTAGATATGCGTGCCTTAGGGCACATTTGCTGTCGGGATGGCCCATGTCAGTCGATGTTGGGCAACTGGGTCAGTTTGGCGTCTTCCCAAAGGTGCTCCAAGTCGTAGAACTGGCGTAGCTCGGGCACGAAGATGTGTACCAGCACATCGACAAAGTCGATGGCAACCCATTGGTTGCTGCCCAGTCCGTTCACTCCCACAGGCTTCTCTTTCAGATCTTTGCGGCACGTCTCGGCTACCGACTCGGCAATGGCTTCCACCTGTGAGGGCGAGTTGCCCTGGCAGATCACGAAGCATTTGGCAATGGCGCCGTCGATGTGGCTCAGGTCAGCGATGACGATGTTTTGTCCTTTCTTCTCTTGGATGCCTTTGGTGATGGCGTTTACAAGATTTGTTGTCTCTGTCATTAAATAGTTCTTAATAAAAACGAATGTCTTGATAATTATCTTAGATACTTGGCACAAAGGTACATCAAATCCTTGGAAAATCCTTGGAAATCCATGCATATTTGATGTTTTTTATGAACTAATTAATATTTTAAAGGTAGGCTCTGCCAATAGGTTTTGCCAGTTTGTGACTGTAGCTTCGAACGAGTTGGTGCAAACTCCTAATGACAGGAACCCGCATTTTGTGTTTTGGGGCGCGGTATTCGTTTTTTTCCCTTATTGATAGCTCAACTTGTTATTTTTTCGTAACTTTGTCGTCACAAGTCAATGACTAATGCCCAAACCCATGAAAGAAAAGACACTGCTCACCCTGTTCCTCGTCGCGTTGCTGGCGGTGGGAGCGCATGCGAAAAAGACAAGGATCCCATCCGAGCGACAGATGGGCGGTTACGTGATGGTCTACCACAAGGACGCCGACCATGGTCTGCACATGGCCTACAGCTGGGACGGATGGCAGTGGACAGCCTTCAACGACGACAAGCCCATCATGGCGGGCGACACCATCGCTGTGCAGAAGGGCATACGCGACCCCTACATCTACCGGGGTCCCGACGGAGCCTTCTATGCCGCCATGACCGACCTGCACATCTTCGCCAAGCGCGACGGCTTGCGCAAGACCGAGTGGGAACGCGACTTCAACAAGTATGATTGGGGAAACAACCGTGGCCTGGTGTTGCTCAAGTCGTTTGACCTCATCCACTGGAGGCGCACCAACCTCGACTTCTCAAGCCTCACCTGTCCCACGGGAGAGACCGATGCCGAGGGCAAGCCGCTGCCATGGTCGGAGGTGGGATGCGTGTGGGCGCCCGAGATGGTGACCACAAAGGACGGGCGCATCCTGCTCCACTTCACCACGCGCTTCCAGCGCGGCAAGAACCACATACGCTGCGTGTTCATGGATACCGACTTCACACACATGACGAGCGCACCCCAGTTGCTCTTCCGCGCGCCCTTGGGGAAGGACGGCCAGCCGACGAACAGCACCATCGATTCCGACATCACGCTGGTGGGCGACACTTACCACCTCTTTGCCACACAGGACGGCCATCCCATGCATGCCGTCAGCAGCAACGTGACCGGGCCTTACACGCAGGTGCCGTTCGACGACGGTGTCCCTCAGGTGCACGAGGCACCCATGCTTTGGAAGCGCATCGGCGAGCCATGGTACATCCTCATGCAAGACCGTTACAGCATGACGCCGCACAACTTCTACTTTGTGAAGACCAAGGACCTGAAGGCGTTTGCGCCCATCGGCTATTTCGATGAGCCGGGATGCCCCATGACACGCACCAACTTTTCCGAACAGAAGCACGGAGCCGTGGTGCAGGTGACCAAGAAAGAACTGAAAAGACTGATTAGGTATTGGGGCAAGAGATGACTGCCTTCTCCAGGGGGCATGACAAATCTCTTGTCCGGAATAACAAAAAATTGCACAACGATGAAACAATGGATCATGGCGCTGGCTTTGTTGGCCGGCATTACCGCAAGCGCCCGTGAGCGCATACCGGTCTTTATCGTGGCCGGCCAGTCGAACACCGATGGCCGGGTGCCCAACCGGCAGTTGCCGGCCTACGTGCGTGCCAATGGTTACCGACACGCTTACTGGTGCTACAACAATGGCTGGTACAGCAGCCAAGGGCGTTTTGAGCGCTTTTGGCCACGCATCTACAATAGCGACGACTCGTGCAAGTGGGCCTACGATGCCATAACCTATTACTATCTGGACAAGAGCATGGGCCGTGACTTTTACGTCATCAAGGAGTCACGTGGCGGGACGGCCATCAGTTTGCGATGCCCCAGTGACCATGGCATGTACTGGAGCGCCTCGCCTGACTATCTGCGCTCCACCCAAGCAACCGACCAAGGCGGAAAGAGCCTTCTGAAGGCGCTGTGCGAGAACATAGACCGCTGCATAGACCAGTCCTTGGCCAAAAAGGGGAAGCTGGACATCAAGGCGCTCATCTGGCACCAAGGCGAGAGCGACCGACGCGACGATAGCTTATACTATGAGAACCTGAAGGCCGTGGTGGCGTATGTGCGGCAGCACGTGGCCGACAAGACGGGTGACAAGAAATACTTGAAGTTGCCTGTCATTGTGGGCGGTATCGCTCACGCCAGCCACGGATATTCCAAAGGTGTGGAGGACGGCCAACGCCGCTTGCAGCAGGAAGACCCCAATTTCCACTTGGTGGAGGTGCCCGACGCCACTCTGCAGTCTGACTGCATGCACTTCGACGCCAAGGGAGCCGAGCTGTTGGGCGTGAAAGTCTACAATAAGCTGGTCGACCTGAAACTGGCTGGCAAACATGCCTCCCGTGTTGCGGAGTAGGCCCGTTTTCCTCCTCGAGCATAAACCGCCGTCCTCAGTCATGGGGACGGTCACATCAGCGCGAGCCCCGTGCCATTTCCCACCAGGGACACTGGCCACCAGGGGCGATGGCCTCATCTGCATTGCCTTCGATGAGGCCAATGTTTTCATTTCGCTTGTTACGGCCTTCTGCGTGAACCGCAACAAGCATCACCGTCAAGTTTTTCCCCGCGCATGGGGCAAAAAGGTCATGCAAGGGGGTGTAATGGCTCATTTTTGCCATTGGCTAATTATCCCCTTGCTTTTGAAGCGCCGTTTGTGGGCATATCACATGTTTTCAGTGTATCTTTGTTTCGGAAATCATGCGAAAAAAGTTATACCTAATAATCATCAACCCATCATGAAAATCAAACACGTTATTCTGTCACTGCTACTGGCAGTAAGCAGCGTTGCCGCATGGGGCGGCTCGCTCACGATGACCTGTGTCGACGATCTGAGTGGTGCCAACGACTGGACCGCCAAGTATTATGCGCTCGACAAGGCACAGCTCGCCCAGCAACTGGGTTGCGCCGAGAGCGACCTGTCGTCGTTGGCCGGCAAGACCCTGATCATCTATTCCGTGAAGCAAGACGGAGCGCTCGTGGCGCCGACAGCCTCGTTTGCCAGTGCCGACGGCAACAATGGCGACTGGCATGACGCCAAAGGCTACTCTGTGGCTGGATGGAGCGGCACACCCTCGTTCTACCACGTGGTCAACTACAAGAATCTGAGTATTGGCATCGGACAGAACCCCAATGCCGGCCTGGCTTACGGTGACACGTTCCACTTCCGCCTGGTCGTGAGGTACATGCCGACATCGGGCGAAGCCGTGTCGGTGCCCGTCGATGTGACTTACAAGGTTCACAAGGATGTGGCCGACAGCGAGGTGGATGCAGCGCTCCAGGCCGCAGTGCTCGCCTGCAAGACCGATACGGCCGACACCAGTCGGCAGGCTTACTATAATAAGGAGGAGATTGAGGCCGCCTTGCAGGCTGCCAGCGCAGCCAGCGACTTGGCAGCGAAGCGCGCTGCAATTGACCTGCTGGAGCAGGCACACGACCATTACCAGATCATTGCCGACGCTTACAGCACCATGAAGGACGCCATCACGGCCCTTTACGAGAAGGTGAGCCAGACGGACTATCCGTCAGTTCAGGACATAGAGGCTCTTTATCAGAAGACATTGGAATACTACGCCCTCGACGAGGACCATACCAGTTGGATGCAAGAGCATCTGCAGGAGGTGAGCAAACTTGAGGCGGCTTACACACAGTATGCAAGAATCGACAACGCCATACGCACGGCGCGCCTGCAGACAGAGGAGACCAACTACGACGGGAAAGACCAACTGCGGCAGGCCATAGCGCAGGCCATCGAGGATAAGAAGTCGGCTACCACCGAGGAGCAATACCAGGCCATCATCGACAACCTCGCCCAGGCACAGGCCGACTACCTGGCCAACCGCCCCGAGGAGTGGATTACCATCAAGAACGGAAAGGCTTCGGTGGCCACCAACACAGGAAGCACCGTGCAGGCTCATGGACCGGGCTTCATCCGTGTGGGAGACATCTGGTACATGTGTGGCGAGGACCGCGCGGCAGGACCGTCGGCACCTTGGACGCCCGATGTGAACCTCTACTCGTCGGTCGACCTCGTCAACTGGAAGTTTGAGCGCAAGATCATTCAGAATGGTGTCACCACGCCCGAGTTGGGACACGGCCGCTTCATCGAGCGACCCAAGTTGCTCTACAACCCCAAGACCGGCAAGTATGTCGTGTGGTGCCATTATGAGCAGGGCAACTATGGCGCATCTGAGGCAGCGTGCTTTGAGTGTGACTCGGTCAACGGCCCTTACAGGAAAGTGTGGACCGGACGGCCTCTCGGAACCAAGTCGCGCGACTGCAACATCTTCCAGGACAACGACGGTACGGCTTACTTCATCTCCACTACCGACGAAAATTCCAACCTCGGCCTTTTCCGCCTCTCCGACGATTATCACAGTGCCGTGGAGAAGTCCGTGCTCTTTGCTGGGCAGGGACGCGAGGCTCCTGCCATCGTGCGTGTGGGCGACCGCTACTTTATGTTCAACTCGGCTTGCTCGGGTTGGGACCCCAACCAGTGCAAGATGTCATATACCACCAACATCAAGTCGGGTTGGACGGGCTTGTCCAACGTGGGCAACTACAATGCCTATGACACGCAGGCGGCGGCCATCCTCACCATCAAGGGCACCAAGAAGACCACCTATCTCTATGTGGGTGACCGCTGGCAGGACCCGGACCTGGCAGGCACCAAGACCATCATCTTCCCCGTCACGTTCAACGGCACTACGGCTACCCTCAACTACCGTGAGCGCTTCGACATCAACTTTGTGACGGGCGAATGGCGCGAGACACCCACCGACGGCGTGTTTGCCGACCGCACCAAGTTCTCTGTCAAGGAGGTGAGCGACCAGCATGCCTCTTACCCTGCCAAGGCTGCCATCGACGGCAACAATAACACCTTCTGGCGCACCAGTTCGGAGACCGACAACTCAAGCTCCGCCAAGTTTATCACCATCGATATGGGGTCGTTGCAGACCATCAACGGTGTGGTCATCACACCTCGTCTCGACTACTACAACGGACTCTTCCGCAACTGCATGATTCAGACGAGCAGCACCGGAAAGGTGTGGTCTACGGTCTATAAGACCAGCTGGCTGCGCTATTGGAGTGAGGTGACCTTTGCCAAGACAAGGTGCCGCTACCTGAAAATCAGCAAGACCGATGGTGGCGTGGCCTCCATTGCCGAAATCAATGTGTTGCTGGCTGACGGAGGCGCTACGGGCATCGAGGAGACCGTGACAACGGAGAAAGACTGCAAGGAGGTGAGCCATGTCAGGTTCTTCACCGTCAATGGCATGGAAGTGGCGACGCCAACCAAGGGACTTTACATCAAGAAGACAACGTACGCCGACGGTCACACTGAGGCACGTGCCATCAACTATTAAACTGATAGACCATAAGCCAATGATGGCCTGTCTTCACCATGACACGACAGGCCATCTTGGTGTCTTCATAACCAAAACAAAGATTTGAAACAAATGAAAAGCAAAACATGGTGCAGTGTCGCCCTGGCTCTGTTCCTGCCCCTTTCGATGTGGGCCGGGCAGCATGCGACCAACAAAGTGGGCATGGTGGAGAACGCTGTGCGTGTCTCAAACGTGGCACCGGTGAGTGGCTTCTTCGGTGACCGCATGCGCCTTAACCGTGAGGTCTACCTGAAGAATTTCCCTATCGACAAGTATGTCGACTACATCGTTGAGCGTAAGCAGACTGCATGGGACTGGACCAAGGCCGAGCAACATGGCAAGTGGGTGGAGTCGGCTTACCTCGCGGCCATACAGAGCGGTGACAAGGAGCTGCTTCGCAAGGTAGAGGACGTGCTTCACCGCATCATCGCCTCGCAGGAGCCCAATGGCTACCTGGGAGCCACAGCCAAGAGCTACCGCTCTGACAAGCGACCCATCCGTGGCATGGACCCTTATGAGCTTTACTTCGTGTTCCACGCCCTGGAGACTGTGTACGAGGAGACGGGCGATGAGCGGCCGTTGCAAGCCGCCAAGAAGTTGGCCGACTACTTCGTGCGCTATTTCGGACCCGGCAAACTGGAGTTCTGGCCTTCAAGCATGCACGCACCCGAAAATCGTCACAAGGTGCTCAATGGCCATTCTGACTTTGCGGGCCACTCTGTCCATTACTCCTGGGAAGGCACCTTGCTGTGTGACCCGATGGTGCGCCTTTACACCCTCACGCGCGACAAGCGTTACCTCAACTGGTCTAAATGGGTCGTGGGCAATATCGACAAGTGGAGCGGATGGGACGCCTTCTCAAGGCTTGACAGTGTGGCGGCTGGCAAGCTTGAGATTTCTGAACTGCAGCCTTACGTCCACGCTCACACGTTTCAGATGAACTTCATGGGCTTCTTGCGCCTCTACCAGGTGACGGGCGACAAGACGTTGCTCAGCAAGGTCGTTGGTGCATGGAATTACATCCATGACCGACAGATGTATGTCACGGGAGGCGTCAGCGTGGCCGAGCACTACGAGAAAGGATACACCAAGCCCCTGACGGGTAACATCATTGAGACCTGTGCTACCATGTCGTGGATGCAACTCACGCAGATGCTGTTGCAGCTCACGGGTGACACCAAATATGCGGATGCCATCGAGAAGCTGATGCTCAACCATGTCTTTGCAGCGCAAGATGCACTCACGGGGACCTGCCGCTATCACACGGCGCCCAACGGTACCAAGCCTAACGGCTATTTCCACGGCCCTGACTGTTGTACGGCCAGTGGGCACCGCATCATATCACTGCTGCCCACCTTCTTCTATGCGCAGAAGGACAACCAGTTTTACGTGAACCAGCTGCTGCCGTCGGGCTACAAGGACCGAGACGTCGAATTCACTGTCAGTGGCAACTATCCTTCGGATGAGACGGTGACCATCACGGTCAATAAGTGTAAGGGCAAGACGCTCAACATACGCATACCGGCTTGGTGTGACGCACCGTCGGTCAGCGTCAACGGAAAACCTGTTGACGGCGTGAAAGCGGGTGCCTACTGTGCACTGAAGCGTAGCTGGAAGGCGGGCGACAAGGTGACGTTGAACCTGCCTATGGCCTTGCGGTGGGTGAAGCGCGAACACCATGCTGACTATGAGAAATATCATCTCAAGGATGGAGAAATCATGTACCGTGAGAAACCCACCAACAACATACCCTATGCCCTGATGCGCGGACCGGTGGTCTACTGTGTTGACATGGTGTGGAATCCTCAGCTGCACAACGATGATGTCGACATCAAGAACAATATCGTTGTCAATACGTCAACCCTGCCTGAGCGCATCGCCTCGCCTTCGGCAGCGGTGCCTGGTCCTTGTTATCAGGCTGGTGCTGTGTACATGGGCCGTAACGTCAAACTCACGCTTACGCCATTCTGCGCCATAGGCCAGTGGTGGCGAGATGGAGAGGAGAAGGCGAACGGATGGACCAACGCATACTCTTACGCCATCTGGCTGACTGGCAAGTAAGCCTCATCGAGGACAGGAAAGCCTCTCGTCATGGAAGACACGGAAGCCTCTTGCCGCATTGTGTGGCGGGAGGCTTTCCCCATTTCATGGTGATGGCTGGGAATGTGAAGTAACGCTTGCTTGATGCATGTTTGCCCGTTTACAGGGGGTTAAATGCCGCACTTTTGTATAAAAACAAGAAAATGTTGAGCTGTGAAAGAAAAAAGATAGGGAATGTTTTGGTAGTTAGCACAAAAGTCACTACCTTTGCAATCGCAATTCAGAAATGAAGACGCAAACAAAACATTGGGGCATGGTGTAATGGTAACACTACAGATTCTGGTCCTGTCATTCATGGTTCGAGTCCGTGTGCCCCAACAAGAAACCAAGCTGCTTGCAGAAGCGGTTTGGTTTTTTTGGTTTAATCACCTTGCGATGATGAGCATGAAACACAATCACGGATTTTCGTTTGTCCTGTTGCCGCTGATGGCCTTGGCGTTGTTGGCTGGTGTCTTGCCGGTTGGCGCTATGCCCCCTGTCCGTTTGCAGAAGACTTCTGCATGGCATGCCGGAGCGGTCGTCAGCGCGCAGGAGGTGGCAAGCATGGGACTGGACCAGTGTTTTCGTTCTGACCCGATACCTGACAATGTCTTTGCCCGCATGAGGGGAAAGTCGTATCCGATGGGGTGCCGCGTCAGTAGGGCAAGCCTTCGCTATGTGCGCCTGTTGCATTGCGACGAGGACGGCAAAACGCGTATGGGCGAACTGGTTTGCAACAAGCAGATTGCGGCCGATGTGCTGCGCGTGTTCCGTCAGTTGTATGATGAGGGCTATCCCATTCACAGTGTCCGCCTGATAGACGACTTCGGGGCTGACGACGAGCGCTCCATGCGGGCTAACAACACCAGCTGCTTCTGCTACCGTGAGGTGAAAGGCTCACGCAAGTTGTCGGCCCATGCCTTGGGCATGGCTGTGGATCTCAATCCTCTCTACAATCCCTATTACCGAAAGCATCGCAACGGCAAGGTGACGGTGCAGCCTGCCAACGCCTTGAAGTATTGTGACCGCAACGCCCGGTTCCCTTATAAGATCACGCGCTCCGACCGTGCTTATCGCCTCTTTGTGTCGCTGGGCTTCCAGTGGGGAGGCGCTTGGCGCAGCGTAAAGGACTACCAGCACTTCGAGAAGTGAGCGAAGTGGGGTTGGCCTGTTGCCCCGTCTCCTCGTTGTCCCGTCCGCCCCATGTCTCATCGTTCAATTGTCCCATAGCTCCATTCTCCCGTCGCTTGGGAAGATATGGCGCAGCCACTTGTCGGTGTGACTTTTGTTCCCGGTGAAAACGCAATGACCCTCTCCCTGTGGCGATTGCCACGAGGAGAGGGTCGTTACGTTATGAATGGTCGGTGTGGGGTGCCCGCGGCTTGCGCCTGGGCACTTCATCGTTGTTTAGTCTTTGTTTTCCGAGGTCTCGTCGGCCGTCTTCTCTTGCTTGTCTTGCGTGTCGATGGCCTTGATCTTTTGGCGGGTCAGCTCCACTTCGTCCTTGAGCTTCTGCACCTTGCGGTTCATCTCGTCGACGAGTGAGTTGCCGCGTTTGCTGGCGATGTTGAGGAAGCCGAGGTTGTTCTCGTAGGTGGCCACCTCCTGCTTGAGCTGCTCATAGCGGCGCATCAGGCGCGAGCGCTCGTTGTCAACGGCATCTTCGCCACGTTTGGCCACGCTCTTGAGGTTGCTCTTGAAGTTGTCAAGACGACGGCGCTGCGTGGAGATGTGCAGCTCCTGGTAGATCTTGTCGAGCACATCGTGGAACTCCTTATACACCTTGTCCTTCTCCTTGTAAGGCACGTGGCCGATGCTGTTGTACTCCTCGACAAGCTGTTTCACTTTCTCTTGTGCGTTGTCGGCAGCCTCCTCGGCGATGGCCTTCAGCTGCTCGATGACGTTGCGTTTCTTCTCCAGGTTGGCACCTTCCTCAGAGCGGGTGCCGGCGTGAGCGGCCTTGCGTGCCTCGAAGAAATGGTTGCAGGCCGTGAGGAAGTCGTTCCACAACTTGTCGCCCAACTTCTTGGGCACCGTGCCGATGGTCTTCCACTCCTTCTGCAGGGCGATGAGCTTGTCGCTGGTGGCTTTCCAGTCGGTGGAGTCGGCCAGCTCTTGAGCCTGTGCCACGAGGGCGCGCTTCTTCTCGGCGTTTTCGGCAAAGCGCTGCTTCATCTCCTTGAAGTGGGCTGCCTTTTTGGTGAAGAAGTCGTCACAGGCGGCGCGGAAGCGCTCAAAGATCTTCACGTTCATCTTCTGTGGTGCGAAACCGATGGTCTTCCACTGCTGCTGGATGTCGATGATCTGCTTGCTGTGGTTTTCCCAGTCGCTGGCGTTCTTGTTCTCCTCCTTGGCGATGGCCTCCACCTGCTCGCAGAGGGTGGTCTTCTTCTGGAGGTTCTCCTCCTCCTGTGCCCTCAGCTGTTCGAAGTGCTGCTGGTGCTTTTTGTTGATGACGGTGCTGGCCGCTTTGAAGCGACCCCATATCTCCTCGCGGAGCTCTTTTGCCACGGGGCCAATCTCACGATACTGGTTGTGAAGCTCCTGCAACTGGTGGAAGGCGCTCACCACATCGCTCTCGTCGGCCAGGCGCTCAGCCTCTTCGCAGAGCTTGGTCTTCAGTTCCAGGTTCTTCTTGAAGTCATACTCGCGGGCCTCACGGTTGAGGTTGAGCAAGTCGTAGAACTGCTCGACGTAGAGCTGGTAGTTGCGCCACACCTCGTTGGCCTTTTCGGCTGGCACGGCCTTGATTTCCTTCCATTCCTGCTGGAGGGCCTTAAACTCATTGTATGACTTGTTGGCCTCCTCGGGCGAGGTGGCCATGGCCTTGATCTTCTCGATGATCTCGAGCTTGCGCTTGAGGTTGCTTTCCTTTTCGGCCTCTTGCTGCTGGAAGATCTTGGCGCGCTTCTCGCGGATGACCTGCATCTGCGCCTTGAAGTCGTCCTCGGCCTCATCGGGCGTGACGACATACTTCTCGGGGTCGCCGCCGGCCTCCAGGTAATCTTTCTGCTGTTGCTCGCGCTCGGCGATGTGGAACCTGTAGAACGCCGACTTCAAGTGCTCCACCTCGTCCTTGTTGGGGTTGTCTTCGCTGGTGGCGATTTTCTTGGCCCTTGCCAGTACCTCTTGCTTGTTGGCGTAGACCTTCTTGAAGGTCTCCTCGGCCTTGGGCGCTTCGGCTTTGTCGGCAGGGGCGGGTGCCTCGCTGTTGGCTTTCCCTTCCGCCTCTTGTGCGGGGGCCGTCGCCTCTTGTGCGGGTGCCTCGGAAGCGGGGTGGGTGGCCTCGTCTGCCGGTGCCGACTCGGTGTTCACGTTCTCTACTTCAGGAGCGGCTTGCGCCGTCTTCTGCTCGTTTTCAATCTTGTCCTGTTGCAGGACATTCTCTTGAGAGTCCATCATTTCACTGTTTTAAGTTTATGACTCAGGTTCCATGGCCATGCCGTAGCGTGCTTACTGCCACTGAAGGGCATGACCTCCAATGAATTAAAAAATTATGTGCAAACTTAAACAAAAAAAACGGATGTGGCAACAAAATGATGATTTTTTTTCGCTGCATAGCCTTTTTATAGTCCATGCCCTTCCATCGCTGAGCGAAAGCGGGGGCCGTTTGGCGACTAATTGTCTGTCATTTCTGTTATTTTGGGTACGACAGGGTCACCGAATGATTGCTTGAGAAGGTCATCATAATCCATGTCTCTGAACATCTTGACCTCTTGCTTGTCTTGCTGGGTTTTGGCATGTGTGAGCACCTCGTCGAGCGCCAGGAAGTAAGCCATCTTGCCGTCCTTGAACAGAATGACGGCGGCTCGGTTGATGCGGTCGCCAAAATCGTGCTTGGTACTGATGAGTACGTCGTAGAGCTCAATGGCTTTTGCGAAGGCATGGCAAGCCCGTGCGCGGTCGCCCTGGTAGTCGTGTGCCATTCCCTCAATCGTATAGAACTGTGGGTCGTGGGGGTACACCTTGTGCAAGGAGTCGAGGCATGGGTATAGGTGCTGGAAGTCATGGCTGCGCATCAATGAGTCGACGCGCATTCCCGCTTGGAAACGTTCCCGCTTGATTTTCAGATGCCTGTCTGCCTGTACCTTGCACAACAGCAAGGTAAGCAGCAACGCGCACGCCAAGAAAATGAGGGTCTTGACGGTGAGTGCCTTGATGTTTTTTGTTTCCATAAATAATAGTTTAAATGAATGTGTTCTAACTGATGTAATGTTATTCTATGTATTGGTTGGGGACTATCAATGGGCAACGCTTCCCGTTCCTCATAGCGTTGTCTAATGCGCAAAATGCAATTGCGACTTTATTGTGTCATAATCCGTTTTCCTCCAATATTACCCCAGTTCGGGATAAG
>DJOV01000068.1 GCA_002437285.1 Prevotella sp. UBA6429 | reverse complement strand
CAAAAAACGCCATTTTCGCGTTCTGTTTCGTCGGTCATCCGTGACAAACTTTTGCACCAAAAATCACGACAAAAGCTTGCCGTCAGCGGTCGATGCGGCCGCCACGCGAAGTCATGTTGGCCAAGATCTCTTGTTCGCTGACGAGGTTTTGGTCACCAGGGATGGTGTTTTTCAAGGCTGACGCCGACACCGAGAAGTCGAGGCAGCGCTGCTCGTCATCGGGCCACTTGAGGCGGGCGTGTATGTAGGCGGCCACCCAGGCGTCGCCGACACCCATCTGGTCGACAATGTCGTCAATGTCGTAGATGCGCGAATAGTAGATGTCGCCATCCACCCAAAGCACGCCGCAGTTGACATGGTGCTGGAAGGACAGGATGTTGCGGTGGGCCATGAGCATGCGGTGGCAACGTGGGAACATCGCGTGCAGACGGTCGAAGTAGCGGCGGTAGGCATCCTTGTCAAACGCATAGTCCTCGCCAAGGGCAGTGAAGGGGATGGGGGGCATGCCGCTGGCCACGCACCACTCGTTTTGGTCACCAAAGATAAACGAGCTGTGGGCCATCAGCTCGCGCAACGACTGCTGGGCGTTGGCCCCGGGATACTTCCACAGGTTGGCGCGATAGTTGATGTCGCAGGTGAGCTCCACGCCCCGCTCGTCGGCCATCCTGACAGCCTCCATGGTCGTGTCGAGGGCGTCGCGCGAGGTGGCGCAGGTGATGCCCGAACAATGGAAGAGGCCCGCCTCATGAAAAATGGGTTCCCAGTCGATGTCGCCATAGGCCATGGTGTTGAACGACGAGTCGTCGCGGTCGTAGACCACGCGGGAGCCGCGCATGGCCGCCGAGGGTTCAAAGTAGTAGGTGCCCAGGCGCTTGCCGCCCCTCACCGTGTGGCTGACGTCGAGCCCCAGCTCACGCAGGTGCATGAGCGCAGCGTCGCCCATGGCGTTGTCGGGCACGCGCGTGACATATTCCACGTCATCGCCCAGCTGCGCCAACGACACGGCTACGTTGGCCTCCGAGCCTCCATAGGCGGCATCGAACGGCCCGTTTTGGAACAAGCGCTGGCCCGCATGCTTGGAGAGGCGCAGCATAATCTCACCGAATGTAACTATTTTCATTGCGTCATTGCTTATTGAGAGGTGTCTTTCCGGGATGCCCCAGGCTCCTCCGTGGAAAGGCGCTCATCCTTGATATATGAAGGAGAGGCCGTCATTATTGACTGCAAATTTACGCCTTTCGCATGAGAACGCAAAGGGCAAGGCCATAAAAAAACGCCATCCCAATGACTTGGGATGGCGTTTTTTCATGTTGTCACCTTGCGATGGTGCGAATGTGTCGCGATGGCGCTTAGTCGAGGCCCTTGCCGCTGACGAGAGCCAGCGTGTCGCGTGCGATGACGATCTCCTCGTCGGTGGGGATCATCACGACCTTCACCTTTGAGTCGTCGGCGGAGAGCACCTGCTCCACGCTGCGGCAGTGGTTGCGCTCGCGGTCCATCTTCACGCCGAGATACTCCAGGCCCGTGCAGCTGTCCCAGCGCACACCCTCCTGGTTCTCGCCGACGCCTGCGGTCCATACGATGATGTCCACACCGTTCATGGCTGCTGCATAGGCGCCGATGTATTTCTTGATACGGTAGTTGTACATCTGCAGTGCCAGGTGAGCCATCTTGTTGCCCTCGTTGTCAGCGTTCTCGTTGTCGCGCATGTCGCTGGAGATGCCCGCCAGGCCGAGCACGCCGCTCTTCTTGTTGAGATACTCCGACATTTCCTGTGGGGTCATGCCGCTCTTCTGCATCATGTAGGTCACTGCCGACGGGTCGATGTCGCCCGAGCGTGAGCCCATCATCAGGCCGGCGAGCGGTGTGAGGCCCATGGAGGTGTCGATGACCTTGCCATACTTCACGGCGGCGACAGAGGCGCCGTTGCCGATGTGGCAGGTGATGATCTTCTGGGTCTTGATGTCCACGCCCAGGAACTCGCACACGCGCTGTGAGACATAGCGGTGACTCGTTCCGTGGAAGCCGTAGCGGCGCACGTGATACTTGGTGTACCACTCATAGGGAATGGCGTAGAGGTAAGCGTAGTCAGGCATAGTGCTATGGAAAGCATTGTCGAAAACGGTCACCTGGGGCACGTTGGGCATGAGCTCGTCGACAGCCTTCAAGCCTGCCAAGTGGCCCTTGTTGTGCACGGGTGCCAGGTCGATGAGGCTCTCGATGCCCTTCTCCACCTCCGGTGTGACGATGCAGCTCTTCTCGAAGAGGTCGCCGCCCTGCACCACGCGGTGGCCCACAGCGCCTATCTCATCGAGGCTCTTGATGGCGCCCAGCTCAGGATCGAGCAGGCACTTGAACACCAGCTGCACACCCTCCTTGTGGGTGGGCAGGTCAGCCATGATCTGCTTCTTGGAGCCATCGGGCAGCTTCACCTTGATGAAAGCCTCGTCGAGGCCGATGCGTTCCACACCGCCCTGTGCGAGAACCTTCTCGCCGTCCATGTCATAGAGTTTATACTTGATGCTGCTGCTACCGCAGTTTAATACCAAAATCTTCATTTCTTATGTTGTTATTTGTTGAATGTTGCGCGTTAAGAGTTGCTTTGGCGTGTCGGAATATCCATTCAAGCCTTCTTGGCGTCCTGTGCCTGGCAACTTGTGATGGCGACCATGTAGTAGATGTCGTCGACCGAGCAACCACGGCTGAGGTCGTTGACAGGACGGGCGATGCCCTGCAGGATCGGGCCGATGGCCGTGGCGCCGCCGAGACGCTGCACGAGCTTGTAGCCGATGTTGCCCACCTCCAGGTTAGGGGCGATGAGCACATTGGCCTGTCCGGCAATGTCTGACCCGGGAGCCTTCTTGGCGGCAACGGCCGGAACGAGTGCTGCGTCGGCCTGCATCTCGCCGTCGACCTTCAGATCAGGATATTTCTCCTTGGCGATCTTGGTGGCGTCGACCACCTTGTCGATGATGTAGACGCTCTTGCCCGTCTCCTTGTCCTTGGCATCCTTGGCCGAGCCCTTGGTGGAGAAGCTCAGCATGGCCACACGCGGCTCGGCGAAGCCGGCCACGCTCTTGGCGGTCTGGGCGGTGGTGAAGGCGATCTGTGCCAACTGGTCGGCGGTGGGGTTCGGCGTGACGGCCACGTCGCCCATGACGACCACTCCGTCCTCGCCAAACTGGTGCTGGCTGGTGATGAGCAGCATGGCACCCGAGACACAAGTGATGCCAGGGGCACACTTGATGATCTGCAGGGCGGGGCGCAGCGTGTCGCCCGTGGTGGAGAGAGCACCGGAGATCTGTCCGTCGGCATCGCCGGTCTTGATGATCATGCAACCGAGATAGAGATTGTTCTTGGTCACAAGCTCGCGGGCCTGGTCCACGGTCATGCCCTTCTTCTTGCGAAGGTCGGCGAGCAAGGCGGCATATTCCTCTGTCTTCTCACAGTGGAGCGGGTCGACGATGGTTGCCTTGCCGATGTGGCTGAGACCCCATTGCTCAGCCTCCTTCTTGATGTTCTCGGGGTTGCCGATGAGAATCAGGTCAGCCAGGTCGTCGGCCAGCACCTTGTCGGCAGCTTTCAGTGTGCGCTCTTCCTCTGCTTCGGGAAGAACAATGCGTTGTTTGTCGGCTTTGGCGCGCGCGACAATTTTCTCTAATAAACTCATAAGTGTATGTTTTTAATCGATTAAAAATCTAATGTCCTTGCGGGGCGTTCCCGTTTGTTATGATTGTGGCACAGTCTCTCCTGCCGCCATGGGCCTTGCCTGGTGGCTCAGCCTGTCATCTCCCTGGCGAGGATGCCCTCAAGCTCCTCCGCCGACAGGCGCAGCCGAAACTGCCCCTTGATGGCCACGCTGATGCGGCCTGTCTCTTCCGAGACGATGATGGCTATGGCGTCGCTGTCTTGCGAGATGCCCAATGCCGCCCGATGCCGCAGCCCCAACTCCTTGGGGATGTCCATGGCGTGGCTCACGGGCAGGATGCAGCCGGCGGCCTTGATGCGCTTCTGCGAGATGACCATGGCGCCGTCGTGCAGGGGCGAGTTCTTGAAGAAGATGTTCTCGATGAGCAGCTTGTTCACGTTGGCACCGATGAGCTCTCCCGTCTGCACGATGTCGTCAAGCGGTGTGGCCCGCTCGATGACGATGAGCGCACCTATCTTGCCTCGTGCCATGTCCATGCACGCCCACACGATGGGCATGATGGTGGCCTTGTCCTCTTCGGGGCTCTTGCTCTTCTTGGATGAGAAGAACTGCAGCACGTTCTTCACGCGCTGATGAGCACCGAGCTGGTAAAGGAACTTGCGGATCTCCTCCTTGAAGAGCACGATGAGCCCGATGACGCCCACGCTGACGAGCTTGTCCATGATGCTTCCGAGCAGTCGCATCTCGAGCACCTGCGACACGAAGAGCCACACCAGCACGAACACCATGATGCCGATGAAGACATTGAGCGAGCGGCTCTCCTTCATCAGGCGGTAGAGGTAGTAGAGCATCAGGGCGACAAGGAAGATGTCGATGATGTCCTTTATGCCAAATTCGAAGAACATAGTGCGTTGTATAATTTCACGGCTTCCACAGCCGGCTTCACATCGTGCACGCGAATGATTGACGCGCCGCGCATCAGGGCCATGGTGTTGACCACGGTGGTGCCGTTGAGCGCCTCTGCCGGGGTGCCGCCCAAAGTCTCGAAGACCATGCGCTTGCGCGACATGGCAGCCAGCACGGGCAACTCCAGCACCTGCAGCTTGTCCATCTCGTCGAGGATGCGGAAGTTGTCGGCGCGCGTCTTTCCGAAGCCGAAGCCCGGGTCGAGGATGATGTCCTTCTGGTGAAGGGCGCGCAACTGTTCCACACGCTGGGCAAACTCGATGAGCATGCCGCGCAGCGTGGCTTGCTGTGACATGAGGATGTAGGGGGTGCCGGTGGAGGCCGTGAGCGGGAACATCTGCGGATCCTCGCCGCCCGACACGTCATTGATGATGTCGGCGCCAAACTCCTCGATGGCCATGCGGGCCACCGAGGCGCGGAAGGTGTCAATGGAGACGATGGCGTCGGGAGTGGCGGCCTTCACTATCTCCAGGCCGCGCCTCACGCGGTCGGCCTCTTCGGCCTCTGTGGCGATGGCGCCGCCAGGCCTTGTCGAGCAGCCGCCAATGTCGACAATGGTGGCTCCCTCGCCAACAAGAGTCTTGGCTCGCTGGGCGATGTCGTCATCGCTCATGGCACGGCTCCCGGCATAAAACGAATCTGGGGTCACGTTCATGATTCCCATCACTAAAGGGGTCTTGAGTGACAGCAGGTGACCGCGGATATTCAATGTGTAGTTCATATTCGTGGCAAAAATAATAATATTAATTGGAAAATCAAATTCATTTTATGTATTTTTCCACTATCTTTGCATTAAGATAAGCTGTATTCGGTCGTGTGCCAACGGGTTTTTGTTGCCATCTGGGTTGGCTCATGCCGCTAAACATCTTTATAAGAAATGAATGCATCAGATTTGTACAACATCTACCTGCGCCATCCGCAGGTGACGACCGACAGCCGTAGCCTTCCGGCAACGGCACCGACAGACGGGAGTGATTGTGGAATTTTCGTAGCCCTGAAGGGTGCCTCGTTCGACGGCAACAAGTTTGCGGCGATGGCTTTGGAGCGTGGCTGTAGCTATGCGGTCATCGATGAGAAGGAGTATCAGGTGGCGGGCGACGACCGCTACATCCTGGTCGACGACGCCCTGACGGCCTACAAGCAACTGGCCCGCGAGCACCGCCGCCGCTTCCACATCCCCGTGGTGGGCATCACCGGCACCAACGGCAAGACCACCACCAAGGAACTGGTGTCGGCCGTGCTCGCCAAGCGCTATCGGGTGATGCACACCGAGGGCAACTTCAACAACGATGTGGGGGTGCCCAAGACGTTGCTCCGCCTCTCAGCCGACGACGAGATCGCCGTGGTGGAGATGGGCGCCTCGCATCCTGGCGACATCCGCAAGCTTGTGGAGTATGTGGAGCCTACGCAGGGACTGATCACCAATGTGGGACGCGCTCACCTGCAGGGCTTTGGCTCCTTCGAGGGTGTGATGCGGACCAAGGGCGAGCTCTACGACTGGCTCAAGGCCCATGGGGCTGAGGTCTACGCCAACCTGGCCAACCCGCACCTGTCGAAGATGCTCGCCGACAGGCACATCGACCGCACACTGTCCTACGGGCAGAGTGACGCCGAGGGTCGCTATGGGGTCACAGGACGCGTGGTGGCTTGCAATCCCTATGTCAGGTTGCAGTGGGAATACGTGCCCAACGGGGATGAGGCGGAGCAACCCCGACAGCAGTTTGAGGTGCAGACGCAGCTCGTGGGCACCTACAATGCCGACAACCTGCTGGCAGCCATCGCCGTGGGCTTGCACAATGGGGTGACGCCTCAACAGGTGAACGAGGCCTTGGCCGACTACCGGCCCACCAACGACCGGTCGGAACTGGAGCGGACGGACAGCAACCTGCTGATCGTCGATGCCTACAACGCCAACCCGTCGAGCATGGCGGCTGCGCTCGACAATTTCGCCCGTATCAGCGTGGCGGAACCCAAGATGGCCATTCTTGGCGACATGCGCGAGCTCGGCCCCACCAGCACGGAGGAACACCAGCGCGTCATTGACACGCTGGAGAAGATGCAGCTGGCTGACGTGTGGCTCGTGGGCAGCGAGTTTGCCAAGACGCGGACGCACTTCCGCCGGTTTGACAATGTCGATGAGGTGAAAGCCGCCATCGCAGCCGACAAGCCCCAGGGCAAGTGCATCCTGGTGAAAGGCAGCAACGGGACCAAACTTTTCCAATTGCCCGCATTGCTCTGACCACAGGCCTGAGCCACAGGGTGGGGGCGTGCCAAGACACCGGTGACGGGGCTTGGCGCGCCCCCACCTTGCATTTGCGGGCGTTGTGCGCTGCCAAGAAAGGAAGACGGGGCTAAAACTTATAAGGTGGGTTCTATAAATTAGCTTTGTCAGATTTTGTGGCTCTTTTTGAGGTCATAGTGTCAGTGAGTGAGGGAGTATAGCGGGCTATATGACCGAACGAACTGGCGCTATGAACCAAAAAGAGGCCAAAAGACGGCAAAACATA
>DJOV01000122.1 GCA_002437285.1 Prevotella sp. UBA6429 | reverse complement strand
GCGACCGACAAAAAACGCCATTTTCGCGTTCTATTTCATCTGTTCTCCGTGACAAACTTTTGCACCAAAAACCTTGACAGACCCAAGGTAAGGCCCATTAGCGGACCTTGCCGTAAATGTATCGGGCCAGACCGTAGACATAACGGCGGAACCCGGGTTGATAGGCCAAGATGTGGTCGAACCACCCCAGATGGCTGCCCACCTGGCGCACCACCATGCCCACATAGACCATGGCAAACAGGGTGCCGATGCCCACGATATACCACTGCCAGGCCCCGAAGAAGACATAACAGAACACGATGGCGAGAACCACAAGACCCGTGTCGACACAGATCTTGACCTTGGGAAACTCGACGCCCGTCACCGCACTGATGGCCACGGGAAAGCCTTCGCCAGGCATCGTCACCGATCCACACCGGACCTCGAAGGCAATGCCGGCTCCAAGGATGGTGCAACCGGCCACCTGCGCCACCAGCTTGGCCCACAATGTGGTGGGAACAAGCCATGCGGTGACCCACATGTTGAGGTCGATAAGCGAGCCAAACACAAACCCGACAAGCAACTGGAACAACTGCACCATCTCGAAGCGCTTCCGCAATACGGCTATCTGACCCACCACAAGGAGCGCATTCATGATGTAGGTGTATTGGCCAATGGTGAGCGGAGGCACACCGTGGCCTTGTTTGCCAGCCGTCTCGAAGACGTAGGGAAGGGTGGAGATGACACTTGACCCTAACATGGAACGCACACATACGGCCACGCCGAAGGTCATGACATAAAGCGAGACGAGCAGCAGGACGTGCTGCCACAAAAACGAAATGATTCGGGCTTTTCGGTTCATAACATCTGCAAAGGTACCCATTTTCAATGAATATGGGGAGGGCTTACCGCAAAAATGAGTAACTTTGCAAACAAAAAATCAATCTATTTCAAAATATGAGAACATCTTCACTCATCATGCTGCTCACCCTGGCCGCACCCGTATCGGCGCGCACGCACGTGACTTCTGACCAGCCCAGCATATCTGCATCCTTCACCCGTATGACCTCTAACACTTCCGGCTCATTGCCGAAGAGCATCACGGAGGATGCTGTCACCGCCGACTTTGTGGACGAGGTGACGATGAAGGGCGACCTGCTGCAGATGCTCGCCCGCTTCGCCCAATACCTGAAACAAGACTTCCAGGACTGTGTGGAGCCCAACAGCGAGGGGGAGGCGTGCGGATGCTTCCGGAGCAACTCGACCATGCAAGCCAACGAGGATGGCGTGCGCTCAAACGCCGACCTGGGCATGATAGCCGCCTTTCTCGTCAGATATGGACAAGGCAAAGTGACGCTGCCCGAGGGGGTCACGTGGGAGGACCTGGAGACCATGGCGCGCAAGAGCCTCGTCTTCGCCTATTCCACGCACAAGGCCAACCGCCTGAAGGCATGTGCAGGCAACCGCCACTGGGGCTCCACCAGCGCCAACGACCACACGTGGGAGAGTTCGCTGTGGGCCATGTCTGTGGCCTATTCGGCTTTCTTCCAATGGGACAAGCTTACAGAGCAGCAGAAAGGATATGTAGAGAAGATGCTCAAGGCGGAATGTAACTACGAGCTGGAGCGCGACATCCCGACCGGTTACAGGGGCGACACCAAGGCGGAGGAAAACGGATGGGAGGCCGATGTGCTGGCCGTCACGCTGGGACTCTTCCCCGACGACCCGCTGGCGCCGCAATGGTTTGCCAGGTTGCGTGAGTTTGCCGTCAACAGTTACAGCCACCGGCGTGACGCTCATGATGATACCGTCATCGACCCGCAATACGACAAGACGACGGTGGCAGACCTCTACCGCGGGCAAAACCTCTATGACGACTACACGCTGCAAAACCACAACTACTTCCACACGTCCTACCAGAACGTGGTGATACAGGAATTGGGTGAGGCGGCCCTGGCCCTCAAACTCTTCCAAACGACGCTCCACGGCACGGAAAAATGGAAAACCCGCGCGCTGATGCACAACAACGATGCCGTGCAGAAAGAGGTGCTCAACTGGCTCGCGCTGGCCGACGGCGAACTGGCCATGCCCAACGGCAACGACTGGAGCCTCTTCCTCTACGACCAGATAACGAGCTACACCACCAACGCCTGTTTCCTCCGTGATGCCGACGCGCTGATGCTGGAAAACCTCGCTTACAAGATGATCAAGGCGCGCCAGCAGACCACTGATGACGGTTCGTGGTTGCTTCGCTCTGACATCGGGCCGCGGCGCATGGGGGTGGAGGCGCATCGCGTGATGATGACGTGGCTCATGCACGAGACCTTGCCGACAGACAGAATGAAGCCCAGCACGTTCGCCGACTTCCGCCATCGATATGGCAAGGCCAAGATCTTCCCTGCACAAAACATCGTGAGGGGCTACACACGCGACCGCTTCACGACCTTCTCGTGGGCACCCGGCATCAAGAGCTACACCGGTTACATAGCCGCCAACTCGGTGGACAAGAACAAGATAGTGGTGCCGTTCAAGGCCAACAACACAGGCAACTTCATCGGTTGGTACACCGTCAACGGCAAGCGAACCAATGCCAGACCTGTGGTAAGCGGCGTCTACCAGCTTGACGGGGAGGCGTGGGCCATGAACGGGGAACTCGCCACCAATGACGAGACGCTCGACAACCGTTTTGCCATCTACTCCACACCAGGCAACGCGGTGATCTATATCGACTGTGTGACAGGACTGGACAAGGGCGTCATCACCCGCGAACAAGGCGGACTGATGGCCATCTCCACCGATACGCTGACGCGCACCGTGCGCACGCTCTATGCGGCGGACGGCAAACGCCATGCGGACGGCACGCGCCTCGCAACGATGACAACCAACTGGGTCAACATCGACAATGCGCTCGGCATCGTGGCGCCCAATGGCAAGCAGATGGCCTTCGGCGACAGGGCCGACAACAACTCAGTGCTTACCTCCAAGCTCTATCCGGCTTACTGCGACAGGGAGCGTACGTTTGGCAAGGGCAGCGTGGTGGACCGCCGAAACATCATCTATTACAGTGGGGTGGATGCTGCCACCACACGACGCATGAGCCAGGAACTGGTGCCGCTGCGCGGCGTGCTGCCCGAAGGGTGGAACGGCGTGCTGGCCTCTGACCCCGATGGTGTGCGCTACCTGCTCATGAGCCACTTCCGTGGCGAAGGGGAAGTCACGCTGACAGGTCTTGCCACCTCACTGGGGGCTCCCGTGCTACCCGTGTCAACCACCATCAGTGGCGACATGGTGCGTCAGGCCACGTTCGTCCTTGAGGAGAACCACAGTGTGGCGTGCCCCATCCATTTCTTTGTGACGGGGCAGGACGTAACCGCCGAGCAGGCGGCAAGCCACGATGCCATCACACTGCGCCCCGCCAAGGCGGGCGAGACACGGGTCGTGGTCCGTTCCGTCATCGGTGGGAAGGTGGTGAGCAAGCGCCTCTCCCTGTCATCGGAGACAAGGGTCAGCCTGACCCGGCGAGGCCTGAAAGTGAAGAAGGTCACCGGGCAAGGCAAGACGCGATAGTCAGTCGTCCAACACACTCCGGATTTTTACTTCTGAGGGGCGAAACCGCAGTGTGTATCCGTAAGTGCCGCTGGTGGGGCAGCGATACTGCGCAAGGCTCTCCTCGGCACCGCAACTGTTGTTGCCCAGTCCGCGTTGCCAGTAATCGAAGTGGGCGTAGACCTGTGGGTCTCTCGTGAGATCATACCAGTGGGTGGCTTTCTGCCATAGGGAGGTCCCCTCGTTGATCCAGGTGCGCTCGTCGTAATGGCTCAGTGAGAACGAGCACTGTCCGTCGGGGTACGAGACGCCCGATGCCGCACCGTTGCCGAATGGCTGCGCGGTGGCATCGATGTCCAATCGCAGTCCCTGGGTGTTGTTGGTCAGGGTCAGTTGGCGCAAGTCCTGATGGTCGCCGTAGGTCTGCGGATGGGTCATGCGCTCGACCATGCCGTCCACGGTCGTGTGGTATCGTCCGAGGTATGAGCCACTCTTGCGGTCGGCATAGTTGGAGCGGGGACCGCGCGCATAGAACTCCACGTTCTCGAAGCCGGGGGCAAACTGCATGGACAGACCCAGACGGCGCGTCTCACCCGTGGGTGTGAACTTCACCTGCATGTCTACCGTGGCATCGGGATAGAAGACGTAGTCGATGCGGTAGTTGCAGTTGGTGGCTGAGCCGTCTACCGACATCGTGACAGTGCCGTCGTCCGCCATGACTGGCGCGGTGGAAATCCGGGTGGAGGTGGACGAACTGGCACATCTAAGGCTGTTGCCCTTGTCGTTGTCGATGTTGCGGCAACTGTTGAAGTCGGGTGAAGCACCCTCCTTCACCTTGCCGTCCGCATCGGCGTTCAGAATGTTTTGGCCATCATAGGTCCAGCGGGTCATCTTGCCGTCGGCGCCAAAGGCCATGACAAACGTTTTCCCACTCTTGTCGGTGCCCTTCACCGTGTAGGCATCAGTGCCGTTGTCACTCAGGCTGAGCGATCCGCCTTCCGCCCGATGAGCCGCGAGAGACACGGAGCGCCGGGTGAGGGCAAACTGCTCGTCGGCCACTGTGTAGCCACGTTCCATCCATTCGTAGTCCTTGTTGGTCTGAAGTTGCAAGGTCACGAGATACTCAGCATCGGCCTCCGCGTCCGTCGGCACGACAGTCTTTATGTCGCCGAGGGTGATGGAAGCACTCTTGCCCGGAGCAATCTCGCCGGGAAGGGTGCCCGTTCCCTCTTCCACGAGGCGCCCGTCCTTTGTCACCTTATATATCAATTGGAACGTTTCGGGCGTGATGGACAGGAAGTTGTATTTGTTGGTGAGCGTGAAACTCTTGTTGGACGCATTGAAGCCGGTGAACGTGACGTACTGATACACCTTCTTCACCTCGCTGAGTTTGGCAGACCACAGGCGGTCGGGCGTGACAAGGCCGTTGTCGAGGAAGTCGCCTTGGAACGGGTCTCCATTGGTTTGGTTGTAGTCATATCCCGCCGTCCAGAGCGGGTACCCATTCTTCTCCTTGACACCCTTGCCCAGTTCGGTAACGTTATAGATGGCCTGGTCCACCCAGTCCCAGATGCATCCGCCGATGATGCTCGTACTGTTCTCTATTATGTCCCAATACTCCTTGAGGTTGCCCACAGCCTGTCCCATGGCGTGCGCATACTCGCAGATGAAATATGGCTTTCCCTGGGTGTTGCTCCCTTCCGCTTTGTTCTTGACCTGACTGACGGAGGGATACATGTCAGAGAAGAGGTCGGAGTGCTTGTTGGTGTTGGTGCCGACACCCGAGCCGTAGCCCCCATTGAACGTGCCTTCGTAGTGAATGGGGCGCGATGGGTCGAGGGCTTTCACGGCGTTGTAGGCATTGTCGAAGCAGATCCCGTCGCCCGACTCGTTGCCCAGCGACCAGAAGATGACGCAGGGATGGTTGCGGTCACGAGCCACCATGCGCGTGTTGCGGTCCACATATTGTGGGCTCCACGATGCGAGGTCGGTGAGATGGGGCTTCTGGTTGATCCAACTTCCGTGACACTCCACGTCGGCCTCGTCCATGACATAGAAGCCCATGGCGTCCATCATGGCATACATCTTCGGCTGGCGAGGATAGTGGGATGTGCGCACGGTGTTGATGTTGGCCTGTTTCATCAGGGTGAGGTCATGGTACATCGTGGCCGCATCGATGGCTCGGCCGTAGGCAGGGTGCGTGTCTTGCGTGTTGACACCCTTGAAGAACACGCGCTGGCCATTGAGGGTGACGATGGTTCCGTCTATCTTGATGTTACGGAAGCCATACCGGGTGCAGAAGGCCATCTCCTCTTGTCCGTTGGCATCCATCTGGCTTATTTCCACACTATATAGATAAGGTGTCTCCGAACTCCACGCGTGGAGCCCCGTAAGTCCCCCGAGGGAGAGCTTGACGAGCTGGTCTTTGCCTGCGGCAAGGGCGATGGCGTCAGTCCCGACGGCTTTCAGCGTCTTGCCCTCTTGGTCCTTCAGTGTTACCTTCAGCATTTTCACTGCCTCTTGCGAGGTGCGGTTGTCCAGTGTGAGCGCAATGTCGAGGTCGGCACTGGTGGCGTCATCGCTCATGTGGGACGTGGTGATGACATGGTCGCTCACAAACACCTTCGGTGTGGCCAGCAGGTAGACGTCGCGGTGGATGCCGGAAAGATGCCACATGTCCTGGCCTTCCAGATAGGACCCGTCACACCAGCGGCAGACCCTTACGGAGAGCTGGTTGGCCTGGCTGTCACCGGTGATGAGTGAGCCGTCGTCGTGGGTGGCGAGAGCCGACGTGATGTCAAACTCGGCATCGGTGTTGGAACCTTGTGAGTAGCCGACGTACTGACCATTCACCCATACCACCACCGCACTGTATGCACCGTCGAAGTGAAGGAACACACGCTTGTCGCTCCCCCATGATGATGGCACGCCAAACGAACGTCGGTAGAAGCCTGTGGCGTTGTGGTCGGTCTCGTTGGTCTGTTGCTGGCTCTTGGCCGCTTGGGGCGGATTATACTCGAACGGGTAGCCTACGTTGGTGTAGACGGGACGTCCGTAGCCCGCCATCTCCCACGACAGTGGCACGCGAATGTGCTTCCATGAACTGTCGTCATAGTCCTTGGCAAAGAAGTCACTCGCCCCGGGACCGCTCTCCGTGCCTGCGACATAGCAGAACTTCCACTCCTGGCCTATGTCGTTCCCCTGGTCATCGAGGGTGCTGTTGAGGCTCTTCACCAAGGCTTCCTCCTCATCGGGCGATTCCCATGGACGCTGGTAGTGGCTGGCATCGGCCTCCATCGAGGCCGTGGAGGGGTAGGGAATGTAGGTGGCGTGCCGCGGCTCCTTGTGATCCTCATACTTTGTCTGGTTGGCAATCCAGCTGGGGCTGAAGGTCGTCGGTGCCTGGCCTGCGATTACTGTCACCTCTTCATAGGTGGCTTCGCTGCGTCCGTCACTGACATAAGCATTCTTGTTGTCATAGGTTCCGTTGCCCTCCCAACTGCCGAGGTAGATGCTTTGCAGTGAGAGTAGCGCATTGAGGTCAGATCCGGAGAGGCCACTGACAAGGGTCTCGTTGACCGACAGGCCGTCGGCAGAGAGCTTCAGGTTTAGCGCGTCGCCCTTAAAATCCACGTCTTTTGTCGTGACCGAGGTGCCCGTTATCCAGGCGATGCGCAGGCGCGTATTGTAGGTGTTGCCGTGATTGTCGGTGAAAGGCAACAAGCTTTTCGGTGTGTAATAGATGTGTAGCTTGTTTCCACCGAACCAGTCCTTGATGTTGTCGCCTATCGAGAGGACGTTCTCTAATGCCTGCTTGCAGTCGGTAACGTTGAGCTTGGCTGATACGTAGTCGCCTTTGCTGAAGTCCACTGTCAGAAGATCGGAAATGAAACGGTTGGGATTGCTGTCGCTGGCAGCTGTCGTTTGGCTATAGTCGTCGTCG
The DNA here is from genome assembly GCA_002437285.1 of Prevotella sp. UBA6429. Classification (GTDB taxonomy): domain Bacteria; phylum Bacteroidota; class Bacteroidia; order Bacteroidales; family Bacteroidaceae; genus Prevotella. The sequence continues at coordinate 11,605 of DJOV01000122.1, read as the reverse complement.
TGAAACTTTTTGTTTTTGTCCCATACCAGTGTTGTCGCCTGCTTCTCCAGGTATAGTTCCATGTAGGTGGCGTGGCTTCGGTTGTCGCCTTGTGTGCTGCCGATTTGGATGGTTGAGAGCGCAAGCAATGATTGCAGGGTGCTTGCCGAATACGAGGCCTGCAGCTCGCCGTTGACGAGAAGGCCTTGGTCTCCTATCTCTATGGAGAGAGTGTTGCTGGTGAGCGTGAGGACCTCTTCCGCCTTGCCGTCGCCTGTCGAGGGACGGTTGGGGTTGTCCTTATAGTCAATGATGAGGCGATGCGTGCTGGCTGTGTAGTAGAAATGCAAGTTGACTGCCGTGGTCGTTTCGTTCCACACGCTTATCTCGTTGCCCACCGATAGGATGTTCTCGTTGGTGGCTGTGCAATCGCTGAGGTCGAGTTTTGCCTTGATGACATGGGTCTGGAAGTCGATGGCGATATTGGTGGAGCCATCTTGGGAAAACATGAACTGGTTGCCATCGGGCACATAGTTGTTGGCTAACGGCAAGGCGACAGTCGTGTAGCTATCTGCGGCAAGTGTGGGCTGGAGCATGACGAACAGGGTCATGAAGGAAGCAAGCAGGTATCGCAACTTCGTGTTTGCTGATGATGGTGTTGTAGTTGTCATTGTTCTTGGTTCTATTTAACAACGATTTTCTTTCCGTCCATGAGATAGACGCCCGGCGCAAGTCCCTGGGTGGAAGTGGTATGGCGACGCGCCAGTGTGCCGTCGATGTGAAAGATGTCTGTCGGTGACGAGCAGGCGGGAATGGGCAGGCGGTCGATGCTGGTGGGCGTGTCGCCATCCAACGAGATGGATAGGGGCTTGGCCAGCGACTCGCCGCCTTCGCCGTGGATGAGATATGCACGGAAGCCCTTCATGCTGAGGGTCGTGGTCTCCACATGATGCAACTTGTCATCCCCGGTGAAGACATAGGAACCATAGGGCACCATCGTCTTGTCGTAAGATCCCGCATAGGACAAGCCTTGCCGATTGACGGTTGTGGGCTTGGCGTCGCGTTGCCACGTTGTGGCATCGATGTCTGTTAGGGTGTAGGTGTTGTCAAGACGGGTAGCCTCATGGGGAATGAAAAGGAGGCAGGGGCGCCCGCCTTGGATGCTTCCGTCGGTAATGTCGAATGTTGCTACGATGTTGTCTTCATGTTCTGTCACTCGGGTAAACTCAGCCACCTGTGTGGCCGCACCCCAAAGGCGGGTCACCTGTTCGGCTGTCATGTCGAAAGGCAGGCAGAAGGAGTTCCAGCGTCCGGCATTGAACTTGCGTACCAACGTGACGTCTACCTTTGCCTTGGTAAGGGCGGGCTTGGCGTATGATGTGGCGGCCTCGTTGAGTGTGATCGTCTGGTTGGCCATGTCGTCAACGGTTTGTAAGATCATCCATTGCGCTGGCTCGAAAGCGCACTCGGACATCGTGTGTGTGGTGGACAGTCCCGCGCTTCCCGACGTGGAGGCGTACACAAACTGATGGGTGTTGGCACCTGGGTCCATATGCCCCACGGCATAAGTATCGGCACTGGTGGGCAAGAGGACCCAATCCTTACTGCCCGCTATGCTGTAACTGCCCGTTGGACTGTCCTGCTCCTGGAGCGGCAGGCTGACCGGACTGTCGGACAAAGTCGGCTTACCTTCTGTCACAGCAAGATATTTGTGTAGCGAAACGTTGAAGATGAAGACTGATGACACCAACAACGTGGATAGGTTTGTCATAAGGTGAATGTTAGCGTTAGTTGGTTAATAAGGCAAGGGACTGTCAGGTTGTTCGTCTTCATCGTCATGCCAACAGTCGTAGTTAAAGGATGAGCCATCTTTGGCACCCACCTCAATGTCACCACTGCCATTCGTGATGCTTGAGCCTTCACTGAATTCAACCATTGTGCTGCGAATGGCGTATAACTCAACGACAGTGATGCTTGGTGGAACGTATTTTTTGTACATAGGGTGTGATGAGATAACTGTTAGTTTTATGATGTTGTTACTGCAATGATGCAAAGTTAATCGTTTTATTTTGATTAATGGATTCGCAAATGTTAAAATGTGATGGAATTAAGGAGATGTGTCTTACTTTTTGATATTGTGGTCAGCGCACAAACAGGTCAAATGATAACCCAAGAGTTGAAATCAAGAAAATTTGTCGCATAAATATTTGCGGTTTTCCAAGAAAAAATATAATTTTGAAAACGTTTAACCCACACATTAAAATACTCCTATTCATCTATGGCCAACAACAAGAAAATCATAGAGTGCGTGCCCAACTTCAGTGAAGGGCGTGACATGCAAAAAATCAATTCCATCGTCGACGCCGTGAAAAGCGTGAAGGGCGTGATGTTGCTCAACGTCGACCCCGGAGAAGCCACCAATCGCACTGTGGTGACCTTTGTGGGCGAGCCCGAGGCTGTCTGTGAGGCTGCCTTCCGTGCTGTGGCTCAGGCCGCGCGTGTCATCGACATGCGTCAGCATCATGGGGCCCATCCGCGCATCGGCGCCACCGACGTGTTGCCGCTGGTGCCCGTGAGTGGCGTGACGCTGGAAGAGTGTGCGCAGATGGCCCGACAGCTGGCCGAGCGCATCGCGCAAGAGCTTCGCATACCCTGCTACAGTTATGAGGCGGCAGCCTTCAAACCGGAACGGCGCAACCTGGCCGTCTGCCGCAAGGGTGAGTATGAAGCGCTGGCCGACCGCGTGAGCCATCCCGATGAGGCTCCAGACTTCGGCACGCGCCCTTGGGACGAGGACATGGCAAAGAGTGGTGCCACCGTGGTGGGTGCGCGTGACTTCCTCATTGCGGTCAACTTCAACCTCAACACGACGTCTACGAGAAGGGCCAATGCCATCGCCTTTGACGTCAGGGAGAAGGGACGGCCTATGCGTGAGGGAGGCAAACTGACTGGAAAGATCCTGAAAGATGCCGATGGTAAGACGCTCATGCAGCCGGGAACGCTGAAAGGCACGAAAGCCATCGGATGGTTCATAGACGAGTATGGCATCGCACAAGTGTCGATGAACATCACCAACATCAATGAGACGCCGCTCCACATGGCTTTTGATGAGGTGTGTCGCGCCGCTGCCGCACGCGGACTGCGCGTCACGGGAACGGAAATCGTAGGACTGATTCCAAAGCGTGTGCTCATCGAGGCAGGAGCCCACTACCTCAAGATGCAACAACGATCGGTGGGCGTGCCCGAAGAAGACCTGGTCAAAATAGCGGTCAAATCGATGAGCCTTGATGACTTGCGCCCCTTCAATCCGCGCGAAAAGGTCATTGAATACTTGCTGGAAGATGCCAATCCGAAGAAACGATTGGCGGACATGACGGTCAAGGAGTTTGTGGATGAGACGTCACGCGAAAGCCCGGCACCTGGCGGAGGCACCATCGCGGCCACCCTGGGAGCCCTGGCAGCGGCTCTGGGAACGATGGTCGCCAACCTCTCTGCGCACAAGCGCGGATGGGATGACAGGTGGCAGGAGTTCAGTGGCATGGCCGAGCATGGGCAGAAGCTTGTGGCACAGCTCATGCACCTCATCGACGAGGACACAGATGCCTTCAACCAAATCATGGCAGCCTTTGGCCTACCCAAGGCGACAGATGAGGAAAAGACAGTGCGCACTGCTGCCATCCAACGTGCCACGCGCCATGCCGCCGAGGTGCCATTGGAGACGGTGAGACGTTCGTTTGAGGTGTTTGACCTTTGTCGCGCCATGGCACAGGAGGGCAATCCGGCCAGTGTGAGTGATGCTGGAGTGGGAGCGCTGGCCGCGCGAGCCGCCGTGAGGGGAGCCGCCTTGAATGTGAGAATCAACGCCGCTTCGCTGTCTGACAAGGCTGTGGCTGACGATCTCGTCGCTGAGGCGCAAGCATACGAAGAGAAGGCGGAGAGACTGGAAGAGGAAATCATGGCTATCGTAAACGACAAGATCGGGGAATGATGCGCAGGGGGTACACCATGGGTACATACACCTCATGTATATCATTTCAATGTCACACTTCCCCCTCCTATTTTATATACCACACACTTTGACCACAGGAATACTAAGAAGCTAACTATGACCATCGAACAATTTCAAGCCGACATCAGGGGCGGCATACCCGACACCCTGCCTGAACTGCAAGCGTACGACTTCGCCATTAATCATGCACCGAAGCGAAAAGACATTCTGACCCGTGAGGAAAAGCAACTTGCCTTGCGCAATGCCTTGCGCTATTTCCCCAGGCATCTGCACAGTGCGCTGGCACCAGAGTTTGCAGATGAGCTGCGCAGGTATGGCCGCATCTACATGTATCGCTATCGCCCTACCTACGAGATGAAGGCGCGCCCCATCAGCGAATATCCCCACCGCTCAGAACAAGCGGCAGCCATCATGCTGATGATTCAGAACAACCTGGACCCAAGGGTGGCGCAGCACCCACACGAACTCATCATCTATGGGGGCAATGGCGCCATCTTCCAAAACTGGGCACAATACCGATTGGTGATGAAGTACCTTTCGGAGATGACCGATGAGCAGACGCTCGTGATGTATTCGGGGCATCCGTTGGGACTGTTCCCCTCGCACAAGCGGGCACCAAGAGTGGTCGTCACCAACGGAATGGTCATCCCCAACTACTCGAAACCCGATGACTGGGAGCGCATGAACGCGCTCGGGGTCAGCCAATACGGACAGATGACGGCTGGCTCTTACATGTACATTGGACCGCAAGGAATCGTCCATGGCACCACCATCACGGTGCTCAATGCCGCACGCAGGGTGATGGGCGACACCGCGCGCCATACCACCAACGCCATTCCCCTGTTCGTGTCGAGTGGCTTGGGAGGCATGAGCGGCGCCCAACCGAAAGCTGGCAATATAGCCAAGGTGGTGAGTGTGGTGGCGGAAATCAACCCGAAGGCGGCGCAGAAACGCTACGAACAAGGGTGGGTGGACGAGCTGCACTACGGCCTGGACGAACTGATGCAAGCCGTGATGCAAGCGCTGGACGAGAAGCGTGTGGTGTCGATGGCCTATGTGGGCAATGTGGTCGACCTGTGGGAACGACTGGCCCAGGAGGATATCGAGGTGAACCTGGGCTCGGACCAGACTTCGCTCCACAACCCGTGGGCGGGCGGTTACTATCCAGTGGGCATGACGCTCGACGAGAGCAAGCGCATGATGGCGGCCGACCCTGAGGAATTCAAGAAGCGGGTGGAAGAGTCATTGCGCCGCCAAGTGGCTGCCATCAACCAGTTGGCCGCACGTGGCATGTACTTCTTCGACTATGGCAACGCCTTCCTTCTGCAGGCGAGTAGGGCTGGAGCCGACATCCTGACGGCCGATGGCTCGTTCCGGTATCCCTCGTATGTGCAGGACATCATGGGACCGATGTTCTTCGATTATGGCTTCGGACCCTTCCGTTGGGTGTGCACCTCGTGCGACCCTTCTGACCTGGCCCTGACCGACGAGCTGGCTCTCAACGTGCTGGAAGAAGAGCGCAGCCACGCACCGGAAGACATACAACACCAACTGGATGACAATATTCACTGGATACGTGAGGCAGGTAAGAACCATCTCGTCGTAGGCTCGCAGGCCCGCATTCTCTATGCTGACTGCGAAGGGCGCACGAGGATAGCGCTGGCCTTCAATGAGGCGGTGCGCGATGGCCGGCTGAAGGCACCAGTGGTGCTGGGACGCGACCACCACGACGTGAGTGGTACCGACTCGCCTTTCCGTGAGACCAGCAACATCTACGACGGGTCGCAGTATTGTGCGGACATGGCAGTGCAGAACGTTATCGGCGACGCCTTCCGTGGAGCGACATGGGTCAGCCTGCACAATGGCGGCGGAGTAGGCTGGGGCGAAGTGGTCAACGGCGGCTTTGGCATGGTCATCGACGGCTCAGCCGAGAGTGACCGCAACATCCAGGAGATGCTCTTCTGGGATGTGAACAACGGCATCTCAAGACGGTCATGGGCAAGAAACAAGGGTTCGATGGATGCCATCAAACGACAGATGGAGCACACACCCAACCTGCAGGTGACCATGCCGAACCTGGTGGACGAGGACGTCATTACCCGAATTTTTTAATCTTAAACCATATCATCTGATGGCTAACATTCATGAAATCAGTGCCGGTCATCTCACGCTCGACAAGGTGTGGGAGATATTACGCGGCAACTACAAACTGAAGCTCGGCGAAGACGCCCGTAACCGCATCGTGCGCTGTCGAGAGTATCTCGACAAGAAGATTGCCTCATCAGAGACACCCATCTATGGTGTCACCACGGGGTTCGGCTCTCTCTATAACATATCCATCGGTGAGGACCAACTCTCACAACTGCAAATCAACCTGATGATGAGCCACGCTTGTGGCATCGGCGAACGGGTGCCCAACGAGATTGTCAAGCTGATGATCTTGCTGAAGATACAGTCGCTCTCCTATGGCTATTCGGGATGTAAGGTGGACACGGTGGAGAGGCTCGTCGATTTCTTCAACCATGACATCTTCCCAATAGTCTACATGCAGGGGTCGGTGGGCTCATCGGGCGACCTTGTGCCCTTGGCACACCTTTGCCTGCCACTCGTCGGACTGGGAGAAGTGGAATACAACGGACAGCGCATGAGTGGCGCACGACTCTTGCAGACCATGGGATGGGAGCCCATCAAACTGGCTTCGAAAGAGGGATTGGCGCTGCTCAATGGCACGCAAAACATGGGAGCTTTCTGCTGCTGGAGCATCATTCAAGCCACCAAACTGTCCAACTGGGCTGACTATATCGCTGCCATGTCACTTGATGCCTATGACGGCCGCATCGAGCCGTTCTATCATGCTGTGCATGCCGTGCGCCCACACCAGGGACAAATGGATACGGCTGACCACATCGCGCACATCCTGGAGGGCAGCGAGCTCATCCGTCAGCCCAAGCACCACGTGCAGGATCCCTATTCCTTCCGTTGCATACCGCAGGTGCATGGGGCCGTGAAAGACACCGTGCGCTATGTGCAGCAGGTGACTGATGTGGAGATCAACGCTACGACGGACAATCCCACCGTGGTGCCTGATGACGACATGGTCATCTCGGCAGGCAACTTCCATGGTGAGCCCATTGCCCTGCCGATGGATTTCCTGGCCATTGCCATGTCGGAACTGGCCAACATCTCCGAACGCCGCATCTACAAACTGGTGTCGGGTACGCGTGGACTGCCCAGTTTCCTGGTGGCCAATCCGGGTGTGAACAGCGGATTCATGATCACCCAATACACAGCGGCAAGCATTGTCAGCCAGAGCAAGACGCTATGCATGCCGTCGTCGGTGGACAGCATACCTACCTCGCAGGGCCAGGAAGACCATGTGAGCATGGGTGCCAATGCAGGAACGAAACTCTATAAGGTGATCCTCAATACGGAGCGTGTGCTGGCCATCGAGCTATTCAACGCGGCACAGGCCCTTGAGTTCCGACGTCCGCTGAAGTCATCGCCCATCGTGGAGAAAATATTCAAGGACTACCGCAAGACGGTGCCGTTCATCGACAAGGACACGGTGATGTATCCGCTCATAGCCAAGTCGGTGGACTTCCTTCGCACAGAATCCTTGGAATAACGCCCCAATCTCCCATGCGCATTCTGATTACACATATCAAGACCTTGTATGGTCTGCACCCCGCCTCATGCCTGCGCCTTTCTGGCGCGGACATGGGTGTGGCCCATTCACTCGACGACGCTTGGCTATCGCTCGTAGATGGAGTCGTGGAGGACTATGGACCCATGAGCGCCATCCGGCAGGACCGGCATGCCGATGAGACTGTCGACGCCCGAGGAGGACTGGTGCTGCCTGCCTTTTGTGACAGCCACACCCACCTGGTCTATGCCGGCAGCCGGGAGCACGAGTGGGAGGACAAGATACGCGGCCTCAGCTATGCCGAGGTGGCTCGGCGGGGTGGAGGCATCCTCAACTCGGTCGACCTCTTGCATCAAACGCCGGAAGAGGAGCTCTTTCGTCAGGCAATGGAACGCATGCGTGAAATCATGGACAAGGGCACAGGATGCGTGGAGATCAAGAGCGGATACGGCTTGAACACGGCCGATGAACTGAAGATGCTGCGTGTCATCAGGCGCGTCCGTGAGAGTGTGCCCATCCGGGTGGTGAGCACCTTCTTGGGGGCTCATGCAGTAGCTCGCGACTATGTGGGGCGACAGGCCGAATACGTGGATCTCGTCATCCGTGAGATGTTGCCGGAGGTGGCAAAGGAAAAACTGGCCGATTTCGTCGATGTGTTTTGTGACAAGGGCTTCTTCACTCCTGAGGAGACGGATCGCATGCTTGAAGCTGCGGCCAAGTATGGCCTGCGCCCTAAGGTTCATGTGGACGAGCTCGCGTCTTGCGGCGGGTTGCCTGTCTGTGTGCGACACCACGCCGTGTCGGTCGACCACCTGGAGAACATGGACGAGAGGGACATCCCGCTGCTGAAGGCCAGTGACACGATGCCGACCCTCTTGCCAGGCACCTCGTTTTTCTCCAACATGCCTTACGGAAAGGGACGGATGATGATCGACAGCGGTCTGGCAGTCGCCCTGGCCAGCGACTACAATCCCGGCTCCACCCCCTCAGGCGACATGCGGTTTGTCATGTCGCTGGCTTGCATGAAGATGAGGCTGCTGCCGACGGAGGCTCTCAATGCGACAACCATCAACGGGGCTGCTGCCATGGGGCTGTCAGGCACCCACGGCAGCATACGGCGTGGCGCGCGCCCCGGCATTATCCAGACAAGGCCCATTCCGTCGTTGACCTATCTGCCCTACGCCTATACCACACCATGCATCGAGCGAACCTTTTTCTGAGTGTGGGCGCAATAGTGCTTTTTCCGAAACAAATAGGGAATTCCCTATTGCTGGATAGCTTTTCATTTCCTATATTTGCAATACGCAGACAAGCCAAAAACGCTGAAGGAGCAAGCTGAAAGCAACGGCAGGCGCAGGTTGTGTCTGTGGCCAACATATGTATAACACAAAATGGTTTGCAACTATGAAGGAGAAAGACAAGATGATCAGTGCTGCCATCATAGCGATAGGCATCATGGTGTTGGGATTGTTTTTGAAAGCCGGAATGGACAATTTCACGGAGAAAGACCGTAAGGTGACAGTGAAGGGACTGGCGGAGAGCGAAGTGAAGGCTGACAAGGTCACGTGGCCCATTGTCTCCAAGGAACTTGGCAATGACCTGCCTGAGCTCTACGACCGCATCGCGCAGAAGCAACAGGCCATCAAGCGGTTTCTGATGGCCAATGGCGTCACGCAGGGCGAGATAACCGTCAACGCACCACAGGTGGTGGACCTCTCTGCTGACCAGTACAGTGCCAATAACAAACCCTACAGATACAACATCACGCTGGTGATTACGGTGACCTCGAAACATGTCGATCGCGTGCGAAGCATCATTGCCCGACAGGGAGAACTGCTGAAGCAAGGGGTGGCCATCGTCGCTGGAGACTACAACAACCAAATCACCTATGACCTCGAATCGTTCAAGAAGATGAAACCGAAGATGATGACGGAGGCCATCGAGAACGCACAGCAGACCGCCCAGCAGTTTGCCAAGAACAGCCATTCGAGACTCAACAAGATAGTCAGCGCCGACCAAGGGCAGTTCTCTATCGACAACAGGGATGAGAACACGCCGTGGATCAAGCGCGTGCGTGTCGTCACTACCGTCACTTATTCGTTGAAAGACTGACGGATAACCCTTAACCTTTACTGACCGCTTCCCAACGGAATAAGATGGGAGGCGGTCGTTCATTAGAAAAAAAATACATACACAGTAAGTCATGAAAGTATTATTAGTAAGCGCCAGTCCGCGGCGCAAAGGAAACACTTACACCGCCTTGTGTGAGGTGGCCAAGACCCTCGAGCAAGACGGCATCGAGGCAGAAGTGGTGGAAATAGGCACCAAGCCCGTAAGGGGATGCATCGCCTGCAACTGGTGCAAGCAACACGCCGACGAGCATCGTTGCGCCTTCGAGGATGACATGGTCAATGAGATTTCCGCCAAGGCGGAGAAGGCGGACGCCTTTGTTTTTGGTGCTCCCGTCTATTACGGGCAACCCAACGGCAGTGCACTCTCGCTCATCCAGCGTTTGCTCTACAGCAATGGCGCGGCTTTTGTCTACAAGCCTGTTGCCAATGTGTGCGTGTGCAGGAGGGGAGGCGCTGACACTGCCTACCAAACGCTCAACATGATGTTTGAGATGATGAACATGCCTATCGTTACCTCACAATATTGGAACATAGCCTATGGCCGCGAGCCCGGACAGACGGCGCAAGACATAGAGGGCATGCAGACCATGAGAACCTTGGCACACAACCTGTCGTGGATCCTGAAGAAATTTCACGGTGTGCCCACGGGCGAGCGCCCTGACAAGGAAGCGGCTTGGACACCGATGAACTTCATCAGATAATTACTGGTCATGAGTAACATTGCGACACGTCACCCCAATCAGCTACTGCGCGTGGTGGAAGGCAGGATGCCTTTCATGGGGTTTGAGACATATTACAGGATTGTTGGTGACAAAAGCGACAAGGCTCCCTTGCTACTCATACATGGAGGCCCCGGCTCCACCCACAACTATTTTGAGGTGCTCGATGATTTGGCTCTGACTACGGGTCGCCAAGTCATCAGTTATGACCAATTGGGCTGTGGCGAGAGCTATGTCGAAGGTCGTCCCGAACTGTGGACCTTGCAAACTTGGGAGGACGAGCTGGATGCCCTCCGCCGGCATCTCCACCTTGACAGGGTGCACCTCCTCGGCCAGTCGTGGGGTGGCATGCTCATCATCGCTTACCTCATCGACCGTAAGCCGGAAGGCGTTGAATCGGTGATACTCTCGAGCACCTTGTCGTCGAGCGCTTTGTGGAGTCATGAGCAACAGCGGTTGATTTCGTTCATGCCCCTCGACGAGCAACGGGCCATAGCGCATGCCGTGGCAACAGGAAACTTTGAGGAGCCGGGCTATCTCAGGGCCAATGAGCACTACACGGCGCTCCATGCTGACGAGATAACAGATGATACACCGGAGTGCTTCCGTCGCAAGAAACGGTTTGGCACAGAGGCGTACGTGACGGCATGGGGCCCCAACGAGTACACCCCGACAGGCACGCTCAAGGACTTTGACTATACCAGCAGGCTCTGTGAAATCAAGCAGCGCTCGCTCGTCATCAGCGGGACCAACGACGAGTGTACCCCGCTGATCGCCAAGACCATGTATGACCATATTCCTCACTCACGCTGGGAACTGCTCGACGGAGCGCGCCACATGACCTTCATTGACCAAACAGAGACGTATAAGAATCTTCTGGCTGATTGGTTGGCAACCGATGGTCCGTCACCAGATGACGCTTAGCATGGCTTAGCAGACGTTTGGCTGTTGCTTGCTGCATGGTTTCGTAGAGGCAAATGGCCTGAAAAGGAAGGAAGCGATTCCTGCCTTTTCAGGCTGTTTCTTATGCATGCCGTGCTATATTGTCATGATTTTTGGTGCAAAAGTTTGTCACGGATTTCAGTTGAAATAGAACGCGAAAATGGCGTTTTTTGTCGGTCGC
>DJOV01000009.1 GCA_002437285.1 Prevotella sp. UBA6429 | reverse complement strand
TTTGCATTATCTTTGCATAAGAGTAAGATCATCCGAAGCACGGAGGGCCACAGCTAACGATTCAAAATTTACGAAGATGGTTATAGACTTTGATGAGATTGCCGAAGTTCGCCAGATGAACTTCAAGGGCGGCAAGGGCCCTCTGGACACGCGCAACTATGTGGACGACAAGGTGAAAATCATGTATTCGACCCTCCGCCCGGGGGCGTCGACAGGTCTCCACACGCACGAAGGGAACTGCGAAATCATATTCGTTATCAGCGGAGTGGCCACGTTCCATTATGACGGCCAGGTGGAGACCTGCCGCGCGGGCCAGTGCCACTATTGCCCCATGGGGCACAGCCACTACATGGAGAACAACACCGACCACGACCTGGTTTATTTCGCCGTGGTGCCCGAGCACCGTCTGTGACGCTCGCGCGCCTGTCGGTTCTTGCCCGAGCCACCCCGCTTGTTGCAACAGTCGGCCAGCGCGCATCCCTGGCAGGATCCGTCGTGCCGAAACCTCTTCCAGATGCGCCATGCGGCATAAGCCACAGCCAAGGCCACGATGAGGGCTGTGAGGATGTATTGTGTCAACATCATATTCGTCTTTTGGAAACAAACGGAGCGAAAAGGGTGCCAAACGACAAAGAAAAGGGCAAAAATTTGTGAGAGTGACTTATTTTAAGTAATTTTGTCATAGTAGAACAACAAAGAAAACCAATATGGCTGATTCGAACAATCATTTGGTCATTATGGCCGGAGGGGTGGGCAGCAGGTTCTGGCCCATGAGCACAGAGGAAACCCCCAAGCAGTTTATTGATGTGCTGGGCGTGGGACGCACGCTCTTGCAGATGACGCGCGAGCGTTTCAAGGGCATCTGCTCCGCGGACAACGTGTGGGTGGTGACCAACAAGCGTTATGCATCGCTGGTCAAACAGCAGTTGCCCGACATTCCCGAGGGCAACATCCTGCTGGAGCCGTGCCGCCGCAATACGGCACCCTGCATCGCCTACGTGTCGTGGCGCATCAAAACGCAGGATCCGCAGGCCAACATCGTCGTCACGCCGAGCGACCATGTGGTAACCGACGTGGTGGAGTTTCAGCGGGTCATCAGCCAATGCTTGAAGTTTACCAATGAGACCGACGCCATTGTCACCCTTGGCATGAAGCCCACGCGTCCCGAGACGGGCTACGGATACATACAGGCCGACCTGTCGACCAACTCGCTGCGCAATAAGGAGATTTTCCGCGTAGACAAGTTCCGGGAGAAGCCCGACCTGGAGACGGCCCAGCGCTACGTGCAGGAGAACAATTACTTTTGGAACGCCGGCATCTTCATCTGGCGTGTGGAGACCATCGTCAACGCGCTCCGCATGTACGCCCCGCGTATCAATCGCATCTTCGAGCGCCTGCAGCCTCAGCTGGGCACGTCCGGGGAGCAGGCGGTCATCGACGAGGTGTACGCCGACTGCGACAATATCTCCATTGACTATGCCGTCATGGAGAAGGCGGAGGAAATCTTCGTCTGCCCCGCCGACTTCGGCTGGAGCGACTTGGGCACATGGGGCGCCCTGCGCCTGCAGAGCGAACGCGACGTCTATGGCAACGCGCTCATTGGCGCCAACATCAAGGTCTATGAGAGCCACAACTGCATCGTGCACGTCACGCAGGGACGCCAGACGGTCGTCCAGGGGCTCGACGGCTACATCGTGGCCGAGCACAATGGCCGCCTGCTCATCTGCAAACTCTCGGAGGAGCAGCGCATCAAGCAGTTTAGCGAGTAAGGTGTGGTTGTCCAGTCAATTGTCACCAAGAACAAAATGATGAAGCATGGCGCTTCTCATTTGTACAATCCAACCAAGATCATTTAGAAAAGCATCATATGCAACAGCAACAGGATAACCGGAAGGTGGCCCTCATCACGGGCATCACGGGTCAGGACGGCAGCTATCTGGCCGAGTTTCTTATCTCCAAGGGCTATGAGGTGCATGGCCTCCTGCGGCGCTCGTCATCGTTCAATACGGGTCGCATCGAGCACCTCTACCTCGATGAGTGGGTGCGCGACATGAAGAAGCAGCGCCTGGTCAATCTCCATTGGGCCGACATGACCGACTCGTCGTCGCTTATCCGAATCATCAATGAGATTCATCCTGTTGAGATTTACAACCTGGCCGCGCAGAGTCACGTCAAGGTGTCGTTTGATGTGCCCGAGTACACGGCCGACACTGACGCCGTGGGTGTGTTGCGCCTGCTGGAGGCCGTGCGCATCTGTCATCTGGAGCACAAGTGCCGCATCTACCAGGCTTCCACGTCGGAGCTCTTCGGCAAGGTGCAGGAGGTGCCCCAGCGCGAGACCACGCCCTTCTATCCGCGCAGTCCTTACTCGGTGGCCAAGCTTTATGGCTACTGGATCATGAAAAACTATCGCGAGTCGTATGGCATGTACTGTTGCAATGGCATCCTGTTCAACCATGAGAGTGAGCGGCGCGGTGAGAACTTCGTGACGCGCAAGATTACGCTGGCTGCCTGCCGTATCGCGCAGGGCTATCAGGACAAGCTTTACCTGGGCAACCTCGACGCCCGTCGCGACTGGGGCTATGCACGCGACTATGTGGAGTGCATGTGGCTCATCCTGCAACAGCCCGAGCCCGACGACTTCGTCATTGCCACGGGCGAGATGCACACCGTGCGCGAGTTTGCCACGCTGGCCTTCCGTGAGGTTGGCATCGAGCTCGAGTGGAGGGGTGAGGGCGTAGAAGAGAAAGGCTACGACAAGGCCAATGGCCGCCTGTTGGTGGAGGTTGAGCCCAAGTATTTCCGCCCCGCAGAGGTGGAGCAACTCCTGGGTGACCCCACGAAGGCCAAGACGGTGCTGGGCTGGAACCCGCGCAAGACCTCGTTTGAGGAGCTCGTCCGCATCATGGTGGAGCACGACATGAAGTTCGTGCGCAAACTTTATCTTAAGGCCCAGATGCCCGAATAAGGGCTGAGCCTCCATCTCAAGTGGGTTCTATTGATTGCCGCCGCATGGCTGATTGATAGAACCCATCTTCATTCATTTCCTTTTACAACCCACTTTCATCGTTTTTTTGAGTTATGTCTTTGGATAAGAACAGCAAGATTTACGTGGCCGGGCATCATGGACTTGTAGGCTCAGCCATCTGGCACAACCTCGAGCTTCGAGGATACCACAACCTCGTGGGGCGCACCCACAGCGAACTTGACCTGACCGACCGCCAGGCCGTAAAAGCTTTCTTTGACGGCGAACGTCCCGATGCGGTCGTCTTGGCCGCTGCCTTCGTGGGCGGTATCATGGCCAACTCGCTCTATCGCGCCGACTTCATCATGCAGAACATGAAAATCCAGTGCAACGTCATCGAGGAGGCCTACAAGCACCAGGTCAAGAAGCTCCTGTTTCTCGGTTCCACGTGCATCTACCCCAAAAACGCGCCCCAGCCGATGAAGGAGGAGGCGCTGCTCACCTCGCCGCTCGAGTACACCAACGAAGAGTATGCCATCGCCAAGATAGCGGGTCTGAAGATGTGTGAGAGCTACAACCTGCAGTACGGTACCAACTACATAGCCGTCATGCCCACCAACCTCTATGGCCCCAACGACAATTTCCATCTGGAGAACTCGCACGTGCTGCCTGCCATGATGCGCAAGGTCTACCTGGCCAAGCTCATCCATGACGGCAACTGGGATGCCATACGGGTGGATATGGACAAGCGCCCCGTCAACCCACCGGCGAAGTTGCAGGCCGTCATCGGCGAGGGCAATGTGAACGGTGCCAGCGACCGCGACCGTATCCTGAGGGCGTTGGCCTTCTATGGCATCGAGGACAACAAGGTGACCCTGTGGGGCGACGGCAGTCCGCTGCGCGAGTTTCTGTGGAGCGAGGATATGGCCGACGCCAGCGTGCACGTGTTGCTGAATGTCGATTTCAAGGACATCATAGGCATCGAGAAGTATTCGTCGGTCTTCTACGGCGTCAGGGCCGATGGCGAGGTCAACCGCAACAACTCGGAGGGACGCGGTGGCGCTATCCCGTCGCTGGGCGAGATACGCAACTGCCACATCAACGTGGGTACCGGCAAGGAACTCACCATCAAGGATCTGGCCGAGCGTGTGGTGCGCACGGTCGGCTTTGACGGACAGCTCTGTTGGGACCGCTCCAAGCCCAACGGCACGCCGCGCAAGCTCATCGACGTGAGCAAACTACATCGTCTGGGCTGGCACCATAAGGTGGAAATCGACGAGGGCGTCGGAAAGCTATACGACTGGTACCGTGCCTCGCTCGAGGGCTGAGCGGACCGCGTGTCAGCCACCTGCGCACATCGCAACCACCTTAATGTAGCCTGTAATCTTGTAACTAACAAATCTTGCCTATAAAAAATACGGCTCTTCCGGATCTTGGAGTGACGAGACCAATTCCGAAAGAGGTCCCAAAGGTTCACTGCATGCACCTTTTCTCGCCATGATAGCGCTGAAGCAAGCTTCGCGCTGCTCATTTGTCTTAACGAAAAGGTTAAAAAAAGCCTATAGCCCTGTTCTATAGGCTTTTTTTATTAACTTTGCAAAGAATGTAAAGTTTTAATTATCCACATGCCCCGTATCAGACCATTATTAAGCTGCCTCCTCATCTTTTGCGCCACGGCCACGGCCCAAGCGCAAATGAAGTGGAACCAACTCTACCAGACATACATCGACCAATACAAGGATCTCGCCATCGAGGAGATGCTCAAGTACCACATACCCGCCAGCATCACCTTGGCTCAAGGCCTCTTTGAGAGTGGCGCCGGAAGGAGCGTCCTCTCCACACAAGGCAACAACCACTTCGGTATCAAGTGCCATGGCTGGACAGGCCCTTCGATGAGCAAGGACGATGATGCCGTGGGCGAGTGTTTCCGCGTCTACGGCAACGCGAGGGAGAGTTTTGAGGACCACAGCAAGTTCCTGGCTAAGAACGCCCGTTACGCCCGCTTGTTCCTGCTCGACCAGACCGACTACCGCGGCTGGGCCAACGGCCTGAAGGCATGCGGATACGCCACCAACCCCCACTACGCCAAGCGGCTCATCGACCTCATTGAGCTCTATAAGCTCAACCAGTATGACAAGGCGCGCAACTACGACAAGTTCATGGCTGAGCGGTCGGGCAACGACCGTCCCGCCGACGCCGATGCCGGGCTCCACCCCATCCACACCTTCAACAAGAACTATTACATCGTGGCCCGTGAGGGCGACACGTTCAAGGCCATCGGCCTGGAGACGGGCTTGAGCTACCGCAAACTGGCGCGCTACAACGAGCGCAACCGCAAGGACGTGCTGCACGCGGGTGAGATCGTCTTCCTCAAGAAGAAACGCCGCAGCGCCCCCAAGGACTACAAGAAGCGGCCGCACGTGGTGAAGGCTGGCGAAAGCATGTACATGATCTCGCAATACTACGGTATCAGACTGAAGAGCCTCTACAAGAAAAACCATCTCAAGCCCGACTACCAGATCAAGGTGGGCGACGTGCTGCGAGTATACTAAACAACACATATCATGAAGAAAACATTCTTAACATTGGCCTTGGCCCTGCTGGGGTGCGTCAGCGCTACCGCGCAAGATTTCAACCAGTATTTCCAGGACAAGACCCTTCGCATCGACTACATCTTCTCGGGTACCCACGACACCCAGCACATCGCAGTAGACGAGCTCTGCGTGGAGCCACGCTGGTATGGCAAGCGTAAGCGGCTGGCCGACGTGCCCGTGGAGGGCAACGGGCAGATCACCGTGCGTGACCACAAGACCCAGCGGGTCATCTACCGCAACTCCTTTTCCACCTTGTTCCAGGAGTGGCAGGAGGAGCCCGAGGCGCTCAGGACGGAGAAGTCGTTTGAAAACGTCTTCCTGGTGCCCATGCCCAAGGACACGGTCGACATCACGCTCGACCTGCGCAACAACCGACGCCAGGTGAGCTCGTCGCTCACCCACCAGGTGGTGCCCACCGACATCCTCATCCGCCCGATGGGCTATCGCAACGTCACGCCCTACGAGGTTCTGCAACAGCCGAAGGACACCAACAACTGCATACGCCTGGCCTACCTCGCAGAGGGCTACCGCCCGGAGGAGATGGCTACCTTCATCCAGGACGCCCGAACGGCCATGGAGGCCCTGTTCTCCCACGAGCCCTTCAAGAGCATGAGAAACCGATTCGGCATCGTGGCCGTGAAGTCGCCCTCGAAGGAGAGTGGTGCCAGCGAGCCGCGAAAGGGCATCTGGAAAAACACCGCCCTGCATTCCCATTGGGACACCAACTACAGCGAGCGCTACCTCACTACCTCACACCTCAAGGACATGCACGACTTGCTGGCGGGCACACCCTATGAACACATCCTCGTGCTGGTCAACTCCGACCGATACGGTGGAGGCGGCATCCTCAACTCCTACATCCTCTCGACTATGCACAACAAGTGGTCGAAGCCCGTCGTCGTACACGAGTTCGGGCACAGCTTCGCCGGACTGGCCGATGAGTATGCCTATGAGACCGAGGAGGTCAACATGTATCCGCTCGACGTGGAGCCCTGGGAGAAGAACATCACGACGAAGGTCGACTTTAAGGGCAAGTGGGAGAAGATGATCGGCAAGGTGCCGGGCGTGGGCCTGCACGAAGGCGCCGGCTATAAGATGAAGGGTGTCTACCGCGCCTGTGAAGACTGCCGCATGCGCACCAACCAGAATCCTGAGTTTTGCCCCGCCTGCCAGAAGGCGCTCCGCGACCTCATCAACTTCTACACGGAATGATGAGTCGCGCCCTGTCGTGTGCCCTTGCCGTCCTCTGCCTGCTGGCGGCGCTCCTCCCGGGAACTGCCAGGGCAGGGGAGCAAGTGCCGGACAAGGAACGCCTGGGCATGGCCATTGACTATTTCCAGAACGGCAAGTACCACGAGGCGATGCTCATCCTGCGCGACCTCGACGGCCGCTACAAACTCAACCCGAGGTTCCAAGCTTACCTGGGCGTGTGCTATTACTACGAATGGGACTACAAGCACGCCAACGAGTGTCTTGACAAGGCTATGCCAAAGCTCACTAAGTTTGCGCCTCAGGAGCGGTCGTTCTACTGTTTCGCCAACGCCGAGAGCCTGTTCAACCTGCAACAATACGACCGGGCGCTTGACAACTACCGGATGATGCTCACCCTCTGCCACGATAACGAGAAGGGAGACGCCTACTACAAGATAGGGGTCATTTGCACGTTCCGCGAGGAATGGATCGATGCGCTCGACAACCTGCAGAGCGCCTTTTACTACTATACCCGATTCACTCCCGACAGGAAATCGCGCATTGCGCAAATACGCAACATGATACAGGGTTGTTGCGATAAAATAAACGGAAAAGGCACATAACTCACTGGAAAGACGTGATTTGTTGATTGGCCAGCATGATTATGTGCCATTTTTTTCATAATTTTGCAATCATAATTTTGTAAGCATGATTTTTTATTTCTCAGGCACAGGCAACACGCGCTGGGCTGCGCAGCAACTCAGCCAGGCCACCGGCGAACGGCTGGTCTACATGCCCGACCACCCGTCGGGCATGTTCGAGGCCGCGCTGGCCGAGGGCGAGCGCATCGGCTTCTGCTTTCCCGTGCATGGCTGGAGGCCGCCCCTGCTGGTCAGGAAGTTCATCTCGCGCCTTCGCTTGCAGTCCGAGGGCCACTACACCTACGCCCTCTGCACGGCGGGCGACAACATTGGCGAGACCATCCAGATCCTGGAGAAGGACTTGAGGCGGGTGGGCATAGGCCTCGACGCCGCGTTCTCGCTCATCATGCCCGAGTCATACGTGGGCTTGCCCTTCATGGATGTGGACACAGACGATAGGGAGCAAGCCAAGAAGCGGGAAGCGGCTGAACGCTTGCGCGCCTACACGCCCCTCATCATCAGCCGCGCACGAGGAGAACGCCATCTCGACAGGGGGCGCTGGCCGCGCATCAACTCACGGATGCTCGGCGCGTTCTTCACTCGCCACCTCATTACCGACAAGCCCTTCCACCTCAACAGCGACCGCTGTGTGGCCTGCGGCCTCTGCGCCAGCGTGTGCCCCGTGGGCGACATCGTGGGCGGCAGCGGACAGAAGCCTCAGTGGCGACACGACGGGTCGTGCCTCACCTGCTTCACGTGCTACCACCACTGCCCACACCACGCCATCGAGTACGGCAGGCGCACGCAGCACAAGGGACAATACTACTTCGACCACCACAAGACAACCAACAAATCATAACAATTCTATAGCATGAAGAAACTCTTCCTCGCCGCGGCCTTGTGCATGGCCAGCACCTGCGCATGGTCACAACACACGGTGACCGACCGTTGGGGACACCAGATGGAGCCTCCCATCTTCGACAGCCACGACGGCACGCCCCTCTTCGGACGCCACCAGCCGACAGGCACCGCGCCCGGCAGCCACAGGGTGCTGGGCAAGCCCACTCCCGGATACATGGCCCACAAGGGATCGCCACGCATCCTGACCGTCCTGGTCAACTTCGCCGACTCGGCCATCACGGTCAACCAGCCCAAGAGGGCCTTCGACCAGTTTTTTAACCGTCAGGGCGACCTTGATGACCTTGGCAACGGCAACCATCGCAACCATAGCAGCGTCAGGCAATACTTCTGCGACATGAGCGGCGGTGCGTTCACGCCCCAGTTTGATGTCTACGGACCTGTCACCTTGCCCCAGGTCATGGCTTACTATGGCGCCAGCCCTGAGAGCTCGTCGGCTGGCGAGAAGTCGCGTGAGCTGGTCAACGATGCCCTCGCCCTTCTTACCGACTCGGTGGCTGACGCCTCCATCTATGACAACGATGGTGACGGGCTCATCGACTGCGTCTACATCATCTACGCGGGCCTGGGACAGAACAACGGCGGAGGGGCCAACACCGTGTGGGCCAAGACCGGAGCGGCCGATGGCTCGTTCAAGGGGATGAAGCTCAACTGGTACAGCATGGCGGGCGAGCTGTCGCCCTTCATCGTGAGCGATGACAACCCCAACTGGATGATCACGGGTGTGGGGGTTAGCTGCCATGAGTTCTCACACGCCATGGGACTACCCGACATCTACCCGACCGTCAAGGCGGCACAGGTGGACAACCAGGAGATGGAGTACTGGGACCTCATGGACGGTGGCGAATATGTCTACAACGGCTACCGACCCACGGCCTACACGGCATGGGAGAAGGAGCAGATGGACTGGCCCGTCAGCATAGTGACGCTCACGTCGACCGAGACAGGTCTGACCATGGACAAGACGACTGCAAACGGGGGCGTGGTCTACAAGATACAGAACGACGAGGAGCCACTGGAATACTTCCTGCTGGAGAACATCCAGAAGGAGGGCTGGAACAAGTCGCTGCCCGGACACGGACTGCTCGTCTACCACGTCAATGAGGTGGGCAACAACGTCATCTACATGAATACGCGCCTCAACAACAAGCCGGGTAGGCCGGGCATGGCCGTGGTGCCGGCCGACAGCGCCTGCCTCTCGTCGTACACGCAGACCAGCCTCGTCGTCTACCAGCGGAGCATGAAGGGCGACACCTATCCGGGCACCAGCCAGGTGACGGCGCTCAATGACAACGTGGACATACCCAACTTCTGCTGGTATGCAGGCACGCAGCCTCCCTCGGCCATCAATGCCGACTGTCATAAGGTGGACAAGGCATTGGCACACATCCGGGAGACTGACGGGGTCGTGACCTTCGACTTCATCAACGGATACGCCACGGGCATACGCGAGGTCAAGGGCGACGTGCCTGTGGCCGACAGCATGATCCACTCGCTCGGCGGGCAACCTGTGGGCACGAGTGCCAGAAACCTCAAGCCGGGTGTCTACGTGCGCGGTGGCAAGAAGTTTGTGGTGAGATAAGCGGATTGCTTGCACAGCTACGGGGTCCCCAGGGGAAATGACTACACGTCAAGTGTCAACAGTCATTTTCCTTGGGGACCTTGCTTTTTGGGGTTGATGTTTTTTGGGGGCTTCCAACCATTCACTCCCAATTCCGGAAGAGGCCCCTTAAAGGGATCAGCCCATGCACACGCAATCCGCCATGCGCACCAGTTCTACATGCGTTCGTGAAAAGAGTGGGGTAGGGGAAAATAAAAAAAGCCCAAGTTCATAAAGAACTTGGGCTTCTGTGGTGCGTCCTTAGGGATTCGAAC
>DJOV01000003.1:33435-40637 GCA_002437285.1 Prevotella sp. UBA6429 | reverse complement strand
TTTTATATACTTTGTCCGCTTTATTCAAGGGTCTGCGCCTTGAATGTAAACCGTTATAAACCCCAAGGGAGCGGGAAGCACTGACGGACTTATGCTGCTGTTTGAGTCCTTGGCCTTGTGAGCAAGTTCACGGATCAGGATGCGAACAACCGCATGGCGGCTCTCGCCGTCTTCCCGCAACCCTGGCCATAAACCGAATTTAACCGCTCACGCAGCAGGTTTGCAAACTGATGAAACCGCACACGCAGTGAACTGCGAACCGAATGAAACCACTCACGCATGTCTTACATGCCGTGTTGTTGACTCTACATGTACAGGGACGGAAGAATGGCGTGAGCGGTTTAACTGGATTGAAAGCCTGCCCTTGAGGGAGGGGCGTAGTGCTTTACATTTAAGCCATGGGTCTCGTCACTACGACATCCATAAGAGTAAAATGACAACCCATGACAACGCCAGAGGCGCAACGCAAGGTCGCCTCCCTACCCTACCAATGAATAAAAAAACGGGAGGAATTGAAAAGAATAAAAAGGATGCAACCTAAAGAAAATCAACAACTTAGATAAAAAAAACAACATGGGATATATATATCTATATATTTATTTGTGTAGGCCTTTATATATAGGTTTTTATATTTATTTGTTCCTTTGTTTTTGCATTTGTTTATATGTTTATATACGCAACAAGCTAAAAATCATCCAAAAAAAAGGAGCCAAAAGTGAAGAAGTGTACATGAATGGATAAATAACGCAAAAGAGAAGGGGCTTAAATGAATCGAAAAGGCTGATATCCAAAGGGTTAAATGGAAAAACAAGATACCTGGAAGGGTAGGCAAATAGAACATAAAGAGGCGCACAACGAAACAAAAAATAGGGTAGGGGAGGGTAAAAACTCAAAAAAAGCATTCCAAAAAAAGAAAGGTTCAAAAAAAAGGTTCAGCAAATATAAGGAGATCTTTGTAAAAAAGGGTGCAAAAACAAAGAATAAGATGGAGTAGGGCACAGGCTTAACATACTTCAAAAAGAAAAAGAACCAAAAAAGAAAAATTAAAAACTTTCAAGAGAGTTAGATATCATTAGTAATATCGTTAGTTAATCATGATATTAGTAGAGGCCATCTAACCCTCTGATACACAAGCTTTCCAAGACCTTACTGACGACAAATTAGTAAGGTGGTGCGACATTTAGGGAAGTTGGCTGCGACAAATTAGTAAGGTGCTTGCGACATATTAGGAACATGTTTTCGTATGCGGCGACAAAATAGGAATATGGCTGCGACGGATAGGGAAATTGTTTGGGAATCCGTGATAAATACTTGACGGAAACGAGCATATAGACGTTATCTTTAGGGTCGAGTAGGGTAACAGTCCGCTGATGAAGCCATAATCACCGTCTTTGCAATTCACACACTATAAGTGTGTTATGCGCTTCTGCGACAAAATAGTAAGTTCCTGAATCACGTTGGCGCACAAGAACGGCGACAAAAAAGGAGGTTTCAGAAAAAACAAGACAACAAACGAGTGTCGCAACCAATAATGAGCTGCTACCTTTATAGTGTAAATGCCTTATTAGCAGGCATTAACGGAGTACCCTAACCCATGAAGTCAAGCTACAACTACCTGTACTTTGGCCTGTAGTCTCCTGTCAAGAGCACCGACAGGAAATCAAGAATGAAAAAACGGCTCTTCCTGAATTTGGAGTGATGCCCCTTGCTTTGGACTTGCTTTGGACTTGCTTTGGGCTTGAATGTAAACCGATATAAACCCCAGGGGAGCGGGAAGCCCTGACGGGCTTATGCTGACGTTTGCGTCCTTTGCCTTGTGAGCAAGCTCACGGCCAAGGATGCAAACGTCAGCATGGCGGCTCTCGCCGCCTTCCCGCACCCCTGGCCATAAACCAGATGAAACCGCTCACGCATGTCTCGCACGCCGTGCTGTTCTCACTCCGTGGACAGGGACGGATTAACGGCGTGAGCGGTTTAACCTGGGCTTACATTCAAGCCATTGGTCTTATCGCGCTAAATTTTGGAGGAGAAAAAAAACTCCCACCGAAGCGGGAGTATAGGCTAAATACCTTCGGCCCTTGCGGGCCTTATTGTGATAAGATGTAGGAAATCTTATTCTGGCTGCAAATATAAGCCAAAAGATTTGCAATTCCAAATGTTTTTCTGTATTTTTACCGATATTTTTTAATCTGACCTATTGAGAGGGCAAACATATGAAGAAGATTTTGGGTATTGACACAGGCACCAATAGCCTGGGCTGGGCCATTGTTGGCAAGGACGATGATGACCGTTGGCTGATAGACAAGGGAGTGGACATATTCCAGGAAGGCGTGAAGGTGGAAAAGGGCATAGAGTCCTCCAAGGCCGCTGAGCGCACGGACCATCGCGCCCAGCGCGTGCGCTATTACCGTATCAAGTTGCGCAAGATCAAGTTGCTTCGTGCCTTGAGCGATAATTATCTCTGTCCGCCGCTGACCTCTGAGGAGTTGCGTGCTTGGCGATTGAAGAAGGTGTATCCTGTCAACGAGCTGTTCATGCGGTGGCAGTGTACCGACGATGACGCTGACAAAACCCCATACGCCTTCCGCCACCGTTGCCTGCATGAGCGGCTCGACCTCAGCAGCGTCACTGACCGCTATGTCCTCGGCCGGGCTTTCTACCATTTGGCCCAGCGCCGTGGCTTCCTGAGCAACCGTAAAGACCAGGCAAGCGATGATACGGGCAAGGTGACGAAGGGCATCACTCAGCTCACGGCAGACATGCGTGAAGCTGGCTATGAGTACCTTGGCGACTATTTCTATGAACTCTATCGTAAAGGTGAGAAGATACGTTGTCACTACACGGCCCGCAACGAGCATTACCTGGCCGAGTTCAATGCCATCTGCGAGCGTCAGGGGCTCGATGCCGACCTGGCCTCCAAAATACGCCATGCCATCTTCGACCAACGCCCGCTGAAGTCACAGAAGGGACAGGTAGGAAAGTGTGTCTTTGAGAAAAAGAAAGCCAAGTGTCCCGCTTCTCATCCGCGATACGAAGAGTATCGCATGCTGGCCTTCCTCAACAACATCAAGATCAAGGCCCCTGGTGACATCGAGTTGCGTCCGCTCACGGACGGGGAACGCGCCAAAGTGATTCCCCTGTTCTACAGGGGGACGAAGAAACAGTTTGCCTTCGAGGACATCGCCAAGAAGTTGGCCCCGAAGAAGCAGTATGGTTTCTGCAAGCGCAGCGAGGACCGCATGATGCCCTACCTCTTCAATTATCCCATGGACACGCCCGTATCAGGCTGTCCTGTCACAGCGGCGCTACGCGGCCTCTTCGGTGATGACTGGGAGCAGTCAGTCTGCGAGGTCTACACACTCGCCAAGGACAAGAGCCGTGAGGAGATTGTGAATGATGTCTGGCACGTCCTTTTCTTCTATTCTGACGGTGACAAGCTGATGCAGTTTGCACAGGACCGCCTGCAGCTGTCGCCAGAAGAGGCCAAGAAGTTTGCAGAGATACGTTTGCCATCCGACTATGCTTCGCTGAGCCTGAAGGCCATTCGCAAGATATTGCCTTATCTGCGGCGTGGTCTTATCTATTCGCACGCCGTGTTTCTGGCCAACCTGGGAGAGGTGATGCCCGCCTACGAGTGGGGCAACGAGGCCATGCGCGAGGCGGCCATCGCCCATGTCGTCCAGGCCATGGACAGCCATGACCCATGCGATGGCCGTACCATGGAGCAACGGGTCAAAGACTGCCTGCGTGACCGCTATCATGTGAGCGACAAGGCCCTGGAGCGCCTCTATCACCCCTCGATGATGGAGGCCTATCCGCCTGTGCGCCCCGACGCGCAAGGACGGCTTCGGTTGGGGTCGCCCCGCATCAGCAGTGTGCGCAACCCCATGGCTATGCGCTCCATGTTTCGCTTGCGCCATCTGGTCAACCAGTTGTTGGCCGAGGGCTGTATAGATGCCGACACGGAGGTGCACATCGAGTTTGCGCGCGAGCTCAACGATGCCAACATGCGCAAGGCCCTGGAGAGCCAGGCGCGCGCCAACCAGAAGGCCAACGATGCTGCCCGCAAGCGCATAGCCGAACTCTACAAGGAGGAGACAGGACGCGACATCGAGCCCACCGACCGCGATGTGCTCAAGTATGTGCTGTGGGAGGAGCAGAAGCACCTCTGCGTCTATACGGGACAGCAGATCAAGCTGGCCGACTTCGTGGGTGACAATCCCCGGTTTGACATCGAGCACACCATACCGCGGAGCGTGGGCGGTGACAGCACGCGCATGAACCTGACGCTCTGCGACAGCCACTTCAACCGCGATGTGAAGAAGACCAAGCTGCCCACTGAGTTGGCCTGTCACGAGGATATCCTGGTGCGCATAGCGCCCTGGAAAGACACGGTGGAACAGCTCGACAAGCAGATACGCAAGCTGAAAGGGGCATCCAAGGGGGCAACGACCAAGGACCAGAAGGATAGCATCATACAGCGCCGCCACGAACTGGAGTTGCAACGCAACTACTGGCGCGGCAAGTATGAGCGCTTCACCATGACGAGCGTGCCCGAGGGCTTCAGCCGTAGGCAGGGCACCGACATCAGCGTCATCTCCAAGTATGCGCGGCTCTACCTGAAGTCGCTCTTCCGCCATGTCTACACGGTGAAAGGCTTGGCCACGTCCGATTTCCGCAAGATATGGGGCGTGCAGGAGGTCTACAGCCGCAAGGAGCGTGTCAACCATGTGCATCACTGCATTGATGCCATTGTCATCGCCTGCATCAGTCCCGACGACTACAACAAGCTCGGGGCTTACTATCACGACGAGGAGAACCACGAGTGGTATGGCGCCTCCAAGGCATCGTTCCCCAAGCCATGGCCCACATTTGTGGAGGACGTCAAGCGCGTGCAAGACGAGATATTGGTCTATCACCACACGCCCGACAACATGCCGAAGCAAGGTCGACGGCGCATCATGGCTGAGGGTAAGCGCGTGCTCAGTTGCGGCGACGCGGCACGCGGCTCGCTTCACAAGGATACTTACTATGGTGCCATCGAGCGTGAGGGGGGCGTTCGCTACGTGAAGCGCATGGCACTTGCTGACCTCAAAGATGCCAAGGACGTGGAGAAGATTGTCGATGAGACGGTGAAGGCTATCGTCAAGCAGGCTATTGCAGAGAAAGGATTCAAGGCGGCCATGGACCCGGAGAATACCATCTGGATGAACGAGGAGAAGCGTATCCCCATCCGCAAGGTGAGGTGCTACCAGCCGTCGGTGACCAATCCACTGCACATTCGCCAGCAGCGTGATGTTTCGCCAAAGGAGTACAAGCGACAGTTTCATGTGGCCAACGATGACAATTATCTACTGGCCGTCTATGCCGGCAAGGATAAGAAGGGCAAGGATAAGAGGACTTTCGAACTGGTCAACCGCCTGCAGGCTGCAGAGTTTTTCAAGACGAGCAACGACAAGGAGGCTGCGGGGCATCATCTGGTGCCTGTGAAGAGCCAGGAAGACTATCCGCTGGCCTTCACCCTCAAGATAGGCACCATGGTGCTGCTCTATGAGAAGTCGCCTGTGGAGGTGTGGGAGGCCACGCCCAAGGAACTCAATAGGAGATTATATAAGGTGGCGGGATTGTCTTCCATGGTTATCAGTGGAAATCCATACGCCACAATCAAGATGCGCCACCATGAAGAAGCCCGACAAAGTAAGGACATCAAGGCGAAGAATGGTGCTTATAAGCAAGGTGAGGAGTTGCGCCCAGCCATTCTGATGTTGCACACTCAACTGCGTGCCCTTGTGCAGGGTTACGACTTCGAAATCAACGAACTTGGAGAAATCAAATGGCTGAGAACTCATGATTAAGCAGACTCTTTTCTTCACCACGCCTGTCCGCCTGTCGCTCAAAAACTGTCAGTTGGTTGTTTCCTGGAAGGACAGCGACGACCAACTGACACGTCCCATTGAGGATCTCGGCTGTGTGATACTGGAAAACCAGATGGTCAACGTCACCCTGCCTCTGCTGGGCGAGCTGGTGCGCAACAATGTGGCGGTCATCCTCTGCGACAGCAAGGGGATGCCTTGCGCCATGCTGCAGCCTCTCGAGGCCAACGCCACACAGGCCGAGAGCCTGAAAGCGCAACTGGCCGTGAGCGAACCGATGAAGAAACAGGCGTGGCGGCAGATTATCGAAGCGAAGATACGAAACCAGGCGGCTGTGCTGATGCGTATGGGCAAGGAGGGTGTGGCGCTGAAGCCTCTCTACGAGAATGTGAAGAGCGGCGATACCGACAATCGCGAGGGGCAGGCAGCCCGACTCTACTGGAGCACGCTCTTGGGACGTGGCTTCCGGCGCGAGCGCGATGGCGAGCCGCCCAACGCCATGCTCAACTATGGCTACGCCATCCTCCGTGCTGCGACCGCCCGTGCGCTCATGGGGTCGGGCCTGATGCCAGGCCTGGGCATCTTCCACCGAAACCGCTACAATGCCTTTCCGCTGGCCGACGATGTGATGGAGCCTTACCGCCCTTACGTCGATGAGATGGTCTGCCGTCTCTATGACCAGGGAGCGGTAGACCTCACCAAGGAGGTCAAGGCCGAGCTGCTGCGCCTCTTGACCACCGATGTCAACATGGGCAAGGTGACAAGGCCCTTGCAGATAGCCCTCACGTTCACCACCGCTTCGCTGGTGAAATACTACGCAGGAGAAATCAAGAAACTGTCGTTGCCCATCATGACATGACCGAATACCGGCTCAACGCCTATCACATCATGTGGCTCTTTGTGTTTTTCGACTTGCCCGTCACCACCAAGAAGGAGATGAAGGCTGCCGCCCTTTTCCGCAAGAACCTGGAGAAGGACGGGTTTGCCATGATGCAATTCTCTGTCTACATCCGCCACTGCGCTTCTCACGAGAGCCTGGCGGTGCATGTCAAGCGGGTCAAGGCTATGTTGCCCGAGTCGGGCAAGGTCAGCCTGCTCAGTGTCACCGACAAGCAGTATGGCAACATATACAACTTCTGGGGAAAGCCAAAGAGTATGAGCAAGAGTAAGATTGATAAAAAATATATCAGCGAGCCCATCCAACTCGAGATTTTTTAATACCTTTGCCGTAGAAAGAACTTCCTGCATGCCATTTCTTATCAGTAAGTGTGAACGTTTGCCATTGAATATCAGTAAGTTCACCGCTATAGGTTGTGGTTTGATGTAGGA
>DJOV01000003.1:0-33298 GCA_002437285.1 Prevotella sp. UBA6429 | reverse complement strand
GTTGTGGTTTGATGTAGGATATAAAAGATATACAACTGGCCCCTTGTGCGTTCGTGTTCCCGGCTGGTTGTGGTTTGATGTAGGATATAAAAGATATACAACTCAAAGCCGTTTATAACAATCAGGAAATAGTTGTGGTTTGATGTAGGATATAAAAGATATACAACGTGCGGCATGGTGTTAAGGCAATAGCTACAGTTGTGGTTTGATGTAGGATATAAAAGATATACAACCTAGTCTCTACACGTTTGGGGGACGCCCAAGTTGTGGTTTGATGTAGGATATAAAAGATATACAACGCCATCAAGGAGGGCGCGCCGACCGAATAGTTGTGGTTTGATGTAGGATATAAAAGATATACAACCAGGCAGAGTTAGGGCAGTTTCAGCATTTAGTTGTGGTTTGATGTAGGATATAAAAGATATACAACTGTGAGCCGATGTCAGTATTTCCGGCACCGGTTGTGGTTTGATGTAGGATATAAAAGATATACAACGTTTCTCTGCAAAAATAGGAGAGGTCGAACGAATCCTTATCCCAAGAAAGACTACACAAAAAGCAAGCAAAGAGAAAGCGCTATCTATATTTGAGTCCACTTGGAAAAGTCAGAGCATTATCCATTTGAAAGTTAAGTAGCAAAAATAAGCCCTAAACAGGCTTATAAATGCTAAATATCACATATAAAATAGGGCTCTTCCTGAATTTGGAGTGATGGGACCTTTGTGTTGGGGTGGAATGTAAACCGATATAAACCCCAAGGGAGGGGGAAGCACTCAATTTTGTCACTTGTGGGTTTACATTCAAGCCATGGGTCTTGTCACGACAAATTCCGGAAGAGCCTTTAATATTGTTTAGCTAATTATATTTATGTAACTATAAAGCGTGTGAAGATGCACGTTGCAGAATTGTTCGTAACATTGCTCTTACGCAAATTCTAAGTTATGGTCTGCCGTTGTGGTTTGATGTAAGATATAAAAGGTATACAAATAGAAGACTGCCTTGGGGGCACTCTTGTATCAGACACAGCAGTATCATTTAGATAAGCCCCGATTCAAGCTTTCCAACGGCCTTTTGTCCGCATGACGTGCGAAATGTCAAATCGAAAATGACACCGTAAAATCGGAATTTTACAAATCAGGAACATGAGTTAATCATACGGTCTCTCATGTATACGAGTACAATTATGTAAACATCCGCAGATAGGTGTGCATTTGGCTATATATTTTTTTGTGGATAGGAGATTAATGCATATCTTTGCGCCCACACTGCGTGGCATTAACGATCCACCCTTTGTCCGTCATGAGAAGCTACGTCACTCTGAGGCATGCGCCTCTGCTCTTGTTCGCCCTCCTGCTGGCCCTCGGTGCCTGTCAGCGCAGGGAATCTGTGGACACGCTGCGCTCCGCCTACTACTGGAGCACCACGTGGAAGATGGACTCGGCCAAGGTGCGCTTCATCCGCCAGCACCACATCCGGCGTCTCTATGTGCGCTACTTCGACGTGGTGCGGGATGCCGACGGCCAGGCGCGTCCCAACGCCACGCTGCGCTTTCCCGATGAGATGGGGTGGGGTGGCGAGCACGCTGCCCCGACGTCGCCCGTGCCCCGCGGGGTGGAGGTGGTGCCCGTGGTCTACCTCGTCAACGACTGCTTGCGCCCTGCGCCCCATGCCACCAGTCCCGACACGCTGGCCACGATGGTGCTCCGCCGCATCCTCGCGATGAGCCAGGCACACGGCCTGCAGGACATGCGTGAGGTGCAGGTCGACTGCGACTGGACCGCCACGACGGCCCACGCCTACTTCCGCTTCCTCACCGCGCTGCGCCAGCAGGCCCACGGCCGCCACCTGCGCCTGTCGGCCACCATACGCCTCCACCAGCTTGCGCTGGAGGCACCGCCCGTCGACCGCGGCGTGCTCATGATGTACAACACCGGCGACGCCCGCCGGCTTGCCTGCCACAAGCCCATCCTCGACATGGCCGCCGCCGCGCCTTACCTCGGCCATCTCGCCGCCTATCCGTTGCCCCTGGCCGCCGCCTATCCGCTCTTCACGTGGCGCATCCTCTTCCGCGAGGGCCGCTTTGTGGGCTTCCTCCATGCTGACGACGACCTGCCCGTGCTGCCCGGCGACAGCATCGTGGTGCGCCGTCCCGAGCTCACGGACATCCTCCAGGCCGTGAGGGCCATCCGCCTGCGTCGTCCTGACGCCTGCGACGAGGTGATACTCTTCGACCTCAGCACCCCCAACATACTTCGTTTTAATCCTCTTGATTATGACAAGATTTACCGACACCCCTAAACTTTTGGTCCTGAGCCTCCTGGCTCTCTGTCTCGCCTTGCCCGCACGGGCCTGTGTGGCCGAGGTGAGCGACCACAATTATTATATGTTCAGCGTGTTCAACCGCGACCAGGCCGACCCTGCCTACCGCTACCGGTTGGCCGCCTACTGGCAGCGCTATGCTGGCGCTGACGGCGCGCCCAGTCTCTACTTCTACGACCAGTATGCCGCCGACATCCTCAAGACCGCCCGCCGCAAGGGCGACGCGGAGATGCAGGCCTACATCAAGCGATTTGACACCTACCGCGCCGCCTGCGAGGTGCTGGCCCCCGAGGCGTGGCGCTATCCGTCGCGCCAGGAGCGGCAGCGCGCCCTCAGCCAGCTCACGGCGGTGGCCAGCGCCGCCCGCGCCTACCAGGGACGGCGCCTGAAGAGCCAGTATGCGCTGCTCCGCATGCGCGTCAACATGCTCCGCGGCCTCGACCAGCAGAACGTCACGCTGTGGAACACGGTGGCCCGGCGCCTGCCCCAGTCGGCGTGGCGTGAGGCCATGCGCGGCATCTACGCGCGTGCCCTCTGGAAGACAGGCCACCGCCAGCAGGCCCTCGACATCTATGCCGGCCAGGGCGACATGGCCAGCGTGCGCGTCCTGGCGCGCGGCTACCGCAACCTCGCAGGCATCGAGGCCACCTACCGCCGTAACCCCAACTCGCCCATGCTCACCTACCTCGTGCAAGACTTCGTGAACAACTGCCAGCAGACGCTCGACAGCCGCGCCTCGCAGGCCGACTTCTCCAAGGAGTGGATCGAGACCCTCGGCGCCAAGGTGGTCTATGAGAAGGAGGCCATGGGCTTCGTGCGCTTTGCCGACAGTGTCGTGGCTGAGGGCAAGACCACGGTGCCCTGCCTCTGGCGGTCGGCCACGGCCATGATCCATTATCTCTATGGGCGCCAGCGCGAGGCATGGGCCGAGAGCCAAGCCGCCGTGGCGCTCGCCGGCACCCGGCGCATGAGGGACAACGCACGTGCCATCCGCCTGCTCGTCTCCACCGCGCAGCCCACCGCGCCCGATGGCTACTCCGACTATCTCGTCGGCGAGTTTCGCTGGCTCAATGAGCAGGCCCGCCACGCCGCCACCGCCGACAGCACTTATCCCGCCGCCACCGACCGCCACTATGTGGAGGTGCAGGAACGGGTGGCCTATCGCGCCCTGCGCCGTCACTTCGAGCGCCACGGACAGGCGGAGATGGCCGTGGCCATGTATGGCATGATGGACGCCTACCAGCGCACCTTCCTCAAGGACCAGCAGGACGAGCGTTACCTCAGCCGCTATCTCTACTCCTCCGAGTATGCCCTGCGCCTCGACTCGCTGTCGGCCCAAGAGCTCGCCGCCTACTATCGATTCATCACGGCCGACCACACCGACGCCTTCGAGCGCTGGGTCTGCCAGTCGCTCTACCGCGACGCCAACTTCTTCCATGACCTCATCGGCACCCGTTACCTGGCCGAGGGGCAGTGGGCCGAGGCCGCCACGTGGCTCAAGGCCGTCACGCTGCCTTTCATCAATGACCAGGCCATCAGCTTCTATGCCGCACGCCGCAGCGTGTCGGTGCCCTTCTGGTTTCAGCGCCAGCGGGTCGACGACTCGAACCTGTGGGCCATCGACGGTGCCTATGCCGACCTGCAGGCCAACCCCAAGCTGCTGTTCTCCCAGGAGATGGCTCGCCTCACCAGCCAGTATGGCCTGATGCGCGAGGGCACCGACCGCGACCAGTTGGCCTACGACATCGCCGTGCGCCTCTACCAGGCCTCGTGCTATGGCGACTGCTGGTATCTTACCCATTACGGCAAGAGTGTGGCCGACAGCGCACGCGCCGGTGAGGCCGACTATGCCGCCATGGCCCAGCGTTACCTCGAGGTGAGCAGCCTGAGCCCTAACCTCCAGTTGCGCTACCACGCGCTCTACGCCCTGGCCTCCATCGGCATTGATCCCTGGAACCGCACGGTCTACGATGCCGACTACAACGCCAGCACCGTGCTCATGCCCCAGTCGGCCCAGTACAAGGCGCTGGCACGCTGGCTCACCTTCACCAAGGAGCATCCCGCCGAGGTCGACAGCTATACCACGCGTTGCGACGTGCTGCGCGCCTTCGAGGCGGCCACCACCGGACTGTGATGTGCGGGCGGGTGCCTGCCATAGGGCAGGCGCATAGCGGCCCTGCTCCTGAGCGGGTGGGGCACCCGGCCTTAATGAAAACCACTCAATAACCAACAAGCAATATGACAAACGACAAAATGAATAAAACACCCGATGCCTCCGTCAACACCCCGCACGACCAGGACCAGACCCACGAGATAGGCCCCTGGAAGATTCTGAGTTCCGACTATCTTGTCCGCCGCCCCTGGCTCACCGCCCGCCGCGACAAGGTGCAGTTGCCCGACGGCCGTGTGGCCCCCGAGTTCTATGTGCTCGAATATCCCGACTGGATCAACGTCGTGGCGCTCACCACCGACGGCAACATCATCCTCGAGCGTCAGTGGCGCCACGCCCTCGGCATCGTCTCCACCGAGATACCCGCCGGTGTGGTGGAGGCCGGCGAGACACCCCTCGAGGCGGCGCGCCGCGAGCTGCAGGAGGAGACCGGCTACACCGGTGGCGAGTGGGAGCCCATCGTCACCGTGGCCCCCAACCCCGGCCTGATGACCAACCGCTGCCACTGCTTCCTGGCCAAGGGCGTGAGCAAGACCAGCGGCCAGCACCTCGACGCCAACGAGGACCTGCAGGTGTTCTTCCGCCGTCCCGACGAGGTGGACCGCATGCTCCACGAGGGTGTCTTCTCGCAGGCCATGATGGTGGCGCCCCTGGCCTTGGCCCTGCCCAAGTTGCTGGCCTTATGAAAGGCATAAGGCCGCAAACTTAAAAAATGGGCACTTGTCACCCCCAATGCCGGATGAGCCAAATGGAGACGGTGCGAGCCACCGCGTCAGCTGCTTGCTGACGCCCCGCCAATGGCAATAGCGTCCAAAACGTGGCAAAGGAGTCTAAAATGTGGGTCCCGACGTAACGTTTGTGCCATTTATCCCTTATCTTTGCACAATCGAGCCGTTGGTGTGCACGGGCGGACGCTGGCCGCAAGGTCTGGATGCCTGTTGCCGTGCGCTGACAAACGCGGCAGAAACAGACAATCCTATATAGACAATATGAAGAAGACTACACTCTTGGCCCTCTGCCTCGCGACGTCGCTCTCGGCGGCCGCACAGGGAGTGAAAATCAAGACCGTCACGCCCGTGGCCGTCACCACCACCGCAGGCGAAGTGCCCATGCTGCCTTATCGCCTCTGGGTGACCTACACCGACGGGAGTGGCGAATACCGGCAGGTAAAATGGATGAACTCGTCGCTCGAGACCGAGCAGGAGGCCGCCGATGCGGCCAAGCATCCTGCCGGGTCGGCCTATGACGTGCAGGGATATGTCATCGGCGACAACAAGACGGCCGCCGGCTATCCCGTCACGGCCCGCGTCAGCGTGGTGGCCACACAGCCGTCGGCACCCCTGCCGCAGCCCGTGGCCGAGCCCCTGCCCCTGGGCAGTGTGCAGCTCATCGGCGACAACCGCCTGACGCACAACCGTGACCTCGACATCGACAACCTGCTCTCGCTCGACCCCCGTCAGCAGGTCTACAACTACCGTGACACCTACGGACTGTCCACCGACGGCTATCCCGAGGCTGACGGATGGGACTCGCCCACCACCAAGCTCAAGGGCCACGGCACCGGCCACTACCTCTCGGCCATGGCCATGGCCTATGTGGCCTGCCCTGACAAGGCCAAGCGCCAGCAGATCAAGAAGAACATCAAGCTCGTGGTCGACCAGATGCGCGAGTGCCAGGAGCGCACCTTCGTCTTCGACAAGCAGCTCGGACGCTACCGGGAGGCGCGCGACCTCGCACCCGAGGCGGAGCTTCGCACCATGGGCGGCACGTGGAAGGACTTCGACCGCTACAAGACGGACTACGCCCACTACGGCTACGGATACATCAACGCCATTCCCGCGCAGCACTGCGCCCTCATCGAGCGCTACGCACCCTACAACAACGAGGAGGGTGTGTGGGCGCCCTACTACACCGTCCACAAGCAGCTCGCCGGGCTCATCGACGTGGCCAACCTCGTCGACGACAAGAAGATATCGGCCAAGGCCCTCACCATCGCCAAGGACATGGGCCTCTGGATATGGAACCGCCTGCACTACCGCACCTACGTCAAGACCGACGGTACGCAGGCTGAGCGCCGCGCCAAGCCGGGCAATCGCTATGAGATGTGGAACATGTACATCGCCGGCGAGCTCGGCGGCATACAGGAGTCGCTCTCGCGTCTCTCGGAGATGGTGACCGACAAGACCGAGAAGAGCCACCTCATCGAGGCCGCCGGCTTCTTCGACGCGCCGGCCTTCTACGGGCCGCTGGCCAAGGGCATCGACGCCATACGCGACCGCCACGCCAACCAGCACATACCGATGATCGTGGGTGCGCTGCGCTCCTACCGCTCCAACCACAACCCTTACTACTGGCACATCGCCGACAACTTCTGGGACCTGGTGCAGGGCCGCTACCGCTACGCCATGGGTGGTGTGGGCAACGGTGAGATGTTCCGCCAGCCCTACAAGCAGATGGTGAGCATGGCCACCAATCCCGCCGGTCCCGACATCAACGAGACGTGCTGCGCCTACAACCTCGCCAAGCTCACCAAGGACCTCAACGCCTATCACCCCAACGACGCGCGATACATGGACTACTATGAGCGGGTGCTCTACAACCAGCTCGTGGGCTCCATCAACCCCCATCGCTATGCCGTGCTCTACCAGTATGCCGTGGGCCTTGACGCCAGCAAGCCTTGGGGCAACGAGACACCGCAGTCGACCTGTTGCGGTGGCACGGGGGCCGAGAACCACGTGAAGTACCAGGAGGCCACCTACTACACCGCTGCCGACACCCTCTGGGTGGGGCTCTACCTGCCCACGCGCGCCACATGGCGGGGCGTCACCTTCAGCCAGCAGTGCACCTTCCCCGCCGAGCGCTCCGTCATCCGCATGGAGAAGGGGCGCAGCGCCTTCACCATGAAGCTCCGCGTGCCCTACTGGGCCACACGAGGCTTCTCTGTCACCGTCAACGGCCGTGAGCTGGCCGCCAGCTACCGGCCGGGCACTTATGTGACCATCCCCACACGCCAGTGGCAGCGGGGCGACAGCGTGGTGGTGACCATGCCTTACGGCCCGCACCTCGACTACACGCCCGACAAGATGGACATCACGCGCAAGCAGACCTACAAGCCCATGTGGGCCGCGGCGATGATGCGCGGACCGCTGGTCATGGCGGCCAAGGACATACACTCCTGGGAGGAGGCCACACTTCACAGTCAGGCTGATGCCGACCGCCTGCAGCTTGTGCCCGACTATGACGCCGACAGCCACATCACACACTACTTCCGTCTCGACGCGCCCATCGAGGACACCACCTATGTGGACAATGCCACTCTCACCGAACTGATGCGTGTGGCGGCCAAGCGCCTCGAGGAGCAGCAGGCTTGGGACAACATGCAGACCAAGGTGCCGGAGTATGCACCGTGGGCCAAGAACGGCATTGAGGCCATGCGACAGCGCTATGAGGCGCTCAAGGCCTTCCTCTCCGACCACCAGGGCAACGGCTCGGCGCTGGCCAGCGAGCTCAACGCTGCGCTGAGCATGATGCGCCCCGGCAACCTCGCCGAACCTTCCGACCTCAAGGAACTGCTTGAGGCACTCAAGGCCGCACAGGCCGTGGAAGCCCCCTCGCAGCGGCTCAAGGACGCCATGGACTATGCCGAGATGGTCAAGGCCTATGTCAACGACGGCAGTGGCACCAAGGACCTTATCCGCCGTGGCCTCACCGGACTGCGTGCCGCCATGCCCGCCAACTGATTTCATCTGCCAATCTACCCATAAAAAGGGGCACCAACCCAGAGAAGGTTGGTGCCCCTTTTGGCTTCGTCAGGAGCTTTGCCAGGTGCTTCGTCAGGATGAACGGCACTCCTCCTCTCTACCTCCTCCCCTCTGTCTTGCCGGCGTGACAGGGCCGCATGTAGCCCTGTGGTCTGTCTGCCGGGGGCCTCCGCCGGCACTCTTGTCAGCCTTTCCTCCTCACAGATGGCCCACAGGGACGGCCACAAAATGAAAATCGGCGGCAGGCATGCCCGTTGTCATGACGGGATCAGCCTGTCGCCGATGTGCATGAGGCGGTGAATGACGGCATCCACCGCTACGTTTTCCTGCGCTTACTTCTTGGCAGCGGCCTTGGCCTTGGCAGCCTTGATCTTGGCCTGCTGCTTGTCAAACTTCTTCCAAGCCTTCTCGGCCGTAGCCTTGAGCTTCACGGTGAACTCATGGTTGGCCTTGTCCTGGGCAGCCTCATCCTCAGCCGAGGCAAAGGCGTGGCGATAGCCCTTCTGGTCGTTCCAGTGACCGCGCGTGAAGTCGGGCACAGCCACGGGCATGCAGTTGTGGTCCATCGAGAGCGAACCGAGCTCGGCCAGCGAGCACCACTCGGCCAGGTCGTAGACATCCATGTCGAGAGGCAGTCCGTGCTGCAGGCAGTAGACGAGGCGTGAATCCTCGATGAAGTCCATGCCGCCGTGTCCGCCGACCTCGCGTGCCTTGGCGTTGTACTTGGTGATGATGGGCGACTCAAACTTCTTGTTCAGTGCCTGCATGTCGGCCGCGTTGAGGAAGGCCTCGCCGTTGTAGTAGTTGGCCGACGGCTTGATGCCTGCCTGCTTGAGGGCGGCGTCGTTGAGCGCGATGCCCTCGCTGGGATACTTGTTGGCGATGCCCTTGGTGCCCACGAGGTGGAACATGCGGCTGTAGGGCTGGGGTGTCATCACGTCGTGCACGACCTGGATGACCTTGCCCTGCTCGGTGCGTATCATGGTGTTGGTGAGGTCGCCCTGGCGGAAGTTGTCCACCTTGTGGCCCAGGCGCTGCTCAGCCTTCTTCACGCCGAGGAAGCTCTTGGTGTCCATGGCCGAGAGCACGGTGAAGCGGTCACCGCGGTGGATGTTCATGATCTGTGCCACGGGACCCAGTCCGTGTGTGGCATAGACGTCGCCACGATACTTCATGTTGTAGTCGAGGCGCCAGCCCAGCTTGTCGTTGGCGTCGCGCTTCCAGTAGGCGTCCCAGAAGGGGTCGAGGTCGTGCCGGTAGGCGCCCTGTCCGAAGATGACGTCGCCGAAGAGACCCTTCTGCGCCATGTTGAGGGCGTTGAGCTCAAAGAAGTCGTAGCAGCAGTTCTCGAGCATCATGCAGTGGACCCGCTTCTGCTCGCTGAGGTCGATGAGCTTCCAGATTTCGGTGAGGTTCATGGCCGACGGCACCTCGATGGCCACGTGCTTGCCGTGCTCCATGGCATACTCGGCCACGGGCACGTGGTGCTCCCAGTCGACGGCGATGTAGATCAGGTCGACATCGGGACGCTCGCAGAGCGCCTTGTAGCCCTCCTCGCCGCTGTAGAGCGATGCGGGCGGCAGGCCGGCCTTGCGCAGGAGCTCGTTGCTGGCCTCGGCGCGGTCGGCCTCATGGTCGCAGAGACCCTTGATCTCCACGCCCTCCTGGTAGCACCAGCGGCGCACGGCGTCGTGTCCGCGCATGCCCAGGCCCACAAAGCCCACACGGAGCACGGGCAGCTTGGCGGTGGCCAGGTTGAGCACGTCTTTCTGGCCCGCAGGACGCTCGGGCACCTTGGTCACGATGGTGCCGTCCTTGATCTGGTAAGGCCAATTGAACTGTGCCATTGCCGTAGCAGGCAACAGCAAGGCGGCACTGAGGACCGCCATGAATGTTTTCTTAAAGTTCATATCGCAAATGGTTTATGAGATGATACATGTTGTGGTGTCGGTTCACTTGACGGTGACCTTGTAGCAGAGCGCCTCGCCAAACGGCGCATGCCCGGGCTTGGTGATGGTCAGGCCATTGGCGGCCTGTCTCCACCCCACACGCTCGCTTGAGCCCAGCAGGCTCACGGCGCGCACCTTGCGGCCCAGTAGCGTCTTGCTGCCCATGAGGCGGAGCGTGATGTCGGCCTCGGGCTTGCCCAGGACAAAGGCGTAGATGGTGTGCCGCCCCTTGGCCGTGTAGCGTATGTCGTTGGCCGTCTGCTTGATACGGCCCTCGTTGAAGCCCTGTTCGCTCATGGGGTTGTCCTTGTCGGCCGACGGTCCCTCGCCGAAGGCTTTCCAGGGCCGGGTGCCATAGATGCCCTCACCGTTGGCCTGCATCCACTGGCCGATGCGCTCCACGATGCGGCGCTCGGTGGGGTCGATGGTGCCGTCGCTGCGGACGGGCACGTTGAGCAGCAGGTTGCCGTTCTTCGAGACGATGTCGATGAGCATGGTGATGACCTGCTGGGGCGACTTGTAGCCGTCGTTGTAGTAGACGTGCTTGTCATAGTGCCAGCTGCCGATGCAGGTGCAGGTCTGCCAGGGCAGCTCCTGTATCTTGTCGCACGCGCCACGCTCCACGTCCCAGAGGATGGTCTTCTTCATTTTGTCGTCGAGCACCTTGCCCGTCACCACGGCCTGGTTCTTGCCGCCGTGCTCCGCCATGCTCTTGTTGTAAAGGTGGGCGGTGATGGCCAGTCCGCAGTCGGACACGGGCCAGAGGGGCAGGTAGGTGTCGTCGAAGTAGACGATGTCGGGCGAGAACTGGTTGATGAGGTCGACGGTGCGGTTGTAGATGCGGTCGCAGAAAGCCTGGTCGGGTGGCGTCACCTTGGAGGTGTCCCAGTCCCAGTGTCTATTGTCGCGGCTCAGCTTGTGGCGCTGCTCATAGAGGTCCTGCGGGTCGTAGCCTTCCCACCAGGTGCCCTTGCCGTCGGCCTTGGTGAGCCATCCGTCATAGCGCACGCCCTTGAGCGGCCCCCGGCTGTCGGCTCCGCGTGAGGGCTCATACCACACCCACGAGTGGGCGGCATGGACGCTCACGCCCAAGGGCAGGCCCAGCTTGCGGGCCGCAGCGGCCCATCCTCCCACGATGTCCTTGTGGGGACCCATGTTGACCGAGTTCCAAGGCTGGTACTTGCTGTTCCAGTTGT
The DNA here is from genome assembly GCA_002437285.1 of Prevotella sp. UBA6429. Classification (GTDB taxonomy): domain Bacteria; phylum Bacteroidota; class Bacteroidia; order Bacteroidales; family Bacteroidaceae; genus Prevotella. The sequence continues at coordinate 21,903 of DJOV01000003.1, read as the reverse complement.
CGAAGTTGTCGTGGTGGTTGGCCATGCAGAAGAAGTAGCGCGCGCCGCAGTCCTTATAGAACTTGACGAGCGAGTCGGGCTGCCAGTTCTCCGCTTTCCAGCGGGGTATCCAGTCCTTGAATCCCTTCTCCGAAGGGTGGCCCATGGCGTCTATCTGGTAGTTGTATTGCCCGTTGCCTTGGTAGTACATGCCGCGGGCATACCAGTCGCCGTCCTCGGCGGCGCACTGTACGCCCCAATGGGCCCAGATGCCAAACTTAGCGTCGCGGAACCACTCCGGACACTGGAAGTCGGAGAGGCTCTCCATGGTGGCCTTGTACTTGCCCTGGTGGATGGGCTCGCGGCTGGTGTCGACATGCACGAGCACGTCTTGCGCGCTCATCACGAGGGGTAGTGTCAGCGCAAAGGCTGCTGTCAGGATACGATTTCTCATTTTAGGTTCAAAAGGTAAGTTTGTAATTGGCGGGTTCCATCAATTGGCTTTGGGCGTACTGTTACGCTGGCGGTTGGCAGACCCCACCTTTTATTGTCAGGCGTTGTCAGGTCTCATTTGGCGTTGGCCAGCTGGCCCACGAAGGGTCGCAGCACCTTGGCTGCCGGCTCGGCGCCCCTCTTGGAGAGGCGTATGTCTTCGCCCATGCCGCTGAGGATGGAGAACTGGTACTTGGGGTTCTTGTCGAGCGTCTGGGCCTGTTGGACGGCCTGTTGGCGCTGTGCCTCGGTGTGTGGTGCGATGAGCGTGTGGGCGATGCCGCACATGTCGGCCACCTTCTCCACATAGGGCTGCAACTCATGCCAGAGCAGACGGTCGGAGACATTGTCCGACGAGGCCATCCCGCTCAGTGCCTTGGCGTCGGCCTGCAGGCTGCGCAGCTCGTCGAGCAGCGCCTGTGTGGCTTGGTCATCGAGGCTGTTGGCCTTCCAGAGACGTATGCGGTCGGCCAGTTGCGTGTTGGTGTCATAGTGGCGCACGAGGGGCAGGAGACGGAAGGCATTGCCGGCACGCTTGCCGAAGATGGCCTTGAGCGATGCCATCCAGGAGGCGTCGTTGTCGAAGGCTGCACGGTGCCAGGCATAGTCAGCGATGCTGTAGAGGGCTATCTTGCTGACCTCGCCCTGCTGCATGGGGTTGCTGATGAGCGTGTTCACCCCCTTGAGGTTGGGGTCGAGCGTGGCGTTGCGGTCGATGTGCGCCTCGTCGTCGAAGTTGCGGTACGTGTCAAGCGGGAAGATCTTGTTCATGTCGTTGTCATTGCAGGGATAGTTCCACCACCATGCCACGTCACGCCCGAGCCACGAACTGACCAGGTCGGGATCTTCAGAGTTGGGCACGGTCCACACGGCGCGCCCGGTAATGTAGATGCACACCTTCTTGGGTGTGGTGCTGAGCGAGCGGAAGAAGCGCTCGCCCTGCTGGCGGCTCACCCAAGAGTAGGCATAGAGCTGGGGCACGAAGTGGAGCGGCTTCACGGTGTCGGCGGGCTGCGCCTTGCGTCCGTTCCACTCGCGGTCGATCTTCTGTTGCAGCAAGGTGAGGCGCTGCGCGTTGAGCGCCAGCGAGGCCGAGTCGGAGGGCACGCCCACGTCATCGACAAAGACACCAAACTGGCGCACGCCGAGCTGGTGCATGAGACGGAACTTGCTCATTACGCGGTCGAGCACATCGGTCTGCTTGGCATCGGTGAAGGCACCGCCCGGATGGATGGCCCAGATGAAGTTGACCTTGCAGCGGTGGGCGGCATCGGTGAGCTGGCGCATCATGCCCTCGGTGAGCATGCCCACCTCCTGCTGCTCAGGCGTGATGGTCTTGGGGTATGCCTTGTCCCAATGCTGCGAGTGATAGGGGTCGCTCTTGGCACCATACATATAGGTGTTCATCTTGTAGCGGGCCATGAAGCGGAAGAGGTCTGCCGTGACCTCCGCCGAATAGGGCACGCCATAGTAGCCCTCGATGACGCCGCGATACTGCGTGTCGGCGTAGTCGTAGATGTCCACGCAGTCGAGGTTGCCGTCCTTGGCCTGGTCGAGCATCTGCTCGAGCGAGGCCAGTCCGCAGAACACGGCGTCGGTGGTCTCGCCCACGATCACCACCTCTGCTCCACCGGCCTGCTGCCTCACGGCGAGGACGTGGCGGTCGTAACCTTTCTGGTTGAAGACGTCGCGCTTGAGGCCCAGCCGCTTGGCTGCGCGGTCGGCTGCGTCGCCCGTGGCGTTGACACCCAGGTAGAGTGTGGCGGCGCCCTTGGTGGCCTTGCGCGCCACGACGGGTGTCAGGCCGTGCTCGGTGAGCACCTCCTTGGCTCGGTCGAGGGTATAGGCATCGATGGCGGGACCGGCCACCACGGTGACACTCCCCGACAAGCGGGCGCTGCCGTCGGTGCGCTCCTGCTGTTGCGGCACGGGGCGTATGTCATACACATTGCCCGCCACGGCCACGGCCGACAGCAGGCAGAGGATTACTCCCAGAATGGATTTGCGAAATGTCATATTGTTGCTTAGGTTATATGATTCCTTTCTACTTACCTGTTATTTGACAAGTGATTACCTTATTACTTGATAAGTGATACCCTTAGTCCTTATTATTTATTAGGTTGTGTGCAAAGGTAGGCATTATTTTCGGAAACGGTTTGCAAATTCCCACTTATTTTCAAAAAACAAGTGTCCATAGAGGCAATCTCTTTTGGTGCCAAAACCAAGAAGGTTCCATCTCTCGTGGCAATCATCACCACGAGGATGGGGTCGCGGCGGCAAGACGAAGGATGTGGCCAAACGAGGACAATTCTTGTATCATCAAAAGAGGTTGGTGCAGGACGCTACCAACCTCAAGAAAAAAAACTGTTTCGCTATGTGCATACGAAACATTTCTGTCGCAAATATAAGCCAAGATTTCAACATTTGCAAGTAAAACAAAGAAAATATCACTTTTTTAACTAAAAAGTTTGTTGTTTGTTGGTTTTTGTGTATCTTTGCGCCTGTAATCATAATCAAAACAATGAAGAATCATGTATCTGCATATTGGTGGTGGCGAAGCTCAAGATTTCAACAGTCGTGAGTCGCTTAGCCGTGTGGATACTCCAAGGAGATAAAACTGAAAGGCCTGCCGTTCTTACGACAGGCCTTTTTTCATTCAACCGGAGCGACCGACCGCACTGAGACAGCAAGGGGGCCTACCGACGAAGCGCACACCGTGTTACAACAGTCATTCTCCCGGCAGAGCGCTCACCTTTCGTCAAGAGGGCTCCCGGCGGAGCGCACAGGAAGCAAGGAGGGATGAATACAGATGAAAATATAAACAATTAAAAATATAAATAATTATGGACGTATCACTTATTCTCAACCGTTTGCTCAATCACGAAGAGCTTCAGCGCGAGGAGACCAAGGGCCTGCTCGTTGCCATCACGCAGGGTGAACTCAACGACGCGGAGATAGCGGCCTTGCTTACCGCCATACAGATGCGTGGCATCACGGTGGACGAGCTGCTGGGATTCCGCGACGGCATCCTCGCCACAGGCGTGGCCGTGCCTCTGGAGTGTGACCGCTACATCGATGTCGTGGGAACGGGAGGCGACCGCAAGAACACGTTCAACATCTCCACCACGGCCTGCTTCGTCATTGCGGGCGCAGGCTATAAGGTGGCCAAGCACGGCAACTTCTCGGCCACCTCGGTCAGTGGCGCGTCCAACGTCATCAAGAATCACGGTGTGGTCTTCACCGATGACATCGACAAGCTCAACCGCTCGCTCAACGAGTGTGGCATCGTCTACCTCCATGCGCAACTCTTCGCCAAGGCCATGAAGTTTGTGGGCGCCATCCGCAAGGCATTGCCCTTCCCCACGTTCTTCAACCTGCTCGGACCGATCATCAATCCCTCGAAGCCCCAGTGCCAACTGCTCGGCGTGGCCAATCTCGACCAGATGCGCCTCTACCAGCAGGTCTACCAGCGCATCGGCATCGACTATGGCATCGTGAACAGCATCGACGGCTACGACGAGATCTCGCTCACGGGCGACTTCAAGGTCACCACCAACGACTATGAGCGCGTGTTCAAGCCAGCAGACCTGGGCTTCGATGTTGCCCGTCCCGAGGAACTTGTGGGAGGAGCCACCGAGGAAGAGGCCGCACAGATCTTCGACAACGTGCTGCAGGGAACGGCCCTGCCCGCCCAGAAGAACATCGTCTTGGCCAACGCCGCCTTTGCCATCCAGGTGCTCGAGCGGGGCAAGAAGTCTATCAACGAGTGTATCGACATCGCCCGTGAGAGCCTCGATTCGGGCAAGGCACTCAGCACCTTCCGCCACTTCGTCGAGCTTAACAGTTAACCCCCTCATTCCCATACCATGGACAACAACACACAGAAGACCGACATCCTGGAGACCATCGTGGCCCACAAGCGCCACGAACTGGAGGAGTGGATGCGGTTTGTGCCACTCCGCCGCCTCATGGCGATGGTAGACAAGCAGATGAGGGACGAAGCCGCTGCGCCCGTCTCCATGCGCCAGGCCCTCCTGTCATCGCCGACAGGCATCATCGCCGAGTTTAAGCGCAAGTCGCCCTCAAAGGGGTGGATCAAGCGCGAGGGCCGCGCAGGCGTCATTCCCCTCAGCTACCAGCAGGCGGGCGCCACGGCGCTCAGCATCCTCACCGACAGCCAGTTCTTCGGCGGATACGACGAGTTTGTGCAGGAGGCGCGCCTCTCGGGCGTCACCCTGCCCATTCTCTACAAGAACTTCGTCATCTCCGAGTACCAATTGCTGCAGGCACGTCTCTGCGGTGCGTCGGCCGTGCTGCTCATCGCCGCCGACCTCAGTGTGGACGAGTGCCGCAGGTTGCTCCACACCGCCCACGAGCTCGGGCTGGAGGTCCTGCTGGAGATGCACAGCGAGGCCGACCTCGACTATGCCGCCCTCGAGCCCGACATGTATGGCATCAACAACCGCAACCTCGGTTCGTTTGTCACCGACGTGGCCAACAGTTTCCGCATGGCCGAGCGCCTGCCCAAGGGCGTCTGCAAGGTCAGCGAGAGTGGCATCGGAGACCCCGGCACCGTAGGGCGGCTGCGCCAAGCGGGCTTCAGCGGTTTCCTCATGGGCGAGCACTTCATGCGGGCCGACGACCCGGGCGCGGAACTACGCCACTTCATCAGCCAACTGCAAACGACCACGCCATGACACCATCACCCCATCCCCACAGCACCGCCTCCCGCCGCCTGCTCATCAAGGTATGCGGCATGCGCGACAAGGACAACATACGCGACGTGGCGCAACTCGACATCGACCTCATGGGCTTCATCTTCTGGCCAGGCTCCAAACGCTGCGTGAAGATGATCTCCTCCAAGGCCGGCATCCTGCCCGACTACAGCGAGGAGCGCCTGCGGCAGGCCACCCAAGGATCGCACCCCACCGTCTCGCAGCCGACAGCCATCCGGCGTGTGGGTGTCTTCGTCGACGAGATGCCACAGACCATCCTCACCGCCATCTACAACTACCGGTTGGCGTATGTCCAGCTCCACGGAGACGAAAGTCCCGTGATGATCGACAACCTCAAGCGCACGCTCATACCCGACATCGCCCCTGACATCAAGGTCATCAAGGCCATCAGCGTGGCCTCCAAGGACGACGTGGCGCGATACAAGGCCTACGAAGGTCACGCCGACCTCTTCCTCTTCGACACGCGGTGCCCCACAGTGGGCGGCAGCGGGCGGCAGTTTGACTGGGACGTGCTCGCTTCTTACGACGGTCACACACCTTTCCTGCTCAGCGGAGGCATCGGACCCGACGACGCCGAGCGCGTCAGGCAGTTTGACCACCCGATGCTGGCCGGCATCGACCTCAACAGCCGCTTCGAGACTGAGCCTGGCCGCAAGGACGTGGAACGCCTGCGTACCTTCATCGACCAGGTGAGGGCCTGACGGCTCCCCGCCTGACAACACACACACACACATCAACCTTACAACACAACCATCATGAACAAGATCAACCAACTCTTCGCTTCGCCGCTCGCTGAGCGTGGCGCTGCCACGCCCTCACTGCCAGGCAAGCTGCTCTCCCTATACTTCTGCGCAGGCTGTCCTGAGCTTGACATGACCGCCCGCACCATCCTCACGCTCCAGCGGCGTGGCATCTCGATGATCGAGGTGGGCATCCCCTTCAGCGACCCGCTGGCCGACGGCCCTGTGGTGCAGGGCGCGGGCACCGTGGCACTCAAGAACGGCATGACGCTCCGCCTGCTCTTCGGCCAACTGAAGGCCATCAAGGATGAGGTCACCATCCCGCTGGTGCTCATGGGCTACCTCAACGTGGTCATGCACTATGGCATCGAGGCTTTCTTCCAGAGCTGCGTCGAGAGTGGCGTCAGCGGCTGCATCATCCCCGACTTGCCCTTCCAGGACTACATGGACGTGGTGAAGCCCATCGCCGACAAGTATGACGTGCGCGTCATCATGATGATCACTCCCGAGACATCGGAGGAACGCGTGCGTTTCATCGACGACAACACCGACGGCTTCATCTACATGGTCTCGTCGGCCAGTGTCACCGGCGCGCAGAGCGGTTTCGACGAGAAGAAGGTCTCCTACTTCGAACGCATCAACGCCATGAACCTCCACAATCCGCGCATGATCGGCTTCGGCATCTCCAACAAGCAGACCCTGCAGAGCGCACAGGCCAACGCGGCTGGCGCCATCATCGGCAGCAAGTTTGTGACGCTGCTCAACGAGACGCACGATCCTGACAAGGCCATCGACCGGCTCTACGACGCGCTCGGGCAATAGCGCCCCATGGCGACGGCCACACACCGTCGCCCACAACACATTCACCCACAACAAACAACATAACACGATCATCATGGCAAACCCTAAAGATACCATCAACCCCACCACCGCCGGTTTCTACGGACAGTTTGGCGGTGCCTATGTTCCCGAGATTCTCTACAAGTGTGTGCACGACTTGCAAGACGCCTACCTGCCCATCATACAGAGCGAGGAGTTTCAGCGCGAGTACGAGTCGCTGCTCAAGGACTACGTGGGACGCCCCTCACCGCTCTACTTCGCCAAGCGCATGAGCGCGAAGTATGGCTGCCAGCTCTATCTCAAGCGCGAGGACCTCAACCATACCGGCGCACACAAGATCAACAACACCATCGGCCAGATCCTGCTGGCCAAGAAGATGGGCAAGCGGCGCATCATCGCCGAGACAGGCGCCGGCCAGCACGGTGTGGCCACGGCCACGGTGTGCGCGCTGATGGACATGGACTGTGAGATATTCATGGGTGCCACCGACGTGGAGCGCCAGCACACCAACGTGGAGCGCATGAAGATGCTGGGAGCCAAGGTCAACCCCGTGCGCACAGGCAACATGACACTCAGTGATGCCTGCTCGCAGGCCATCCGCGACTGGTGCTGCCATCCTGACGACACGTTCTACATCGTCGGCTCGACCATGGGCCCGCACCCCTATCCCGACATCGTGGCCAAGATGCAGAGCGTCATCTCGAAGGAGCTGAAGTGGCAGCTCGAGGAGAAGGTGGGACGCGACTATCCCGACTACCTCATCGCCTGCGTGGGTGGAGGCAGCAACGCCGCCGGAACCATCTATCACTATGTCGACGATGAGCGCGTGAAGATCGTGCTGGCGGAGGCGGGCGGCCACGGCATCGACACCGACCACACTGCGGCCACCATACACTGCGGCACAGAGGGCATCATCCACGGCGCGCGTACCCTGGTGATGCAGACCGACGACGGACAGATCGAGGAGGCCTTCACCATCTCGGCCGGTCTCGACTATCCGGGCATAGGCCCCATGCACGCCCATCTGGCCCAGCAGGGGCGCGAGCAGGTGCTGGCCATCAATGATGACGAGGCCATCTACGCCGGCTATGAGCTCACACGCATGGAGGGCATCATACCTGCCATCGAGAGCGCGCACGCCGTGGCGGCACTGAAGAAGCTCCACTTCAACCCCTCTGACGTGGTGGTGCTCACCGTGTCGGGACGTGGCGACAAGGATGTGGAGACCTATCTCAACAACAAACAAATGGCAAAGGAATATGGAAACTTTTGACTATCGCACCCACTCGCGCAAGATCCTGGCCGACCTCTACACGCCTGTCGGCATCTACCTGCGCTTGCGTGACCTCTACCCACAGTCGGCGCTCATGGAGAGTTCCGACTATCACGGCAACGACAACTCGCGCTCCTTCATAGGCATCAACCCCATGGCCTCCATCGCCGTGGCCCACGGCCAGGTGATCTGCACCTATCCCGACGGCTCGCGCACCGAGGAGACGCTGCCGCCCACCGGCCCCGCCAAGGGCGAGGCGTCCAAGGTGGCCATCGCCGAAGCCTTCGGACGCTTCCTCCGCCGCTTCCACGTGGAGGGTGACGAGGCGTGTTACTGCGGCATCTACGGCTACACGTCGTTCAATGCGGTGCGCTACTTTGAGAACATCAACGTGAAGGACACCACGATGGAGAAAAACGATGCGCCCGATATCTATTACATTATGTATCGTGACCTCATCGTCTTCGACCACTTCAACAACACCATGGTCTTCGTGACCCTGGCGTCTGATGGCGAAGATGCCGACGCACGCCTTGACAAGCTGGAGATGGCTGCCGGCCGCGCCAACGTGAAGCCCTATGGCTTCCACCCCGTGGGCGAGCGCACCTCGACACTCACCGATGAGGAGCACAAGGCCAACATCCGTCGATGCGTGAAGCATTGCCTGCGGGGCGACGTGTTCCAGATCGTCATCTCGCGGCGCTTCGTGCAGCGCTACGAGGGCGACGACTTCAAGCTCTACCGAGCCTTGCGCAGCATCAACCCGTCACCTTACCTGTTCTATTTCGACTTCGGAGGCTTCCGCATCTTCGGCTCCTCGCCCGAGACCCACAACCGCATCGTGGCGAACCGCTCCTACATCGATCCCATAGCAGGCACCACCAGGCGCACGGGCAATCCTGAGCAGGACCGCCGCAACGCTGAGTTCCTGCGAAACGACCCTAAGGAAAACGCCGAGCACGTGATGCTCGTCGACCTGGCGCGCAACGACCTCAGCCGCAACTGTCACGACGTGAAGGTCGACTTCTACAAGGACATGCAGTTCTACAGCCATGTCATACACCTCGTGAGCCGCGTCAGCGGCACGCTCAACGAGGGAGCCGACCCCATCAAGGCGTTCTTTGACACGTTCCCCGCCGGCACGCTGTCGGGCGCGCCGAAGGTGCGGGCCATGCAGCTCATCTCGGAGATGGAGCCCCATAACCGCGGTGCCTATGGCGGATGCATCGGCTTCATCGGACTGAACGGCGACCTCAACCAGGCCATCGTGATACGCACCTTCATCTCGCGCAACGGGGAGCTGTGGTTCCAGGCGGGCTCGGGTGTCGTGGCAAAGAGCAACGACAACTACGAGCTGGAGGAGAGCAACAACAAGCTGGGGGCGCTCATGAAGGCGGTCAAGATAGCGGAGACACTGTAAGCGGGCACAGGCAAGGCCTTGACAAACAAACGTATGACGGGTACTACAAACGACCACAAAAAAAAGAAGCAACAATGATGAATGAAAATAACAGACACGGGGACGCTCAGGCACAACGGGTGGTGATCGTCGACAACTACGACTCGTTCACCTACAATCTCGCACACCTCGTCCGCCAGTTGGGTGCCTCGGTAGAGGTCTATCGCAACGACCAGTTCACGCTCAACCAGCTGGAGCCTTTCTCCAAGATCATCCTCTCGCCCGGACCGGGTATTCCTGAGGAGGCGGGACTGCTGATGGACGTGATCCGCACCTATGCCGGCCGCAAGCCCATGCTGGGCGTGTGCCTGGGCCACCAGGCCATCGGCGAGGTCTTTGGCGGCCATCTGACCAACCTCGCTGAGGTATACCACGGCGTGGCCACCGAGGGCACGCAGTTTGGCAACGACCCCATTTTCGCGGGCATGCCCAAGCGCATCGTCATGGGCCGCTACCACAGTTGGGTGGTGGACCGCACGGGCTTCCCCGACAGCCTGGAGGTGACGGCCATGAGCGACGACGGGCAGATCATGGCGTTGCGCCACCGCCACTACAACATCCACGGAATACAGTTTCATCCCGAGAGTGTCCTGACGCCTGAGGGCGCAACCATCGTGAAAAACTGGTTGGAACTGTAGCCGCCCGTCTCTCCAATGACCCGTGTGGGCCTGTGAAGGCAGGCCTTCTCACCGTTTTATCCTGTGATGATGGGGCGGGCGGTAGCTTGGTCGCCCTTGTGCGGTTGTTCCGCAAGGCCGCTTGAGGTAAAAAGGATGATGATGTGCCGTTATTGGCAAGTCCCATTATGTTTGCAGTCGCCAAGATGCGATAAAATACAGCAATCGGCAAACAATGAGGTGCATCCCACCTCGTTGCTTGCCGATTGCTGTTTTCAGAAGGGCTCTAAAAGCCAGCTTTTCAAAGGCTGGTTTTCAGAAAGCCTTCATGTGATTCGCGGAGCCTGTCCCGCTGCGTGACTTCCGCCGCGGGTGTCGTCACTCAGCCAACCAGTAGTCGCCCGTGTCACCGCGGGGGTTGAGCCAATTCTCCTTGTCGGGGTCTTCACTGTCCCCACCGTCGCCATTGGGCGTTCCCTTGTAGATGTATTCTGAACTTGAGAGCAGGTGCGGCGCCATGACCTGTATGCGCTCCGACTGCGGTTTTACATAGTTTTTCTTCTTCATGATCTTTTCCTCCCCTGTTTATTTGATGACCACCTTTCTGACGAGCTGCCCTGTCCTGACAATGTTGAGACCCTTGCGTGGGCCGCTCAGCTTGCGTCCTTGCGCGTCGAAATATGCCACGTTGTCGTTGTTGTCGTCGACACCCGTCACGCCTCCGATGCTTGTCGGCTCGTCATTCTCGTCGATGCCCAGTGAGGAGGGTTTTGCCGATGCCGTCTCGTCCGCGATGATGTAAGCGCGATAGCCATAGACCTTGACACCCTTGGTGTTGTCTTTCCCAGCATAGTCGGACACGAGACGGAACCTATCCTTGGCGATGAAGTAAGCGTCTGACGGAGCCGCCACCGCATCGAACGTGCCCACGAGGCGGTTGCCTTCCGTGGCGTTCACGGGCGCGCTGGCCAGGCCCACCAGGCCGTTGTCGCCCTGTGTGCCCACCACGTGGATGGCGTCTTGCCCATGGCTTTTGCGTTTCACGAACACCGGCACGCCAGCGCCGACCACACCCGACGTTATCCGCTTCACGGGTATGCGCCCCTTGCTGAGCTCTATCTTGTTCAACGGGTAGAAGTAGCAGTCGTTGTCCTTGTCGGTCACGTCGATGGCGAAGGGCAGGCAGAGGGTGCCCCAGCTGGAAGTCACCGTGCGAGTGTAGGATGCCTTGGCTGCCCCTGCCACCTCGGTGTCGGTGATGTTGAGCTTCACCTTGTCCTTGAGCTGCAGGTCGCATATCCTCAAGGGCTCGCCGGCCGCTCCTATCAGCTCATCGCCCATGGTGCCCACGACCTTCTGGCAGAACCCCGGTCTTGTAGTTGGCAAACTGCTTCTCGTCTTTTTCCTGGCCATCGCTGTAGAAGTTGGGGTCGTATGGAATAGCACCCTCAATGGACTCGCATCCGGAAAACATCAAAACACTGTGCTTTTCAGGAACCTTCGATAGGTCAAACTTGTCGCTGATATAGAGGTTCTTGAGATGGCTGCATCCTGCGAACATGCTGTTCGTGTAGTTGATGCTTTGCGTGTCGAAGCTGCGCAGGTCGAGCGTGGTGAGACTTTCGCACCCCTGAAACATGAAATAAGTCCATTGCGCCTTTCTCGTGTCAAAATGGGAAACGTCTATCGATGCGAGGCTCTTGCATCCTGCGAACAAGCCTGCCAGGATGATGGCGTTCGACGTGTTGAAGTGGGTGACGTCTATCGTCGTGAGCTTCTCGCAATTCAAGAAGGTGTAAAAGAAGTGGTCCACCTTCGATGTGTTGAGGTTTTCGATGCCCTCAATGTCGTTGAGGTCTTTGCAATCTGCAAACCAATAAGAAAGGCTTGTGGGTCGTGCCTTGCTGAAGTTGGTGGTGAAGACGACCTTATTCACCTGGGGGTTGAATGTCTTCCATGCGGGGTCATTGGCCGCCAGGTTCAAGTTGAATACCTGCCCGGATGTGGGCTTCATACCGTAGTCGAAGGTCAGAGTGCCGTCGGCGTAGGTCACATAAGCTTGTTCTTGTGCGCTTGCCGTTTGCAAGCACAGCGTCATCATGCCCATCATGAGCATCAGGCAGGAGACCATCTTTCGGAAGTCTCTCAGCCCAAACATTTTTCTAATCATTTTTTGTTGTTAAAAATCCATTAGTTCTATAGTTACATCTCTAATATCGAAAGGCCAGTTTTGAAAAACCGGATTGTCGGAAATCCCTTTGGGACGCTTGTCGTTGCCTTGGTGTCCGCCGATGTTTTCGGTCCGCAAAGGCCAGTGACGTCCCGGAGGCTTCCCGCCTTCCGCTTTTTAGAACCAAACCCTTACTATCCCCATTTAGAGATATAGAGGAGGGAAACGCCATGTGGCGCATAGTCCACTCGGCTGCAAAATTAAACAGACCGCATTACGTTCCCGTTAAGATGGTGGTACAATTGAAATAAAAAAGGCGTTAACCGTTCGTAGCTTGCTGATTTCAGGTTACCGCCAAGTGACCCACAACAACGACAAGCACAGAACGGCTCACGCCTATGTAGGCATGAGCCTTCCTTACGGCTTGCTCTCGTTGTTGTAGAATATTGGCGGTATTCGAAATCGGAGAACAAGAGTTGGAGCTCTATATTTTTATTAAGTGGTCGAACGACCGATGCCTTCTTTGCCTCTTGGGAACAAGTGTTCATCCCTTGAGGTGCGGTGGCGCGGGACTTCGTTCCTCACCACCGGAAGCGCTTTTTTCTTTATTTTTACTGTCTGGCAAATGATTTTAAGTTTCTCTTTGGCTGTAGGGGATAGCCCTGTCGCAACCTTGTCGGTTGCAAAGTTATACAAAAAAACTTGAAATGGCAATGTTCATCGGCAAAAAAAAGAAGTTCTGGTCGGACGTGTTCATTTTCGCTATCAGCAAGTTGAATGGTGAATAGTGTCGCAAAAAACACGATGTTTTTCCGTTATCGGCAAGCCCCCGTTATCTTCCTCCGCTTTACAGGCAGGGCTTGTAGGCGGAGAGCATCTGGCGGATGGCCTGCGTGCGCTCGGCGCTGAGAGGCTCGATACCCTCGAGAGGATAGGTGAGGCCGAGCTTCGCATACTTGAACGTGCCGAGGGTGTGATAAGGCAGCACCTCTATCTTCTCCACCACACTGTAACGGGCCACATGCTCGCCCAGCCTGCGCAACCAGTCGTCGTCGTCGGTCAGTCCTGGCACCACCACATGGCGCACCCATGTGCGGATGCCGCGTTGCTGGAGCTCGTCGAGGAAGCGCAGGTTGTGGTCTTGCCGCTGGCCGGTGAGCCGCGGGTAGAGGTCGGGGTCCATGGTCTTGATGTCGAGCAGGGCGAGGTCGGTGTATTGCAGCACGTCGAGGGCTGTCTCCGAACAGTAGATGCCGCTGGTGTCGAGAGCTGTGTGGATGCCCTCGGCCCGGCAGAGGGCGAAAAAGTCCTTGGCGAAGGTGGCCTGCATGAGCGGTTCGCCGCCGGAGAGGGTGACGCCACCCGTGCGGATGAAGCTGCGGTAGCGCAACACCTCATCCATCAGTTGCTGTGGCGTGAGTTCGTACTGGCACTTGCCTTTCGGGTCCCAGGTGTCGGGGTTGTGGCAGAACTGGCAGCGCAGGGGACATCCCTGCATGAAGGCCACGAAGCGTATGCCGGGACCGTCGACGGTGCCAAACGACTCCATGGAGTGTATGTGTCCGATGATGTTCATGGTGATGGTGTTATTGGGAAAGAATGAAAGCCAAATGCTTCCCTGCCGGGTGAGGGATCGCATTTGGCTTGTTTTGTGTTGCGTCTCTTGGCGCCACTGAGGGGGCTTACAGGCCCTGGTTGATGGTGCGTGAGAGCACGTCGAGCTGTTGCTCGCGAGTGAGCTTCACGAAGTTGACGGCGTAGCCGCTGACGCGTATGGTGAGCTGCGGATACTTCTCAGGATGATCCATGGCGTCGATGAGCAGCTGGCGGTCGAAGACGTTGACGTTGAGGTGCTGTCCGCCGTTGGGCGTGAAGTAGCCGTCGAGCAGTCCCACGAGGTTCTGCGCGCGTTGTGCGGTCTCCTTGCCGAGGGCGCCGGGCGTGATGGCGAAGGTGTAGGAGATGCCGTCGCGCGAGTGCTGGAAGGGCAACTTGGCCACCGATGAGAGGGCAGCCACGGCACCCTTGACGTCACGCGCGTTCATGGGGTTGGCACCCGGAGCGAAGGGCACGCCCTTCTGTCGGCCGTCGGGAGTGGCACCCGTGTTGCGGCCGTAGACCACGTTGGAGGTGATGGTGAGCAAGCTCTGCGTGGGCGTGGCGTCGCGGTAGGTGCGGTGCTGGCGCAGATACTCCATGAACTTCTCCGTGAGGTCGACAGCGATGGCGTCGGTCTCGTCGTTGTTGTTGCCGAAAGGCACATAGTCGCCCTCCTCAATCTTGTAGTCGACGGCCATGCCGCTGTCGTCGCGGATGATGCGCACCTTGCAGTGCTTCATGGCGGCGATGGAGTCGGTGACGATGGAGAGACCGGCGATGCCCGTGGCGCGGGTGCGCTCGACGTCGCCGTCGTGGAGCGACATCTCGAAAGCCTCGTAGTCGTACTTGTCGTGCATGTAGTGGATGATCTTCAGCGCGTTGACATAGGTCTTGGCCAGCCAGCGCATCATCTGCTCAAACTTGGGCATGAACTCCTCGTAGGTGAGGTAGTCGCCGGTGATGGGCGCGAAGCGGGGCGCGATCTGCTGTCCCGACATCTCGTCGCGTCCGCCGTTGATGGCGTAGAGCATGCACTTGGCCAGGTTGGCGCGGGCGCCGAAGAACTGCATCTGCTTGCCGATCTTCATCGGGCTGACGCAGCAGGCGATGCCATAGTCGTCGCCCAGCTCGGCACGCATGAGGTCGTCGTTCTCATACTGGATGGCGCTGGTGTCGATGCTGACCTTGGCGCAATACTTCTTCCAGGGCTCGGGCAGGCGCTCGCTCCAGAGGATGGTGAGGTTGGGCTCGGGCGAGGGACCCATGTTGTAGAGTGTGTGGAGGAAGCGGTAGTCAGTCTTGGTGACCATCGAGCGGCCGTCGATGCCCATGCCGCCGATGGAGGCCGTGGCCCAGATGGGGTCGCCGGAGAAGAGGTCGTTGTACTCGGGCGTGCGGAGGAAGCGCACGATGCGCAGCTTCATGATCATCTGGTCGATGAGCTCCTGGGCCTCCTCCTCGGTGAGGGTGCCGTTCTTGAGGTCACGCTGGATGAAGATGTCGAGGAAGGCGCAGACGCGGCCGAGCGACATGGCGGCACCGTCCTGGTCCTTCACCGCACCGAGGTAGCCGAAGTAGGTCCACTGCACCGCCTCGCGGGCGTTGGTGGCGGGCTTGGTGACATCAAAGCCGTAGGCGGCGCACATGCGCTCAAACTGCTTCAGGGCCTGGATCTGGTCGGAGATCTCCTCGCGGTGGCGCACGATCTCCTCGGTGAACTCCTGTATGTCGATGCGCTTGAAGTAGCGCTTCTTCTCCTCGATGAGGTTGGCGGTGCCGTAGAGGGCCACGCGGCGATAGTCGCCGATGATGCGGCCGCGGCCGTAGGCGTCAGGCAGGCCAGTGATGATGTGGGCATGGCGAGCGGCCTTGATGTCGTCGTTGTAGGCCGAGAACACACCCTCGTTGTGGGTCTTGCGGTACTTGGTGAAGATGGTCTTCGTGGCGGGGTCGAGCTCATAGCCGTAGGCATTGAGCGCCTTCTCCACCATGCGGATGCCTCCCTTGGGGAAGATGCCTCGCTTCAGGGGCTTGTCGGTCTGCAGGCCGACCACCACCTCGCTGTCCTTGTCGATGTATCCGGCTCCGTAGGTGTCGATGCTCTGGGGAAGCTTTGTCTCGGCGTCGTAGACTCCCTTCTCGCGCTCCACCTCAAAAAGGGCGGACAGAAGGTTCCACAGTTTCTTAGTCTTCTCGGAGGGACCGGCCAGGAAGGTCTCGTCGCCCGCGTAGGGCTCGTAGTTGGCCTGGATGAAGTCTCTCACGTCAATCTCATGCTTCCAGTTTGAACCTTTGAAGTCTTGTTGGAGGTCTTGTAAAACCATAAGTCGTAATGTGTGGTTTGAATTAATAATGTAACACGGTGGCGCGGGCGGGTGCCTTTTGCTCCCGTGCTGCAGTGACGGTGTGTGCCGGTGCGGCGAAAGAATGTCTTCTCCTCACCCGTATGCAGGCTATCGGCTTGCAAAGTTACGGCTTTCCCTCCGCATGAGCAAGCAAAACAGTGCTAACTTGCGGAAAATCATCATTTTTGAGGATGTTGCTGCCTTGGGCTGACATTGAATCGCCAGGCGAGGGAGAGCATGGCGTATCGGGGTATGCTGTTGTGCCAGGTCTCGGTGCGGCCCTGCGCATTGACGGCATAGGAGGTGGCGGAGAGTTGGCGGAGGATGTCTGCGCCCTGGAGCTTGGCCACCAGGTGGCCCTTGGCGAAGCTGCGGGTGAGCTGGGCGTTCCACACCCAGTCGGTGGTGTTCATCTCACGCTGCTGGTAGCCGCGGCGTGCCCGCATCGTCATGTCGGTGCTGAGCTGGAAGTGCCAGGGCAGCGACACGTAGGCGCTGAGGCCAAGGCGGTAGAGCCTGTTCCTCGCTTGGTTATAAGCGTATTGATATTGGTAGACGAGCGACAGGGTGTCAGCGTGAAGTGCGTAGTCGTATCCCAGGTTGGCTCCTATCTTGAGGTCGTGGTTGGGCGATGTGAGGTAATTGTTGCGATAGTCGCGCGGGCTGTCGCTGCGGAGGAAGGTTACGTCGTACAGGGAGTATTGATTTTGTGAGAGGTTGTTATAACTCATGTTGAGGCCCCAGCGTAACATGTCCATCTTGAGAATGTAATAGGTATAGTTGGTGCTGAGGTTGAGATTGAAGTTGTGTGCCTCATCGCTGTTGCTCAGCAGCATGCGGTTGAGCACGGACGACGAGTCGTTGGTCTGCGACATGTCGCTACCCCATCCTTTTCGGTTCGTGTAGGAGAAGTCCGCCTGGTTTCTGATGCTCAGGTTCTTGACACCCAAATTCAATCTGATGTTTCCTTTCAGCAGGTCACTCCTGTGTGTGCCCCTTGAGACGCTCTTCAACCAGGCGTCGCCTGTGGGCAGGAAGGTCTGAGTGGCATTTCGCTCCTCATTGTCGATGCCCGTGTGGGTGTAACACAGGTCGCCTTGGAGCTGGCTTAACTGACCATGCAGGTAGTTTTGGTAGGAGATGCCAGCCGTCTTCGTGGCCACAAGTCCGCTGGCCACATCATCCGACGACCACTTGCCGCCGATGCTGCCACGGTCGGTGTTGTTCAGGTTGTTCAAGTTGAAGAAGCCCACCATTTGTTCCTTGTCCGAGAACTTGAGCGCGAGGCCACGGCCTATCCAACGGTGGGCGGTGCCCATTCCGCCTTCCAGGTTGCCGATGTAGTTCTTGGCATATTCGCGCTTGAGGGTCACGTCCATTACGATTTCCTTGTCGCCCTTGTCGCTACCCGTGACCCGAGAAGCCCAACCCGACCTGTTGTACACTTTCACTTTGTTCACGATGTAGGCAGGCAGGTTTTGCAGTGCCACCTCGGGGTTGCCCGCGAAGAAGTCGCGGCCATTGACAAGCAGGCTCTCCACCTTCTTCCCCCGCACGAATATCTGTCCGTCGCGTGTCAATGTTGTGCCAGGCAACCGGCTGATGAGTGCGTCGAGCATCGAGCCGTCAGCAAGGTTGAAGGCGTCGGCATTGTAGACGATGGTGTCGCCGCGCATCACCATTTTCAGCTTTGTGGCTCTCACCGTCACTTACGGCAAGTTTCGGGTGGGCATAATCTTGACCAATCGGACCTCGTTAGCCCACACCAGCGACTGCCTGTTGCTCCAGATGGCGCAGTGGGCAAAGCCGTCCACGTAACCCTCCTTGGTCACGCGAACGATATATTTTCCCTTTGAGTGGGCCTTCAAGTTATAGAAAGCCAACTCGCCGAAGCTGCCATACATTGTCTGTGTGGTTATCGTGTCAACGACCGTGCTGTCTTCGGTCATCAGAAAAGCCTTGGCTTCAAGGGGCTTCCCCGATAGGTTGTCGACGACATAGCCAGATATGCTGAAATTCTTTTGGGCATAAGCGGCACAACAGACCGTCAAGCATAACAGCATGGACAAACTTTTAATTCTTCCATTCATAGCTATCACATTGAAAGGGGGTGTTTTTATAGAGCTTTTCGCTGAATCCTACCGCATTAGATAGCGGGTAAGCGCAAGGCTATTTGCATCTTTTCCTGAAACTTCCTCCCCAACACAACATGCTGGCTCCAGTGCCCGTAGGCATCCAGTTGCAATTGCCTCGATATTTGTTGCCATCGCCAACTGAATACCAGCAGCTTTGTCCGATTTCCGAACAATCCCCGCCAAAAACGCTTGGACAATCTGCAACTGAGCTTGAGTGCTGGGATCCGCTACCGCCTCCAAGAATCGTCTTGAGCTGTTCACGCGATAGTGCCTCGCTGAAATCAGAGTGAACGAATTTAAACTTCTTCATGATCATTAAGTTTTTAGTTATACAAAATATTTTAGGTCTCCCACCTGATACTGGCTGGGCAATTCATGCGCATTGAAGAAGAATGTCGGAGTGTGGGTTATTTCCATTAACTTACAGAAGTCGGACATTTTCCGGGCTTCCTCGTCATTTTCTTTATTTCTGCACAAAGAGACCGAGTGCTCCCTGCCAAACACGCCTGCATCCTTGACAGTCTGCGCATACCAGTCTTTAAGGGCTGAGGACATGTCTTCACCGTTCTTCGACATGGTAAGGAACATGTCTATCGGGGTCTTATCGTAACCAGCATCTTCAGGACCCATGACAAACATAATCTGCAAGCACAGATTGGGATTGTTCTCCAAAAGTTCACAGAGCACACCGTGAGCTATTCCGCAGTGCCCGCAAAACGGATTGCATGCTTCAATGATGCGAACCGAGCCTTTGGGATTGCCCAATAGGATGCCATAGCCATCTACTGGCACATTCACTTTCTTCTGTTTACATAAT
The DNA here is from genome assembly GCA_002437285.1 of Prevotella sp. UBA6429. GTDB lineage: Bacteria > Bacteroidota > Bacteroidia > Bacteroidales > Bacteroidaceae > Prevotella. The sequence goes on along the minus strand of DJOV01000003.1, from coordinate 2,701 downwards.
AACGCATCAAATATACCTTTATTATATCTTATTGTCCTATAGGACATTTCCTCATTGTCGAGTTTCTTGGACATGATTCCTTGACGCCAAATCAAGTATGTTAGCCCAGCCGACAGAGACATGCTTACAACGACAGATGTGAAAGATGTAATAGAAGGCAATGATGGAAAGACGGAGGAACAAAACGCTCCGCCAACAAATGAAATGAGAAACAAGCACCAAGTAATCGCCAAGACTGAAAGGCACATTGGGCACCATTGCTTGAAAAGTTTTTTCATATAGTTTTAGTTTTCTATGATGCAAAAGTAACGTTTTATAGCTTTCACTCAAAGAAAATATTATTCCAATATGTTGCTATTACATTCCAATATGGTAGCTAAGCAAACGGCAATGTTTTGCAAGGCGTTGCCATTTGGCAACAAAAGCATAAAGAAAAGCATAAATGTCAATCGTGGCGATGAAGTTTTAGACCAAAAATGCAGCAAGAATATTAGATTTTTGTAATTTTTCGGTAAATGCTGTATGCTATATGAAACGAATCACAAATATACTTGGAGTTGTTGCCTTTCTTGTCATTTCTTTGGGATCATGCAACAACAGGGACAACGAGACCATAGAACAACAGGATTGGCTTGCTGAAACCGATCCTCAATCGTCTTTAGAGAAGATTTCCCATGTAGACACCAGCAACTTTGACAAATATGAGCAGATGCGCCTCAAACTTATCAAGTATAAGATTGAAGACAAATTGTTTGTCAGTCATAAATCTGATAGCGCTATCAACAGTCTGAATGACTATTTTCAGAAGCATGGAACTGTACATGACAAACTCCAGAGCCTTTATTATATGGGAAGCACATACAGGGACATGGGAGACTTTCCGTCTGCCATCATCATGTATGAGCAAGCTATAGGAGTTGCGGAAAGCAATATGATAGACAAGAAAGACTCCTTGCCTTTCGCTAATGTCCATTCACAGAGCGCGGAAATACTTTATAGAATAGGAGACCATAGAGAAGCCCTACAACAGGCGGCCATCTCCTATAAGATACGAAAGAAGATGGATGCTGTTGACATCGTGACCTACGAGGATATGGGGCGGATGTCGGAATCTTGTGGCAAAATGGTACAGGCCAAAGAATTCTATCTAAAAGCGCTCATGGGAATCATCGGTGCGGATAAAACAGATGCTTATATAGATTACTTAGGTGAGCAATTAGGGTTCTATACCAATCATAAAAGGTATGATCAAGCAGGATTCATATATGGGATTATAACGAAAAACAAGTTAGCCAATATACCAGCCAATGTCTATGCCGCCATCGCTTCTTATTTCATAATGCTTCAACAGCCTGATTCTGCCCTAAAGTATACCCTGACGGCTTATCAGCGGGAGGAAAGGGCAAGCGACAAGGCGGAACTCGCCAAGAACATTGCTCTTATAGCCCATGAAATGGAGGACCGGCACACGGCTCTCAAATATGCCATGCTTGCAATGGGCTATTATGATTCAGCACAAGAAGAGGTGAATGCCGAGGGTGTGAAAAACGCGAAGGTACAACGATCGCTGGAAGAAATCAGAGAAGCGAGGATAGGGAAACTAAAAAGCCAACAGAAGAAGAAAGAATACTATATGGTTGGCATCATCATTCTGTTGGCGGCTGTCTTATCCGTTCTCTCCGTTTTACACTTGTCCAACATTAAAAAGGTTAAGATGCTAGCAGAGGTGAGAAGGATGAAAGAGGAAAAGGAAAAATTGAAGACTGAACACACTTTCCTTCAGAACAAGGTCAATGCTGACAAGAAACTGCGAGCGGAGACTGCGCCTGAAATATCAAGCGTCATGAAAAAGGTAAAGGACTTGTCCGACAGTCCCATGGAGAAGTTGCAGCCGGACATGTGGGGAGCAATATTCGACGCTGTAGACAGATTGCATCCCAATCTGAGGCGGCAGTTGCTCACCTATAATGACAAATTGGAAAACAAGGACCTTATCCTTCTTTATCTCATGAAGTTGGAATTCAAGCAGGCCGACATAGCGAGAATCATGAAACGCGCCCCCTCGGTCATCAGCCGGAAATGCCACAGGATAGAAGGATTGCTTGGGGTCCCACTGAAAGAGGCGCTCGGTGATGCCACCCGCCAAGGCCAAGATGTGGGTGATGGCACATCTGTCCCATCCCTGGAAAAATGAACCAAGAATGAAACATCCGGCCAACTAAAAGGTGCGAAAACATTTGGATTGTTCGGGATAAGTTTTAATTTTGCAGAAAATCGTATCGTAATGGATGCCAACGAGAAGATCATCGACAGGTTCGCCACACGCATCAGGCAAATGATTCTCCAATACCACGACGTGGTGAAGGAGAACGGCGAGCTGTATGCATGGTTGACGAGCGCAACATGCGCATGCGGCAAAGTCAGGAGCAGCAAGCGCATGTGTCACTCTTTCAACATTGTACTGAAAGCGTATTTTGACTATGCCATAAATGAAGGAACCTTATACAAGAGAAATAGGAGGACATGCATTATTGTGGATTTTACCCCCATTTCTTCCAAACCACAGGCAAATTTACCGCTACCGTTGTCATGATTTTTGGTCGAAAAGTTTGTCATGGACGACGGATGAAATAGAGCGCGAAAATGGCGATTTTTGTCGGTCGCGCCACGATTTGCGTGGGGTAATTTTGCGATAAAGGGT
>DJOV01000046.1:19209-19589 GCA_002437285.1 Prevotella sp. UBA6429 | reverse complement strand
GACGGCCTACATTCAACTTTGCAGCACGCGACGGCCTACATTCAACATTGCTGCATACGCGGGCTGAAAGCCCAAAAGTACTTAGCCCAGGGCAAGCGAAGCGACGCCCTGGGTTTGTTCACGCCCGCGTAACCACGCCCTGTAAGGGCAAAAGTATTCATAATCTGCATGTTACACGTCTATACTTTTGCCCCTTCAGGGCGCAGGCTCACCCTCGATTTCTTACCCAGGGCGTCGCTTCGCTTGCCCTGGACTAAGTACTTTTGGCCTTTCAGGCCGTCACATGCAACATAGCTGAGCACAGGATGCAAAACATGGTGCAGGCCGTAGCAAGCGACCGTAAAAAAGCTGCACCCACGACAAAAAACAGAGAAGCCCCG
>DJOV01000046.1:0-19107 GCA_002437285.1 Prevotella sp. UBA6429 | reverse complement strand
CGGGGCTTCTCTGTTTTTTGTCTCCCGTGTCGGACGAGATCAAGTGGTGCGGGGGCAATCAGTCGTCACCCCACTGAGACTTGTCATCCCAGATGTTCAGGTACTTGGTCTCCTCTTCGCCCTTCACGGTGATGTCATCTATCTTGTTCGCCGGTGCGACATGGCCCTTGAATACGCTGGCGTGAGTGATGGAGGGTGCGCACACGGGATGGGCTGTCACCACCAGCTCGGTGGTGGGGCGCATGTATGTCTTCTTTTTCATGTTGCGTTGTCCTTTATCTGATTACAATCTTTTTTCCGTTCACGATGTATATGCCTCCAGGCAGTCCTTGGAGCGACGCGGTGGCGCTGACGCGCTGCCCCTGGAGGTTGTAGACGCTGCTGAGACGGTGCCTGCGAGCCGAGAACACCTGGTCGCCCTGTGGCGTCTCGATGCCTGTGGCGTCGCCCTGGCTCACGCCGTCGAGGTAGAAGCTCATCTTCTTTCCCTGCTCGATGTCATGCGTGCCATTGAGCTCAAACCAGCAGCGGAAGGCCTTCAGCCCATACTCCTTGTCGTGGGGCACCTGGATGAGGTCGCCCTTGTAGAAGAAGTAGTCGCCCGAGAGTTTGTCACGCCCGGGGATGATGCCATCGTCGTTGAAGGTCTTGGCCATGGTGCCGAGACACTCCATGTGGCCCACCTGTCCGTCGGCAGAGAAGCGTGTGGTGGAGATCCAGTTGGAGTTGCCCGTGCCGTCCTCCTGCTCGAGATGCTTGATGAAGGCGTCGCGGTCAAACGACACCATGGTGATATCGTAGTGGTTGGCGGGAATGGTGAGCGTGAAGCGGTCGCTCTCGACGTTGGTCTCGCCGCTGCAGTCGGCCTTGAGCCAGTGGGAGTTGTCATCACCCTCGCGGGTGTAGAAATGTGAGGCGGTGTAGGCCGGTGAGTGCGTATCCACCACGGGCGGATAGACGATGTATGGCTCGAAGGCCTTGACCATCAGGTCGGAATCTTGCTTGCACTCGACGGTGACAAACTGCACGGTGGTGTTGCTCAGCGCAGCGAGCTTGGCCACCTTCACGTCGTCGCCGAAGGTGCGCTTCATCTGTCCCCAGGTGAGGTTGACGGGCAGCACGAGCGAGTTCCACTTGTGCGGGTTGAGCGTGCGGTGCAGGTGGAGCACACTGTTCTTGTAGCTGTCCTTGGCGCGGCTCAGGTAGAGCAGGTGGTCGTTGTCCTCATCGAGGATGAGCTCGGGGTTGCGGCGCGGACCGGCGTAGAGCAACTTGAAGTTGTCGACGCAGGTCAGGTCGTCGTCGGCAGGCTCGTCGCTGAGTGTCTCCACGTAGATGCCGATGCGCACCTTGAGCGGATTGTCGGCAGTGATCTCCTTGCCGTCGGCCGCCTCGTCGAAGCAGAGCTGCACCTGGTTCTCATACGCCCCCTCGAAGAAAGCCTTGCCGGCCCCCGAGCCATTGTCACTCGCGACGAGCGCGTTGGCCTCAGCCTTGTCCATGAGGTTGAGCGTGGCGGAGGAGGCATACTCCGGTTGGCTCTTGTCACTCTTCACCCGGGCTATGAAGATATAGGCCGCCGGGCGGTCCATGCCGGATTGGTCGAGAGCGGTCTGGGTGGTGAAGCCGTTGCAGCGCAGCAGGTACCAGCCACTCTTGTGGATCTCCACATCCTGGTAGAGCGTGTAGCCATGTGCACCCTTGGTGTAGGCATAGAAGTATTTGCCGTAGGCCTGTTGATGACCACCCGAGTAATTGGTGAAATGGCTTTTACCTGTCTGGTTGCTGTTGGCATATGTGCAGTACATCGTGTTGTCACCGAACAGTATTTTCTTTTTCGCGTCATCGGCCTTGTCGCCCGTTATCTGCCACTTGGCGATGTTCAAATCGTTGACACGGAAGTCGGGCGCCTGCATGAGGAAGGAGAAGTCGACCACGGCCTCCATGTTGGCGGGGTTGGCCAGCGACAGCGTGTAGTATTGCACGCGGGTGATGACCTTCCACACCTGGTTGGCGTAGCGCGAGTCGGTGGTGGCGTAGAGGCTCTTCTGGTAGTTGCAGTACTTGTTCTCGTTGTCGGGATAGGTGGTGAGATAGCCGTCGTTACCGATCTTGATGGTGTAGAGCTTGTTCTGGTCGGTGTAGCCAGCGGCTTTCTCGAAGCTCACGCTCCTAAGGGAGGTTGACAGTGACTGATCCATCCACAGGTCACCGTTCTGTATGCCGATATGGTGGCCTGTTTCCGAACCCTCCACCTTGTCGTGGACATACCAGGCCGTGGCGTTCTCATCGTCACTCTCGAGCCACAGGGCATAAGGCGTGGGACTGATGGAGGCGTGGGTGCCCCACAGACCACCGATGCTGAGAAACTTCTTGGTTCCGACATTGTAAAAGCAGAGCACCTTGTTCTCGTCGGCAGGAGTGGAGACCTTGTCAAAAGCGCCTGCCCGATAGGCGGGCGAAGGGTCGATGCCCGGCAACGAGTCAAGGCCGTTGATGCTGCTATTGTTGACGGCGCCGAGAAGACCGTTGTCTTCTTGCGCCAAGGCGGGGTGAGATGACAGGTTCATCAGAATGAGCAGAGATACAACTGCCCAAACCTTGCGTGCCCCCCGGCGCACAAGGCAATCACTAAAGACATTCATCATCCTTTTGTTTGTTTATTGATCCTAAAATGGAGGCCCTCACAGAGCCCAACCGTTAACTAATGTTCTATTTATACCTTAATACAATATGACTCCTTTGTACAATCTTTAGGCGTATGCAAACAGCCTTTGTACATTTTTCAAATGCAAAATTAGAATAATTCTTGCTTTCCCCAAAATGTTTTAAATGTTTTTTTCACCTTTACCTAAGTGACGGTGAAAAAATAAATTGGTATGATTTGAGCCTCATATTTTTGAGTTGTTTTTCTCACTCAAAGAGGGAGTATAGCGGGCTATACGACCGATGAGAGGGAGGGAAAGAGCCAAAAAGATGAGGCATATGCCAACTCAACATGGTAATTTATCTCTCAAATCGTACCAAGTTGTTTTTTCACCGTCACTAAGGTGGGTACTATCAATTATCACCCTAAAAAACGGGGAAAGCCGGCCTTCATTCACGCACGCCCTGCCCGTAACGCTTGGCGTAATCGCCGGGCAACACGCCAAATTCCTTCTTGAAACACTGCGAGAAATACTTGGGTGTGTTGAAGCCGACGCGATAGGCCACGTCGGAGATGCGCAGGTCAGGATGGGCGCGCAACAGGGCCGCTGCCGCATTGAGGCGGATGTTCTGCATGAACGTCTGGATGTTCATGCCCGAGGCCGTCCTCAACTTGGTGAAGAGCGAACTGGTGCTCATGCCCATGTCGGCGGCCATGCGGTCGCGGTTGTAGGTGGAGTCGTCGAGATGCTCGCGCACCAGTTGGGTGGCCTTCAGCAGCAGGGCCGACGGTTGCGCTGACGACTCCGGCTCCTCTTGCGGAGCCGGATGGTCTTGCGGCAGCGGGGCGGACGGGACTTGGAGCTGCGGTGTCTGCGTGATGGCGGTGAAGCGGCGGCTGGCCTCCACCTCGCGGCGCATCTGCACGTAGCGCCATGCCAGCCACCCGAGGAGGACGGCCACCAGCAGGTAGGCCATGCGCGCCCACCATGTGGCATACCACGGGGGCAGCACGCAGATGTCGATGGGATGGGCCAGCTCCGACTGGCGCCCGCGATGGTCGATGGCGCACAGGTGAAGCTTGTAGTTGCCCGGTGACAGGTGGTCGAGGGTCACGCGGCGTGTGCCGGGGTCGGCATAGACCCAAGTGGTGTCGCGCCCTTCGAGACGGTAGGCGTAGGTCGTCTGGCTGATGTGGTTGTAGGACAGCAGCGCACACTCTACCGACAGTTGCCTGACACCCGGCGGAAGGGTCAGGTGCCTCACACTCATGGGCAGTGAAGACGTGATGCGCGAAGCCTCGGCAGCGTCCATCTCGGTCAGGCTCGTGCCATCGACCAAGATGTCCGACACGATGAGATGGGCCTTGGCGGCCGACGTGTGGCGCACCAGCTCGCGAGGGCTAAAGGCGATGTAGCCGTCGGTCATGCCGAAATACAGCGTGTCGCCCAGGCGCAGGGTCGACCGCGGCATGAACGCCTGCTCGGGCAGGCCGTCCTCCGAGGTGAAGAGCTGCACGTGAGGCCGGCCGCCACGGCCGATGTCGAGACGCGCCAGCAGGCCGTCCATGGCCAGCCACAACGCGCCGTCGCAGTCCTCGTTGAAGGCCAGGATCTTGCGCGACGGCAAGTGGTAGGCCCGTTGCACCGGCAGGAAACTGTCGGAACGCGCGTCATAGCGCATCAGCCCCTGATGGGCCGCGATGGCCCACAGGCGGTGCCGGCTGTCCTCCAGACAGGCCGTGACATTGGCGGATCCCAGGTAGTGGCGCACCTGTCCGCCGCCCAGTCTCACGACACCGCCGTTGCTGGTGCTGGCCCAGATGTGTCCGCGGTGATCCTCGATGAGATGGCGTACGATGAGATAGCCCTGCAGGTGAGGCGCGTCCATGGGGATGTGGATGTGGCGGCCCTGACCGTCGGGGCGCACCACGGAGATGCCCATGCGCTGGCCCACCCATAGCGCACCGCTGCGCGACGGGCAGAGGGCGTACACGTTGTCGAGCAGCCAGTGGCTGTCACGTGGGGTCCACACGTCGCGCCGGCCGTCAGGATGGCGCGCCTCGAGGCTTCCCTCCGTGGCTGCGACGAGGGTGCCGTCCTTGAGCCTCGCCACTTGCTGTACGGCTGTCGGGCCGTTGGGCGTCAACGTGCGAAGGGTCTTGCCGTCCACGGTATAGAGACCGCTGACCCGCTGGCCCGTGGGATGATGGGTGATGGGGTGCCCGGCTGTCTCGATGCCGAAGAGACGGCCGCTGAGCGTGGAGGCCCATAGCTGTCGGGCAGGCAGCGTCACAAACCTGCGACTGACGGGCAGGCAGGTGGTCTGCCACTGGCCGTGGCTGTCGCAATGGGCCACACCCTCTTGGGTGGCCGCCCACAGGGAACTGCCATCGGGGGCGAACAGGGAGTAGATGGTGTTGTGGCCGCTGCCCACATGGCGCAGCGTGGTGAGGGCATAGTCGTCGGGGGTGTCGAGGCGCCACAGACCTTCCGTCCACGAGCCGATCCAGATGCGTCCCTTGCCATCGCGGGCCAAGGCATAGGCTGAGTGGGTGTTGCCCAAGGGGCCATACTTGCGGAAGGTGCGGTGGCGCGGCGAGTAGCGCAGCAGGCCGTCGGCCCACGTGCCAACGAGCAGGTCGCCGCACGGCAACTCAAGGAATGACTTGACGGAGAAGCCCCACACGGTGTCGCGACGGTTGTCGGGCAGCGTGGCGATGGTGTTGTGGCAATTATAATGATGGAAGGTGTTGCGCTTGGCGTCGTAGATGGAGAAACCGTCGTCGGTGCCCACATAGAGGGTGCCGTCGCGACTGACATGGAGAACGTAGATGATGCGCTGGCTCTCCTTGGGCAGGCGGAAAGAGGTGAGACGGCCCGTGCACAGGTCCATTCGCACCAAGCCGTCGCAGGTGCCCAGCCACAGGTTGCCCGCCGAGTCTTCGGCGATGCTGTTCACGCCTGTGCCCAGCTGGGGGCCGCGCGTCCAGTCGCGCACCTCGTAACCGTCATAGCTATGCAGGCCGGTGCTCGTCCCCATCCACACCAGGCCGCGGTGATCACGGGCGATGGCCCATATCTCGTCGGGCATCGTCACGTGGCGGCCCACCATCCAGTCGCCGGCCAGCACCGTAGCCAGTAGCACAAAGAGGGTCAATATGATTAGCAGGTAACGTTTCATGCGGTTTCCAGGTTCCTCTGTTTCGTAGGTGTAAAATTAATAAATAGACATCAAAAAGCAAAGGCGGACGGCAAAAAACAACCATTTCATCGTATTTTTTTCCTCGTTTGCCGTAATCTGAACCTCATTGACAACAAGAATGCATAACTTTGTGGGCAAATTGCAAAACCTAAATTTAAAGCTATTATCGCATGAATTTGACTAAGACTAAACTGTTTTCTTTCTTAGTGGCGTGCCTGTCACTGTGGCCTGCGGCGCAGGTATGCGGACAAGACACCTACGACTGGACACCCATGGTCAAGAACCCGAGCTTCGAGAGTGGCACGACCGGATGGACAGTCAACAAGAGCGTGGAGGGCTGGAACGACCTGAAGATCAGTACCGGCAGCGCACCCGACGGCAACCAGTACTATAACCTCTGGGCACAGAAGGTGAAGACCATCGGCCTGTCGCAGACCATCACCTTGCCGGCTGGCAACTATACGCTCTCGGCTCAACTCCGCACAAACGGTTCCGGCCTGAGTGACCAGAACGTCTATGTCACGACCTCCACCGGTACCAAGCAGAGCCCCGCCCTGTCGGTGGCCGACGCATGGACCAAGCTCTCCGTGGGCTTCACGCTCAGCAAGGAGGAGACCGTCACCCTGGGCGCACGGGGCACGGGCAACGGCTCCAACGAGAAAGGGTGGTTCTGCGTGGACGACTTCCGCCTGACGGGCGACCAGGACCCGGGTGCCGACATGGACCGGACGGTGGCGCAGGTGACCGAAGCCGTGACACTCAGCGGACGTGGGGCCCTGCACATCACGGGCGCCAAGCCGTTTGCCGTGACGGGCAAGGTGGACATCGCCAACACCGACCACGCCGTGATATTCGTCGACTCGCTGCGTCCCTCGGAGATGAAGGCGTGGCTGGCCTATATCACCATCAAGGGACAACCGGCCGTGAGCGAGAAAAACTGCCAGCTGCGTCTCTATGACCATGGCACCGTCATCTACCCTTATGGCAAGGAGAGCAAGGACAAGGACGGATTCCACCCGCTCACCGTCTACGCAGGGCAGAACCTGACCGGAGAGTCGTGTGACCGCTTCGGTACGGAGAACACAAATGGATTCATGAACTCGCTGGCCGACTCGACACTCAACAACCGCATACGCTCCTTCCGCCTGAAACGCGGATACATGGTGACCTTCAGCATACAGAAGGGGGGCTGGGGCTACTCGCGCTGCTTCATCGCAGACAATGAGGACCTCGTGGTCAACACGCTGCCGACCATCCTCGACCAGCGCATCTCGTCGTATCGCATCTTCCGCTGGAACAACGTGGGAAAGAACGGTGTGGCCAATATCCTCAACACCAACAACCTCAAGAAGCTCAACTGCACATGGACCTACGCCTGGGGCGTGGGACAGGAGCTCGGAACGGACTATGAGTGTGTGCCCCACATGAACAATCTCTGGAGCGCGTCGACTTACAGTCTGGGTGCCAACGACCAGTCGCCCTACATGAAGACCGACAACGAGCCGGCCAACGGCAACGACCCCAAGCCGGCCTCGGTGGCACAGGAGCTGCAGCGATGGCCCGAACTGATGCGTACCGGCCGACGACTGCTCTCGCCCTCGTCGTTTGACAGCGGCGAATGGTGGCACAAGCAGTTCCTGGACAGCATCGACGCACGCGGATGGCGATGCGACATCGTGGACATACACAGCTACTGGAGCGAGGGCTCATTCAACAACATCAAGGCCAACTGGGCAGACAAGTTCCAGCGCCCCGTGTGGATCACCGAGTTTATATGGGGTGCCTCGTGGAGCGGCGGCTTCGGCATCTTCGGCGTTGCCAAGACCAATGAGCAACGGGGCAATCCCACCGACTCCATCCTCAACCTGAACCGTGACGTGCTGGCGCGCATCTGGGGGAAGCTCAACAGCTACGACTATGTGGAGCGATATGCCTACTGGAACGATGAGTGGGCTTGCTCGAAAATACTGTGGAACGGCAACCTCACGCCTGCAGGCGAATACTATTCGAAGATGAAGACGGGACCCAGCTACAGCGGCACCTACAACTTCGTGCCACGCGACTGGAGGCTCTCGGCCTCGTCGGACCTCAAGGCCCAATATGACAAGACCAATGGCGACTGCCGCCTCTCGTGGGTCAACAACAACGGCGACCTCACCGAGACCATGAGGCTGCAACGCCGCAAGGACAGCGGCAACTGGGAGGACATTGCCTCCTTCACACGTCCCGATGACCACGACATGAGCTACACCGACCACCTGGACGAAGACGGCTACTACACCTACCGCGTGGTCGACAAGACCTACAAGAACACCACGCTGACATCGGCCACCGCAGCGGTGAGCCTGGCCAACAGCGTGGGAACGGATGACCTGCAGTATGGACACCTGAACAACCAGGTGGGCGACACGCTCACCGTGAACGGCCCGGCCATGACCAAGCGTGCCATCACCTTCCTGGGCATGCCCACCTACAACAACCGCACACTGGCTGTCGTGCCGCGCGTGCTGCAGTCGTCCACGGTTGACTTCAAGGCGACGCTCATGCCTTGGAAAAACACGACCAGCACCTCGGCCGACCAGCCCGAGGGCGTCGACTTCATCCGGTTGCTGCCCGGCCAATACCAGTGGGGCGAGATGCGCGCCGAAGTGGACACGTGCCGCTTTGCCAAGGCTGACGGCTCCGTGAGCAAGCTCGTCAAGGGCGACACGGTGGAAGTGGCGTTCAAGCAGCCCTTCCCGATAGGTGTCGTACCGGTGGTCGTGGCGCAGACCGTCTCAAACAGCAAGACGGAGATGCCCATCGTGGCCAAGGTGTTTGACGTGACCAACACGGGCTTCCGCATCAAGCTGATGAAGCAAAACTGCGAGACACAGGCCATCACAGGCCACCAGGTGTTCTATATGGCCATCACCCCTGGCGCGGCCAATCTCGACATCGAGGGATGGAGCATCGCGGCCGGACGCTGTGAGGACACGCCCGTGGGCGGCAGCTTGGTGGTCAACTGCCCGTTGCGGCTGGCCGACGGCACGGCCCTCACGCTGCAGTCGCCCCGTATCGTGGCCGCCCCGCAGACCCATCGCCTGGATTATGCCAGCGTGTTCCGCATGCAGGCATCGGGTACCACTGCCTCAGGCACGACGGCCATTGGCGTCATCAGGCAGATGGACACCTCGCTCAAGGCTTCGCAGATCGGGCCCAACACAGCGACCAGCAATGGCGACATCATCGGATGGATAGCCATCAACCATGCCACACTCGACCCGTCACTGGGCATTGGCGAGCTGAAACAGAACAACCGGAAATCATCCGACAACACATATGACCTCAACGGGCGCAAGATACCGGACGGTCATCTGCAACCAGGCGTTTATGTCAACAATGGTAAAAAGATTGTAGTGAAATGACAGAATGACTGAACAAAGGGCTCCACGGACTGGCCAGTCCGTGGAGCCTGTTTTTGTTGACGCTCGGCATGAGCATGATCTGAAGGGTGACTGTTTCGGGCAAGCGAGGTGCCACAAAGTGGCAAGTTTGCTCATTTTAGGCACGCAAGAAAGATAGAAAGGCGGAAAAAACAAACTGTTGACTCTATTAACCACAGTTTGCCTTTCCGCTCTTTTACTTATTCCAAGAATGCTTTCTTTCCGATTTACAATCCAAAGCTCCTCTTGGCTTGTCTCAACGTGTTCTGCCCCACCGTATAAGCATAACAAGCGCAAGGGATGAAATGGATATTGCCGAAAGGCATATTTTTGTCTCCAGCCTGACTGATAGACGTAACCAAGGCTTGCAACAAATGGTTCTTCTCCATATAATATTGCAAGGAAGAAAGCTCAGCAGGCTTGTCGAAGAAACGATCTGACCATTTGATTTCCACCGCCCAATAGGGCTTCTGCAAGGCTTCATTGATGCCCACCAAATCGACTTCTCCCTGTGTGCGCCCTATCTTCCAGTTAGCATACGCGATGTGCTCACTGCGAGGTATCCACTGCGAATAGATGGCGGTCTCTATCATGTCGCCGACATTGCCATCTATCATCTTGACAGGTTCAAAGAGGGCACACCTCAACGAAGGATTGGTCAGGTAAATCTTGAAGGTCGTCTGGCGTTGGAACCGCTTCGCCGTATCATCCGTTCGGGTGATAACCTTGATCAGGAACGCCACTTCCAAATATTGAATGTACTTGCGAATCGTCTCCTTCTTCACTCCCGACTCTTTCGACAAGCCCTCATACGAAAACTCCATGCCACTATGATAAGCTATCATCGTAAAGAGCGAGTTCAACTCTTGCACATCCGAAATACCATAAAGGCTTGGAAGGTCTCTCAGCAACACCTTGTCCACAATATCGTGGCGCACAAACTGCCCCGGGTCAGCCTGTATGCGAGAAGAAAAAGCCACCTCCGGATAACCACCATAGTTGATGTAGTCGAAGAAAAGCTCGTTCAGCAGGTCGATGTCTATCGTACTATAGATGTCGCTTTCAATGCCATTCCACTCCATCTTGGCTTGGCGCATCAGATGGTCGTATTCCTTGAGATGAATGTATTCGAAGAACAACAAAGGAGGAAGATTGAAATCCGTAAACCGACCCGCCCCACTCTCATTGCTACTTTTCTTGAGAGCTGCCGCAGCAGAACCCGATGCAACAAACTTCACATCGTGATAAGTATCGACCAATGACTTGAGATCTATTTCCCAGTCCTTCAGATATTGTATCTCATCGAAGAATACATAAAACTGCTCCCTGCTATCCTCTTTGCCCAATACTTGCTTAGCTAAATGGAAGAGCTGCTCCAGGAGGATACCATTATAAATAGGTGTCTCCACGGATACATAGATGATATTCTGGGGCGATACACCCTCGTCTATCAACCGCTGGATGGAATGATAGAGCATCACTGTCTTACCCACTCGGCGAGGTCCCATCAAGATGAGCGCACGCTGAATGCTGAGGTCCTTCACCAAGGGATAGAAGATGTCCAGATAGAGACGAGGTATCATAGCTTGATAGTAAGAAGGAATCTTTCCCTCCATCCACCAAGGATTATCCACCTTCAATCTACCCAATATTTGCTTCTCTAATAGTGCCGTATATTCCACAACCAAGTATTTTTAAGATACAAATATAAAGGCTTTTTTCTTATTTTGCAAATTAAATACAGATTAAGCATTATCTTTTAGACTTATTTTGCACTTTTCGGTATTTTACGAACATGATTGAGGTGTTACAAGATAAAAAATGCTTGTATTTTACGAGCGTTCCATATTAATCTGCATCTACAATTAATTGAAAACCAACAACAAAGAAAAGGTTTGCAAACTAAGCTTATTTTAACAAGCTTAATCTGCAAAAGCCTTCATTTGACAAACAAATCGTCCGATAGGATACTGACTTGCACCGACAACGGGACGTTTAGTGACGATGAAAAAATAAAAACGGTATGATTTGAGCCAAAAAGATGAGGCTGACACCAATACCGGATGATGGTTTTCTCACTCAAACCGTACCAAGTTATTTTATTAGCGCCACTTACCGCCCGCTCGCTTGATGGCTGCGCCTGTTTCTGCAGAGGGCAGGCAACGGGACAGGGACGGTTCTTGCTCTGTCGAAAACCGGAAACGGGCGATGATGGGAAGGCAGGCTGCACAGCTTTTCCTTTTTGCAACCGGGTTGCAGCAAGGCTTGCGTAACTTTGCGGCAGATTTAAAAACATACATCCGTCATGAACAAGAAATTACTACGCATCATCATGACAACCGCGCTCTTGCTGGGCGCCTGGCTGCTCACACGAAGCGTGCCCATGCCCCTGTGGGGACAGCTCATCGTGTATCTCGTCCCCTATCTGCTCATCGGCCACGACGTGCTGGCCGAGGCCTGGGAGGGCATCCGCGAGGGAGACCCCTTCGACGAAGACTTCCTCATGGCCATCGCCACCCTGGGGGCCTTGCTCATCGGTTTCCTGCCCGGGGCCGAGACACAGTTTCCCGAAGCGGTGTTTGTCATGCTCTTCTTCCAGGTGGGCGAGCTCTTCGAGGACTATGCCGAGGACAAGAGCCGCGACTCCATCGCGAAGATGATGGACATCCGGCCCGACACCGCCACGGTGGTGCGCGGGGACAAGGAACAGGTGGTGGCTCCCGACACCGTGGCCGTGGGAGAGACCATCGTCATACGCCCCGGCGAGAAGGTGCCGCTCGACGGCGTGGTCACTCGCGGCGCGTCGAGCCTCAACACCCTTGCCCTGACGGGCGAGAGCGTGCCGCGCAGCGTCAAGGAGGGCGACGACATCCTGTCGGGCTGCGTCAATCTCTCAGGTGTCATCCAGGTGGAGGTACGCAAATCCTTCGGCGAGTCCACCGCAGCGAAGATCATCCAGCTCGTGGAGCGCTCGAGCGAGAACAAGTCGAAGAGTGAGACCTTCATCCATAAGTTTGCCCATGTCTATACGCCCATCGTGGTGGTGCTGGCCCTGGCCTTGGCCTTCATCCCGCCGTTCTTCTGCGAGCGCTACGCCGACGGCTTTGCCTTGTGGCTCTATCGCGCCCTGACGTTCCTGGTGGTGAGCTGTCCGTGCGCCTTGGTCATCTCGGTGCCCCTCACCTTCTTTGGCGGCATCGGAGGCGCGTCGCGACATGGCATCCTCATCAAGGGGGGCAACTACATGGACACGCTGGCCAAGCTCCGCACGGTGGTGTTCGACAAGACCGGCACGCTCACCAAGGGCGTCTTTGCCGTCGATGCCGTCCATCCCGCTGAGCTTGACGCCCAGGAGCTCCTGCACCTCGCCGCCCACGTGGAGCGTCACTCCACCCATCCCATCGCCGCCGCGTTGCGTGAGGCTTATCCCAACGAGCAGGACCACTGCACCATCGAGCAGGTGGAGGAGATAGCCGGGCAGGGCGTGCGCGCCCTGGTCAACGGCAAGGTCGTCTGTGTGGGCAACACGAAGATGATGGAGACCGCAGGGGCTCATGTCGTGGCCTGCGAGATGTGCAAGGACCAGAGGGGCACGGTGGTCCATGTGTCGGTCAACGGCACCTATGCCGGCCATGTGGTCATCTCCGACCAGGTGAAGGCTGACGCCGCCGACGCGTTGCGAGAACTGAAGCATCTGGGGGTCGGCCACACGGTGATGCTCACTGGCGACCAGGAGCGTGTGGCTGAGCACGTGGCGCACTCCATCGGCATCGATGAGGTGCATGCCGGCCTGCTGCCTGCCGACAAGGTGGCACAGGTGGAACGTCTGCTCGGCGGGCGGGCGGCGGGCGCCACACTCGCCTTCGTGGGCGACGGCATCAACGACGCGCCGGTTCTGACCAGAGCCGATATCGGCATCGCCATGGGCGCAATGGGCTCGGACGCCGCGATCGAAGCCGCCGATGTCGTCCTTATGGACGACGATCCGCTCCAGATCGCAAGGGCCATCAAGATCTCCCGCAAATGTATCGGCATCGTCAAGCAGAACATCGTGTTCTCACTGGTCGTCAAATTCGGCTGCCTCGCGCTGGTCGCGGTCGGCGTTGCGAATATGTGGGCCGCGATCTTCGCCGACGTGGGCGTTATGATCCTCGCGGTGCTGAACGCCATCCGGGCGCTCCGGTGCAAGGACTGACAGCAGAAGATAAAAATATGGGGCCGTCGGCAAGCGCCGGCGGCCTTTTTCTGCGCCGGAGGCGCAAGCCGTCTACGGCGGCCCATTTCGTATGCGCCGGAGGCGCGGGTTTTGCTCCGCAGGCCCATTCTTTTCTGTCTTGCCAGAAAAGAATGGGGAGAAAAGAGGCGCTGGAGAACGAAATAGCGCTTACGCGCNNCAACGACGCGCCGGTGCTGGCCCGCGCCGATGTGGGCTTCGCCATGGGAGCCCTGGGCAGTGACGCGGCCATCGAGGCGGCCGACGTGGTGCTCATGGACGACAAGCCTTCGAAGATCGCCACGGCCATCCGCATCGCCCGCCACACCATCCGCATCGCACACGAGAACGTGTGGTTTGCCATCCTCGTGAAGGTGGCCATCCTGCTCCTGGCCGCCTGTGGGCTGGCCGGCATGCCCCTCGCCGTGTTTGGTGACGTGGGGGTCATGGTGCTGGCCGTACTCAACGCCACGCGCGCCCTGCAGACGCGATAGCCCTCACACCCGCCCGATAACATGCGGCCCGCCACAAGATGCCAACTTGTGGCGGGCCGCATTGTCGTTTTTATAAAGGCAAGTCTTTGCTGTTTGGATATTTCTTTATACCTTAGTGGCTGAAAAGCAAAACAGACATCGTCATGGCAGAAATCGCAAACTGTTATCCCGTGGGAATACAGACTTTCGAGAAGATACGCAACGGGCATTATCTCTATGTGGACAAGACCCCATACATTGTTGATTTCCGGAAGAAACAGATGAGCTATATCTTCCTGAGCCGTCCCAGGCGCTTCGGCAAGTCACTCTTCGCCTCCACGCTGCAGGCTTACTTCGAGGGCCGCAAGGAGCTCTTCGAGGGGCTCGCCATCGCCAACTATGAGAAGGAGTGGGTGAAGCACCCCGTGCTCCACTTCGACATGAGCGGCGCCAAACACTTCGATGCCGAGAAGTTGGAGCATTACCTTGACTGGATTTTGCAACCTTATGAGGAAACGTACGGATGCGAAAAAGGCGACAAGGATGTGAATGCCCGTTTTGCCGACATCGTGAAAGCGGCCTACAGGCAGACGGGCCTAAAGGTCGTGCTCATCATCGACGAGTACGACGCACCCCTGCTCGATGTGGTGCACGAGAAGGAGAACCTCGGCGTGCTGCGCCGCATCATGCAGAACTTCTACAGTCCCATCAAGATGCTTGACCCCTATCTGGAGTTTACGTTCATCACCGGCATCACCAAGTTCTCGCAGCTCAGCATCTTCAGCGAGCTCAAAAACCTCGACAACATCTCCCTGTTAGACCAGTACTCTGCCATCTGTGGCATCAGCCTCACGGAACTCACCACCCGGATGCGCCCTGATGTGGAGGGACTGGGCCGTGCTCTCGGAATGAGCTATGATGACTGTCTGGAGGAATTGAGGCAATATTATGACGGCTATCACTTCAGTGAACATTCTGAAGATGTGTTCAATCCCTTCAGCCTTATTCGCGCATTGAACGGGCAGAAAATAGCGCCCTTCTGGTTTGGCTCCGATACACCGACCTATCTCATCAAGACCCTGCAGAAGTATCACGTGAACGTGATGGACATCGAGAAGAAGAGTTGCGACGTCGATGACTTCGATATGTCGCCTGAGCAGATGACATCGGCCTTGCCCCTGCTCTACCAGAGCGGATACCTCACTATCAAACGATACACTCCCCTGCTGCGCCGCTACGACCTGGGATATCCCAACCAGGAGGTGCGCATCGGCATGCTCAAGAGCCTGGCGCCCAACTACCTCTCGCCTGTATCGCTCGACAACAACAGCCTCACCGGCGACTTTCTCGAGCTGCTCTATGATAGCGACATCGACGGTGCCATGAACCGCCTCAAGGCTTTTCTCGCCAGCATCAGCAACCGCCTCTCCAACAAGAACGAGCGTGACTTCCAGACCGTGTTCTACCTGTTCTTCAACCTCATGGGAGCCTACATGCGCGTGGAGGAGGACAGTGCCATCGGCAGAGCCGATGCCGTGGTGCACATGCCCGAGGCGGTATTCGTGTTCGAACTCAAATATGACGGTTCGGCCGAGCAGGCACTCCAACAGATAGACGAGAAGGGTTACCTCATTCCCTATTCGGCCGACGGCAAGCGCCTCTTCAAGATAGGTGTCAACTACGACAGCCAGCAACGCACCATCGGCGAGTGGATTGTCAAGGAGGAATAGAGCTTTTCGATTATAAGTAATGGTAAAAAAACAACTTGACCCATTTTGCAGGTTTCGTAAGTTGTTTTCAACTACCTGTCTTTTTGTCATTTTTGAAATTTCTCATCAGTCACGTAGCCCGCTACGCTCTTTCTTCGAAATTTCAAAACAACTCATAAATACAGGGAAAACAGGGCAACTTGTTTTCACCCTTACTTAACAATAAAATAAGGTGGCGCCGCTGTTCCCACGTTTGTCGGGAAAAGCGGCGCCACCCTATTTGTTATGATGTGATCTCCTTACTTGGCGTAAGCCACCGAGCGCGTCTCGCGGATGACAGTGATCTTGACCTGTCCGGGATACGTCATCTCGTTCTGGATCTTCTCGGCGATCTCCGAGCTGAGCTTTGTGCTCTCGTCGTCGTTCATCTTGTCTGCGCCAACGATGACACGGAGCTCACGACCGGCCTGGATGGCATAGGTCTTGGTGACACCGGGATAGCTCATGGCGATGGCCTCCAGGTCGTTGAGGCGCTTGATGTAAGCCTCCACGATCTCGCGGCGGGCGCCGGGACGGGCGCCGGAGATGGCGTCGCACACCTGCACGATGGGTGCCAGGAGCGTGTTCATCTCCACCTCATCGTGGTGGGCAGCGATGGCGTTGACAATCTCAGGCTTCTCCTTGTACTTCTCGGCCATCTTGGCGCCGAGCAGTGCGTGGGGCAGCTCGCTCTCCTCATCGGGCACCTTGCCGATGTCGTGGAGCAGTCCGGCGCGCTTGGCCTTCTTCGGATTGAGACCGAGCTCAGCGGCCATGACGGAGCAGAGGTTGGCCGTCTCGCGGGCGTGCTGCAAGAGGTTCTGCCCGTAGGACGAGCGGTATTTCATCTTTCCGATGATACGGATCAGTTCGGGGTGCAATCCGTGTATGCCCAGGTCGATGGCGGTGCGCTTGCCTGTCTCCACAATCTCGTTGTCGAGTTGCTTCTTGACCTTGGCCACGATTTCCTCGATGCGTGCCGGGTGTATGCGCCCGTCGGCCACAAGCTGGTGGAGCGCCAGCCGGCACACCTCACGGCGGATGGGGTCAAAGGCCGAGATGATGATGCTCTCCGGCGTGTCGTCTACGACAATCTCTGTGCCCGTGGCAGCCTCCAGGGCGCGTATGTTGCGTCCCTCTCGTCCGATGATGCGTCCCTTCACCTCATCGTTGTCGATGTGGAAGACGCTGACCGAGTTTTCGATGGCCGTCTCCGTGGCCACACGCTGTATGGTCTGTATGACAATCTTCTTGGCCTGCTGGTTGGCGTCGAGCTTGGCCTGGTCCACAATCTCGTTGATGTAGCTTGCGGCGTCCATCTTGGCCTTGTCCTTCATGCTCTCCACGAGGCGGTTCTTGGCTTCCTCAGCCGAGAGGCCCGAGAGCTCCTCGAGCTTGGCGCGCTCCTGGTCTTGCATCTTCTCAAGGTCAGCCTGCTTCAGTGCGAGGAGCTTCTTCTCGTTGTCGATGCGCTGCTGCGCCTGGTCGTTCTCCTGCTTGCGGCGTCCGAGCTCCTCCTGTCGCTGGTTGAGCGAGAGCTCGCGCTGCTTGAGCTTGTTCTCGCTCTGCTGGATTTTCTGGTTGCGCTGTTGCACCTCCTTTTCGAGCTCACTCTTCTTGTTGAGGAACTTCTCCTTCACCTCGAGGAGTTTCTTTTCCTTGATCACTTCGGCATCCTTCTGTGCCTTTTCCATCATCTCCTTATATTTGCCGGTAAGTACATACCGGTAGATGAGATACCCCGCACCGATGCCGACGATGATGCCGACGATGGCGGTTACGATTACTGCTATCATTAATCAATTATTGTTTTTAGTGGTTGATACATGTTCTGCCTCGCTGTGATCGTGTTCCGCTGCCAGTGCCTCATTTGCTTTTCAGCACCTCTTCGATTTCGGAAGTCAACTTGGTGAGCATGTCGTCATAGGGTTGCGTGTCGTTGCGCTGGAGCTCCTTCTGCAGCCTCAGCCCGAGGTCGATCATGGCAAAATAGGTGATTTCCTTGTCGCCCTTGTGGCCTTTGAAGTTGGCGAAATAGGCGTTGAGGAGCTCGTTGATGAGTTCCGCGTCTTTCCGGTAGAGCGGTTCCTCCTCACGTGGCACCTTGACCATGATGTCGGTGTCATAAATATGCAACCGTATGCTGATCTTGTTCTGTTCTGTTTCTTCCATCACTACTTTTGTTACTGTTGTTCACTGAGCAGCGTGATACACTTGTCTACGTCTCTGATGAGCTTGTTGACCTTTTTCTTGGCCATGTCAAGGTCTTGGTCGCTGACCTCAAGCATCCTTGCCATCTTCAACGAGTTGTAGTCGTTCTGGAGTTGCCTCACCTGCGCCTCAAGCTTGCTGATTTTCGCATCGCGCTCGTCGACCATGGCATACAGCTCGCCGTTCTCCTTTACCACATCGTGGTATTGGAGGATCATTTGCCTGACGCGTGTGGCGAACCTGTCGATGATCTTCTCGTTGGCATCCATTACGATACAATTTTCTGCAAAATTAAAACTTTATCCTGAATAATCCAAATGTTTCATACTGAACTTTCGGATTTAGCGCGACGCATTTAGACGCATTTTGCCTAAACCCGAAACTTCAGTTAAACACAAAAGTTGTCTCGGTTGCCTTAAAATCATGGCTCTTCGGGAATTTGGCGTGACAGGACCCATGGCTTGAATGTAAACCCATATAAACCACAGCCCTTGAGGGGGAAAGCGGTGACAACCACCATGAGGATGTTTACTGCATGCGCGGCCTAAGGGGCCAGGGCAAGCGAAGCGGTGCCCTGGGTTAGTACGCCCGACGTAACTACGCCCTGCAAGGGCAAAAGTATTCATAATCTGCAAGATGCGCAATTACACTTTTGCCCCTATAGGGCGTTGGCTCACGCTCACCTTCTTACCCAGGGTGTCGCTTCGCTTGCCCTGGGCTATGTACTCACTGGGCTTTCAGCCCGTCAAGCGGCAAAATCGAGCACAGCCCGTCAAGCGACAAAATCGAGCACATCCAGTCAAGCGACAAAATCGAGCACTGCCCGTCAAGCGGCAAAATCAAGCACAGCCCGGCAAGCGGCAAAATCGAGCGCTACCCGTCAAGCGGCAAAATCGAGCGCTACCCATCAAGCTGCAAAATCGAGCACTGCCCGTCAAGCGGAAAAATCGAGCACATCCCGTCAAGCGACAAAATCGAGCACAGCCCGTCAAGCGGAAAAATCGAGCGCAACCCGTCAAGCGACAAAATCGAGCACTGCCCGTCAAGCGGCAAAATCGAGCGCAACCGCCTCGCATCCGCCCAGGTCGCTCCCATAGATGATATTGTTCTCCCACGGATTTACTCGGATGCACATGACGATCACGCACACGTCCTCGCACACGTCATTGTGCCGAGGGCACAACAAA
>DJOV01000044.1 GCA_002437285.1 Prevotella sp. UBA6429 | reverse complement strand
ACCCTTTATCGCAAAATTACCCCATGCAAATCGCAGCGCGACCGACAAAAAACGCCATTTTCGTGCTCTATTTCAGCAGCCGTCGGTGACAAACTTTTCGACCAAATATCATGACAAACAAGCAACAGGACAACAGCATGGGGCATGCTGTCTTGAGCGTTCTTGTGGTTTGCCATTCCTGCACGGGTGACTGTTCATGGCGTGAGCAGCGAAAACAGGGTTTACAGCCGTCCCTTGAGGGGGAAGGCGGCGACAGCGGTTCGTGGGCTGCGCTCAAGAGAGCCGAAGGCTCGCATGGCTCAGAACTCGAAGAGCAGGCGGGTGTTAAACTGTCGGCCCGTGAGGTAGTTGGGCACGGCATACTGGTGGTTGGTCACGTCGGTCACCCAGTAGTAGGAGTTGACATTGTTGATGCCCAAGAGGTTGAGACAGTCGAGACTGAGCCAGACGTTGCGGAAGATGCTCTTTCGCTCGCGCCGCTCATTGTCGAGCACGCGATAGCTCATGCCGATGTCGGCGCGCTTGTAGGCGGCGGCACGGAAGGTGTTGGTCTCCAGCTCGCGGTGGGGTGCCGAGAAGGGCAGTCCGTCGGCATAGGCGAGCTTGAGGCTCATCTTCCAGCGTGTGGTGCCGGGGAAGAAGTCGGTGAAGAAGAGGTTGAGGGCGAAGCGCTGGTCGGTGGGCATGGGCACCGACTTGCCGTTGAGCCTCATCTTGGTGTCCATGAGGGAGAGGGTGACCCACGAGTCGCTGCCGGGCACAAACTCACCGAAGAGCTTCAGGTCGAGTCCGGCGGCGTGGCCCGTGGCGAGGTTGTCGCCATAGTAGACCACCTTGACATTGTTGATGGAGTAAGGCACGAGGTTGCCGAGCAACTTGTAGTAGAGCTCGGCCGTGAACTTAAACGGGCGGTTGTTCATGCGGAACCGATAGTCCATGCCGGCGATGAAGTGTATGGAGCGCTGGCTCTTGATCTTCCGGTTGAGCGTGGCGTAGGTGGCGTGGTCGACGGTCGACGTGTCGCGCAGCTCCTTGAAGAAAGGCGACTGGTAGTAGAGGCCGGTGGCGAAGCGCAGCGTGACATTGTGGTTGAACGAGGGGATGATGCCGAGCGACACGCGCGGCGAGAGGATCGACTCGTGGTTGTAGTTCCAGTGTGAGAAGCGCAGGCCGTAGTTGAGCGTGAAGAGCGTGTGCTCGCCCGCCGAGCGGAATCGCCAGGTGTCTTGCAGGTAGGTCTCCAGCCGGTTGGCGTTGAGCTCGTTGCGTGCGCGGAGCGAGTAGATGAGGTAGAGGTCCTTGCCCGTGTGCGGCACGCTGTAGCCGGCGGAGTCGCGCATCTCATACTCGCGCGAGTTCTCCTCGACGTGCTCCTGCTTCCAGGTCAGCCCGGCCTCGACGTCGTGGCGCTTGGCGGTGTGCTTGAAGAGCAGCTTCACACTCTCCACATGAGCCTTGAGGTAGTTGCGCGCATGCTCGAAGTAGGTGCCCACGCCGAGGTTCTCGGAGGTCTCGGTCTGCGTGAGCCAGTACTGTCCCTGGATGTCGTAGCACTCCTGCTCGCGTGTGGAGAACGACGAGCCGAGGATCGAGAGCGACGTGGAGTCGGTGAAGTGGCGGGTGATGCCCACGGTGCCGAAGAAGGTGCGGAAGAGGTCTTTCTCCTGCCCGTCGAAGTAGACGCGGAAGGCGCGCACGTTGTCCTGTGTGCCAAACTTGGTCTCGCGGTCTTCGGGCTCGAAGTTGTAGTGGTTGTCGGATATGTTGCCGATGAAGTCGACGGTCCACCGCTTGTTGGGCTTGTAGCTGAGGTAGGTCTGGTAGTCGAGGAAGTCGGGCTTGTACTCGCCCTTGGTGTCCAGCGACCCGAGGAGGTACTTGGTGGTCTTGTAGCGCACGCCGTTGGCCCAGGCAAACTTCTTGTTGGAGAAACCCACGTAGGCGCTGGCGCCGAGGAGCGACGCCGCCACGGTGGCCTCAAATCGCTTGGGGCGCCGGTAGGTGATGTCGAGGGCCGACGACATCTTGTCGCCATACTTCGCCTCGAAGCCGCCCGAGGAGAAGCCGATGCGCTCCACCATGTCGGGATTGATGATGGAGAGGCCCTCCTGCTGTCCGCTGCGCACGAGGAAGGGTCGGTAGACCTCCACGGAGTTGATGTAGACGGAGTTCTCGTCAAACGATCCGCCGCGCACGTTGTACTGCGACGACAGCTCGGAGTGGGTCGACACGCCAGCCTGGCTCTGGATGAGCTCCTCCACGGCATTGCCCGTGGTCGAGGGCAGGGAGCGCAGCTGCTTGGTCGAGAGCTCCTGTGTCTGGCCGCTCTGTATCTTCTGCCCGGTGACGGTGGCACCGGCCAGCGTGCTGGCTTCCTCGTAGAGGCTCACCTGCAGCGTCTGCGTGCCCTTGGGCCGGCGCAGCACGCGGGTCTTGGCGCGATAGCCGAGCATGGAGAACTTCACCACCACGGAGTCGGCCGACTGGAGCGTCAACTGAAACTGGCCTTGCAGCGAAGTGACCGTGGCCCTACCCTGCGCCGCGCAGCTCACGGAGGCAAACTCCACGGGATTGCCCTCCGAATCGGTGACGCGACCGCGGAGGGTGAACGACTGGGCCACGCTGCAGAGAGCCGAGCCGATGAGTATGATGAGTAAGAGTAATCTGCGGTTCATATATAGATGTTAACGCACGAACACGCTTTTTTATTGTAAAAAAACAACGTCAACCGGACTTATGTTGCGCTTTTTTTTCGTAACTTTGGCTTCGGTAAAGCAAGCGCCGCACTTGGGAAGCGCGGCGCACCGATAAAAAACAATCTACACAACATTTTTTTCACTAAAAACCCTTTTCGCTTATGAAGAACAAACAGCTACGCTTCGCAGTGGCGTTGGCAGGTCTCCTGTCGTCGGCTTCGGCCATGGCCATCGACCCGCCCACCATCGCCCGCCCACTGGCTGACGGTGCCACCTACACGCTCGTCAACTACGCCAAGCCCAGTGTCATCCTCAGCCGCACCTCGTGGGACGGCGCCTATTACCTGCTCGACTTCGACAAGGCCAACTACAAGAAGCACGCCTTCGTGGCACACCAGGACGATGAGGGATGGTACTTCTCGAGCACCGACTCCACCTACATCGGCTTCAACACGGGCAACGCCAACCTCAACGGCAACCTCACCGCTCCCGCCCACTTCACCGTCACGGCCAGTGAGGAGCACCCGGGGTTCTACCGCATCGTCAACGCCGACGACCAGCCCTGCGAGGGCACACACGGGCTGCCCGTGCACCTCAACAACGGCGGACAATTCCTCGTCACCACCTTCAACGGCAACCAGTACTTTCCCGACTACATGGGCGGCTGCGAGATGATGGACGACAGCACCACACCCGTCATCGACACCGAGACGGGATGGATACACCCCCTCGACACCTCGCATGAGCTGTGGGCCTTCGCCGACACGGCCGACGTGCCACAGTATCAGCAGCGCATCAGCCTCTATACGCTCATCACCGACCTGCAGCAGCAACAGCTCGCCGAGCCTGAGGAGGGCTTCGCCGAGGGATGGCAGGCTCTCGTGGACGCCGCCACCACCTTATATAACCAGGAGGCTGTCAGCCAAGAAGACAACGATGCCGCCAAGCGAATGAAGGAGGCCAAGACCAGCCTCTACGACGAGATCAAGAAGGCGCAAGCCATGCTCGGAGAGGACATAGACGCCACGTTCCAGGCGGCCATCGGCAAGGCACTGCTGACCTTCAACACCAGCACCGACCCTGCCCAGCAGGAGGAGGCGCAGCGTGAGCTCGTCAACGCCGAGGTCATCTTCAACGGAGGACAGGGCGACATCACCAACCTCGGACAGAACATGAGCTTCGAGGACCTCACCGCACAGGGCGGGGCGGAGACCACTGGCGTCGGGCCCACGCCGACAGGATGGAACGCCTATGTCGACGGCAAGCAGATCGTGACGGCCGACGACGCCAGGGCCGCGGGCTTCACCGCATGGTACGGCGTCAACAACGACAGCCAAGGCGACTGCAAGGACGGCAACGAGGCGTTTGGCGTGTGGAACCAGCATATGCCAGCCTTCGAACTGTCACAGACCATCACCGGACTTGACAACGGCACCTACCGCATCGAGGCGGCCGTCATGGTCGGAGCCAACAACCAGGGATCAAGGCGCACCACGCAGCGCGTCTTCGGCAACCTCAACTCCACGCTCTTCGGACAGCAGGGCGACTACGACCCCAGCCTCTTCGACCCGCTGGAGGTGCTGGCTTACGCGGGCAACAACGAGCTCACCACCGACCGCGAACTGCAGAACGTGGCGTGCGACGCCTATGTCTACGACGGGACGTTGACCTTCGGCTTCCGCACCGACGGCAACATCGCGGCGGCCAAGCGTACGGCGGCCAACCCGCAGGGTGGCGACGGATGGTTCAAGGTGGACAACTTCCGCATTGCCAAGATGGGATATGTGAAGGAGACGGCGCTCAACGTCTACAACTTCTACTACGACAAGCTCATGGAGCTCAACAACGAGAAGATGCAGGAGAAAGTGGCAACTGCCCTGCAGACCACGCTCGACAACAACTACATCGACGACGACGCCACGCCCGAGGCCATCGACGCGGCCATCATGGCTTGCAAGGACGCCATCACGCCAGCCGCCAACTCGGTGGCTCTCTACAAGAAGTTGGAAGCCGCGCTCGAGGAGCACTACAACAACCTCAACGACTATGCGCTCTACGACGGATATGAGGCTTACCGCCAGGCTGTCGAGGACGAGGCTGAAGTCATCTACGACGACGCCACAGCGGGCGAGGAGGAGATCAACGCCGCCATCGCCAAGATGGAGGCCGCACTGGAGGCCTGCAAGCTCGGCGGCGTGAAGGTGGGCAGCGAGGCTACGATGCTCATCAAGAACCCGAGCTTCGAGGATCTCACCGCACAGGGAGGCGAAGGCTCCGAGTCGGGCGGCGTGGCCGCTCCGCCGACGGGATGGACTCTCTACATCAACGGCGAGGCACAGGACGCAGCGTCGGTCAAGACACACGACATGGGATGGTGCGCCATCAACACGGGTGACGTCATCGACGTGATCGACAACGACGGCACGTGGCACACGCAGCAACCCACCGACGGCACGCACCTCTGGGGCATCTGGGCCTCGAACATTCCTGAGGTGCAGCTCTCGCAGACCATCACGGGCCTGCCCAAGGGCACCTATCTGCTCAAGGCCGACGTCATGGTGCAGAACAACTGGGCCGGCAACAATGTCACCACGCAGCGCATCTTCGGCAACTCGTGTGTCGAGATGTGGGGAGAGGTTGACGGATACACGGGGAACGTGACAGCCGACATGCAGGCCGCCATCGACTTCGACGCCCAGGCTCTCGACACGCTCAAGCACATCACCTACGCTGGATACACCTGCGAGAGTGGCGACGCCACGACGTCCTTGCTCAAGCCCATGCAGCTCTACTTCGACGTGCAGGAGGACGGAGTGGCCACCATCGGCTTCCGCACCAACGGCGTCAACAAGGACGGAGGCACCTTCGCTGAGAAAACGGCCGTCAACGGAGCCGGATGGTTCAAGGTTGACAACTTCCGCCTCTTCTTCATCAACGAGGAGAGCCACGTCAGCGGCATCAACGGCATCAACGGCGACGGCACTGGGGAGGTGACACGACAGGAGTTCTACTCCATCGACGGACAGCGCCTGCCGAAGCCTCGCAAGGGCGTCGTCATCGTGAAGAGTCACCTGGCCAACGGAAAGGCCATCGTCGGCAAGACCGTCGTCAAGTGAACCCAGGTCTCTCCGCTACCATAAAGGGGACAACCTCTGCGTCGCCCGCCAGGGCGACAGCAAGGGGCTGCCCCCTTTTTCATTGTTTTGTCGCTGGACAGCGGCAGGGTTTGCGAGACATGCGTGAGCGGTTTAACCCGTTTACACTCCTGCTGCGTAAGCGGTTTACATTCCACCCCAACACAAAGGTCCCATCACTCCAAATTCCGGAAGAGCAAAAAATATCTCCGGGCGCAACCCTTTATTGCGCGCTTCTTCGTATCTTTGCAGAAACTAAACTCCCAAAGAACACACAGACATGTCCCTCAAACGATTGTTCTCGCTCGCAGCGGTGACCCTCATGTGCGCAACCGCACTGGCCCAGCGACCCGCCGACGTGCTCGGAGCCGCTCGCAAGGCCAACCACTACTTCATGACCAAGTATGCCGACCCCACACGGCCCACCTACGTGCGCAAGGTGCGGCCCAGCAGTCTCTGGACGCGCGCCGTCTACTATGAGGGACTGATGGCCCTCCAAGCCGTCGACCCGCAACAGGCTTACGTGGACTACGCCCTCCGCTGGGCGCGCTTCCACCAGTGGACACCGCGCAACGGCGTCAACACGACCGACGCCGATGACCAGTGCTGCGGACAGACCTACGTGGAGCTACTGCCCTACAGCGGGACGACGGAGCCCGGCGCGATGCAGTTGCTGGCCCGTGTGAAGGAGAACCTCGACGGGCAGATGGCCACCGGCCGTCACGACTACTGGTCGTGGGTGGACGCCATACAGATGGCCATGCCGCTCTATGCGCAGATGTATCGCCTCACGGCCGACGACCGATACCTGGACTATGCCATGGACTGCTACCGCTGGACACGCAACGAGTGTGGCGGGGGATGCTTCAACGAGAAGACGGGTCTGTGGTATCGCGACAAGGACTTTGTGCCGCCCTACCGCGAGCCCGACGGCAACGACTGCTACTGGAGCCGTGGCAACGGATGGGTCTACGCCGCACTCGTGAGGGTGATGGACCGGGTCAGCCCCAAGGACAAGCGCTACAAGGAACTGAAGAGAGACTACCTCGCCATGAGCCGCGCCATCCTCTCGTGCCAGCGCCAGGATGGCCTGTGGAACGTCAGCCTCGTCTCCTCACACTATGCCGGACCGGAGCTCACGGGCTCCTCGCTCTTCCTCTACGGCGTCAGCTGGGGCATACGCCACGGCCTGCTCAAGGGCAAGTCCTACCGTGCTGTGGCCGACCGTGCCTGGAAAGGTATCGAGGACAACGGCCTGCACGCTGACGGATTCTTGGGATATGTGCAGGGCACGGGCAAGCAGCCCTCCGACGGGCAGCCCGTCACCTACACCTCCGTGCCCGACTTTGAGGACTTCGGCACCGGATGTTTCCTGCTCGGTGCATCAGAGTATTACCTGCTCCTGAAAAACGACCGGTAAGGTTCGCCCACGCCTCTGGCCTGCGGGGCCAGCACATCACACAAATTGCAAGCAAACTCACACTTAGACCCTAAAAGACAAAAAACATGATGAACAACATTCTTAGACGTATCGTCCTCCTGATGATGCTGTGCCCGCTCTTGGCATGGGCCAAAGACTATCCGGGGCAAGACGTGTATGTGTCGACGAGGAACACCACGCTCTTGCTGCTCGCCAAGCCCGGCGAGGCCCCACGTGTGGCCTACTACGGTGCCCGCCTCAACGAACGGCAGGGCAGCGAGGTGTGGTGGACCCACGCGTCGCGTGACGAGGAGGCCTACAAGACCTTCAACGGCAGCACGGCCGGGTTCACGGCGCTCAACGTGCAACATGCCGACGGACAGATAGCCCTCGACCTGCAGGTCACGGGCGTGAAGCGGCAGCAGACTGACGGCGGCGAACAGGTGACCATCGAGACCAAGGACAAGGTGATGCCCTTCTACGTCAACCTCTGCTACCGCACCTACGAGACGTCTGACGTCATCGAGGCCTGGACGGAGATACGCCACCAGGAGAAGAAGGACGTGATGCTCACCAAGTATGCCTCGGCACAATTGCCCGTCACGGGACCCGACGTGTGGGTCAGTTCGTTCTACGGCGGATGGGGCAGCGAGGCTTCGGTCGACGAGACGCGCCTCACCAAGGCGGGCCTTGTGGTGACCGCCCACGACGGCGTGTGCAACGCCCACGAGTCACGCGCCGACCTGATGCTGTCGCTCGACGGCAAGCAGCGCGAGAACGACGGGCGCACCATCGGCGCCGCGCTCTGCTGGAGTGGCAACTACCGCCTGGCGCTGGCCTCGGACAAGGCCAACCCCGACAACCACACGCTGATGGCCGGCATCGACGACGAGTTCCCCTATTACCTCAAGGCGGGCGTCACCTTCCGCACGCCGGAGCTGGCATTCACCTACAGCCATGAGGGACGGGGCGGCGTGAGCCGCAACATGCACCACTGGGCGCGCCACTACAAGATACACAACGGAACGGCACCGCGCGACGTGCTCCTCAACAGTTGGGAGGGGGTCTACCTGGCCATCACCGAGGAGAAGATGAAGACCCTCATGAAGGGCGTGGCCGACATTGGCGGCGAGCTCTTCGTGATGGACGACGGATGGTTTGCCAGCGAGAAGTACAACCGCAACTGGGACAACGCGGCACTCGGCGACTGGACCGTCGACAAGCAGAAGCTGCCCAACGGGCTGAAGCCCCTGACCGACGAGGCCAAGAAAGACGGCATCAAGTTCGGCATCTGGATCGAGCCGGAGATGGGCAACTGGAAAGCCAGCGACATCTACGACAAGCACCCTGACTGGTTCTTGCAGAACACCGGACGCCAGCCGCGCCTCGGACGAGGGGGCACGCAGGCCACGCTCGACCTCTGCAACCCCAAGGTGCAGGACTTCGTCTTCGGTGTGGTAGACCGGCTGATGACCGAGAACCCGGAGATTGCCTACATCAAGTGGGATGCCAACTGCGACATCGCCAACTACGGCTCCACCTATCTGCCACGCGACCGCCAGTCGCAGATCTACGTGGACTACCACATGGGCCTGCGCAAGGTGCTGGAGCGCGTCCGCGCCAAGTATCCCGACCTCGTCATGCAGGCTTGCGGCTCGGGTGGCGGACGCGAGAACTATGGCGTGATGCCTTACTTCGACGAGTTCTGGACGAGTGACAACACCGATGCCCTGCAGCGCGTCTTCATCCAGTGGGGCACCTCCTACTTCTACCCGTCGTGCGCCATGGCCTGCCATGTGAGCGCCTCGCCCAACCACCAGACGGGGCGCGTCATTCCGCTGAAGTTCCGCTTCGACGTGGCCATGTCGGGCCGCCTCGGCATCGAGATGAAACCCTCCGACTTCACCGAGCAGGAGCGGGCGTTCGCCAAGCAGGCGGTGGCCGACTACAAGCGTCTGCGCAACGTCATCCAGCAGGGCGACCTCTATCGTCTCGAGTCGCCCTTCGACCATGAGAAGAATCTGGCCTCATGGATGATGGTGGCGCCCGACAAGGGCAAGGCCGTGCTCTATGCCTACAAGGTGCGGCACATGATCGGGCAAGACACGCCGCGCATCTACCTGAACGGTCTCGACCCCGCGAAGAACTATAAGATACAGGAAATCAACAAGGCCGACGACGGCATGAACTATCTCTCCGGCCAAGTGGTCTCAGGCAAGGTGCTCATGGAGGCCGGTCTCAAGATGAACCTCAGCAAAGACTACGCCAGCCGTGTCTTCGAACTGACCGCCGAATGAACCGTCAAGGTAGGCTGCCGACTATAAAACTGTCACTGACAAGCTATCGCCAATGAGTTGCCATTGGCAAACAACTGGACCCCAAACCGTCGATGGGCATGACAGGCCGCCCAAGCCCGTCATGCCCATCGCTCGTTATGGCTCCCACCGGCCACGTGCCTATTGCGCAAACAGTCCCATGGCCAGCAGCCGCATGATCTCTGCCGGCGGACGGCGCTCGCCCAGCAGGCGCGCCATCACATCCATGTAGGGCGCCACATGCTCGAAGAACGCATGGTAACCCTCGCAGAGATAGTTGAGCCCAGGCTCACCGTCGGCCGTCCGCACGAAGCGGTTGCGCGGACACTCACCGTGGCACAGGGCGAGCCACTGGCAGCGGCGGCACTGGCCGGGCAGGCTGTCAGCCTTGTCACGCCCGAAACGGCGCTGGCGCTCGCCATACATCATCTCGACGAGCGACTGCTCGCGGATGTTGCCCAGCCGATACTCGGGAAACACGAAGTGGTCACACGAGTAGACATCGCCATTGTGCTCCATCACGCCGGCATGGCCACAATGCTTGGCCATGGTGCAGATGCCGGGCGCCACGCCCACCCAGTTGGCCAGCGTGGCGTCGAAGAGGTTGACGTAGCAGGCTCCCACGTCGTGGCGCACCCACTCGTCGAAGATGGTACACAGGAACTGTCCCCACTGCTGTGGGCGCACGGAGAACGGGGCCAGTTCGCCCACCTCGTCGAGAGAAGCCAGCTGCCTGCCGTCACCGTGCTGCATCAGACGCTCCACGACAGGTGTAACCTGGATGTACTGGCAACCGATGTCCTTGAAGAAACGGTAGAACGCCAGCGGATGGTCCGCATTGAGCCGGTTGGCCACGGCCAGCGCGTTCCATTCCACGCCATGCCTGTTGAGCGTTTCGATGCCCGCCATCACCTTCCGAAACGAAGGCCCGCCACCACGCGCATGGCGATAGGCGTCATGATAAGCCTCGGGACCATCGAGCGAGACACCGATGAGCCATCCCTCATCGCGGAAGAACTGCGCCCAACGGTCGTCGATGAGCGTGCCGTTGGTCTGCAAGCTGTTGGCCACACGGCGCCCGCGGGCATAGCGACGCTGCAACGCCACCACCTTCTCATAGAAACGGAGCGGGCGCAGCAGCGGTTCGCCGCCGTGCCAGGTGAAGAGCACCTCCTGGGTGGTCTGGCTCTCGATATACTCGCGCACGAAGCGCTCCAGCAGTTCGTCGGACATCACAGGGTGAGCATCGCCCCCATAGAGGTGCGATTTCTCCAGATAGTAACAATAGTCGCAACGCAAGTTGCAAGCCGCGCCAACGGGCTTGGCCATGATGTACATGGGATGGGCGAAAGGCGTGGCGGTGGAATGGGTGCCCGAAGGGCTATCGGCAGGTGATGTGGACATGATGATGGGAAAGTGTCGTTTGACGACAAAGTTACAAAAAGTTTTCAAACATTCACCCGAAAACCTTTGCTTTTTCATGCCCTTTGCTTACCTTTGCAAAGAATTAGGAGACCGCACCGATGCAGCCCCGCTAAAAACCACCAGACAGCATATGAACCCCAACAACACACGCCTCTATACGGCCATCCTCATGGCAGGATGCGGCCTGAATGCCGCTGCGCAGTCGCAGCGTCCCAACATCGTGTGGATCATCACCGACGACCACGCCTTCCAGACCATCTCGGCCTATGGCAGCGAGGTGTCGAAACTGGCTCCCACACCACACATCGACCGCCTGGCCAAGGAGGGCGTGCGCTTCGACGACGCCTTCGTGGAGAACTCACTCTCCACCCCGGCGCGCGCCTGCCTGCTCACCGGCCTCTACAGCCACCAGAGCGGACAACGCACCCTCGACAAGGGCATCGACACCACCAAGACCTTCGTCTCGGAGCTCCTCCACGACGCCGGCTACCAGACGGCCGTCGTCGGCAAGTGGCACATGCAGTGCCGGCCCAAGGGGTTCGACTTCTTCCGCATCTTCTGGAACCAGGGCGACTACTACAACCCCGCGTTCCTCTCGCACGACTCCAAGGGCAAGTACATCCGCGAGCAGGGCTACGCCACCGACCTCGTCACCGAGCACGCCGTGGAGTTTCTCAACAGCCGCGACACCACAAAGCCCTTCTTCCTCCTCGTGGAGCACAAGGCGCCCCACCGCACCTGGATGCCCGACTTGAAGTACCTGGGTCTCTACGACAACGTGGAGTTTCCGCTGCCCGCCACCTTCTGGGACGACTACGCCACGCGCGGCACCTGCGCCAAGCAACAGGAGATGACCATCGCCAAGCACATGCAGTTGGCCTACGACAACAAGGTCTATGAGCTCGACAGCACCATGCGCAAGTGGGGATTGGCACGCATGGACGACCTGCAGAAGAAAGCGTGGGACGCCTACTACACACCCCGCAACCGGGCCATGCTCCAGGCCCATCTCTCCGACAGCGCGCTGGCCGTATGGAAATACCAGCGGTACATGCACGACTACCTCTCGGTCATCCACTCCGTGGACGAGAGCGTGGGCGACATCTACGAGTATCTCGAGCGCAACAACCTGCTCGACAACACCATCCTCGTCTACTGCTCCGACCAGGGCTTCTACATGGGCGAGCACGGATGGTTTGACAAGCGCTTCATGTATGAGGAGAGCCTCCGCACACCGCTCATCGTGCGCTTCCCCAAGACCATCAAGCCTGGCTCGGTGGAGCGGCGCCTCGTGCAGAACATCGACTTCGCGCCCACCATGCTCGACGCCGCCGGCGTGAAGAAGCCCGCCGACATGTCGGGACGCTCGCTGCTCGACCTCTTCGACGGCAACGACAAGGGATGGCGCAAGGACATCTATTACCACTACTACGACTACCCGGCCGAGCACCATGTGCGCCGCCACGACGGTGTGCGCAACGAGCGCTACAAGCTCATCCACTTCTATGGCGCGCCGATGAGGGGCGACCACGACACCGTGGACTACGAGGAGCTCTACGACATGAAGAAAGACCCGCACGAGCTCAACAACCTCTTCGGCAAGAAGGGATATGAGAAAGTGACGCAGGAACTGCAGCAGGCGCTCGCCAAGTACCGCAAGGACCTCAAGGTCGACGAGTATTAAAATCACCTATTAACCCGCATAATGACATGCAAACAACTAACTTAGACAGCATCCTCTCACAGTTCCTCATCGAGGGACAGGTGGAGGCCGTGAAGCCGCTCGGCAACGGCCTCATCAACGACACCTACCGTGTCACCACACAGGGCTCAGCGCCCGACTATGTGCTCCAGCGCATCAACAACAGCATATTCACCGATGTCGACCTCCTGCAACACAACATCGAGGCCGTCACGCGTCACATACGCCACAAGCTCGAGGAGGCGCACGCCGACGACATCGACCGCAAGGTGCTGCGCTTCATACCCACACGCGAGGGCAAGACCTACTACCGCGACCCGGAGGACCGCTACTGGCGTGTCTCGGTCTTCATCGCCGACGCTGTCACACACGAGCAGGTGGACCCCACCTCGTCGCGCAACGCCGGCAAGGCCTTCGGCGACTTCGAGCGTATGCTCGTCGACATCCCCGAGACGCTCGGTGAGACCATCCCCGACTTCCACAACATGGAGCTGCGCGCGCACCAGCTGGAGGAGGCCATCGCCGCCGACAAGGCCGGACGCGTGAAGGGCGTGGCCGACATGATTGCCGACCTGCAGAAGGACATGCACGAGATGTGCAAGGCCGAGCGGCTCTATCGCGAGGGCAAACTGCCCAAGCGCATCTGCCACTGCGACACCAAGGTCAACAACATGATGTATGACAAGCAGGACAACGTGCTCTGCGTCATCGACCTCGACACCGTCATGCCCAGCTTCGTCTTCTCCGACTACGGCGACTTTCTGCGCACGGGCGCCAACTTCACGGCCGAGGACGATCCCGACTTGTCGAAGGTGGGCTTCAACGAGGACATCTTCCGCGCCTTCACCAAGGGATACGTCTCATCGGCACGCACCTTCCTCACTCCCATCGAGGTGGAGAACCTGCCCTATGCCGTGGCTCTCTTCCCCTTCATGCAAAGCGTGAGGTTCCTGTGGGACTATCTCAGCGGCGACCACTACTGGAAGTGCAAATATCCCGAGCACAACCTGGTGCGTGCACGCAACCAGCAAGCGCTCTATCATCATGTCGCCGACCACTACGACATGATGGACAACTTCATACGCACGCTCATCTGACGGTGTGCCCCCATGGCCGCCTGCCTCGCGCCACGCCCGCGGCGAAGACACGAGGCAGGCGGCCTCTTTTTATTTCTATCTTCACTCCAAGGTGGGTGACGCCAATCATCTTCACTCCATGGCGGGTGCCACCGATCACCACCGAAAAGACTCCAAAGCATGAAAAGACAACTCCTCGCCCTCGCCGCCCTGGCCGTAAGCGCCACTGGCCTGGCCCAACAGGACCCGTTGTGGATGCGCCACAGTGCCATCTCGCCCGACGGCTCACTCATCGCCTTCGCCTACAAGGGTGACATCTGGACTGTGCCCACGGCCGGCGGACAGGCCAAGCAACTCACCACACACCCGGCTTTCGACAGCTATCCGGTATGGAGCCCCGACAGCCGGCACATCGCCTTCGCCTCCACACGTGAGGGAAGTTTCGACGTGTGGCTCATGCCGCGCGAGGGGGGGCGAGCCCCATCGCCTCACCACCAGCAGCGGGTCGGAGATTCCCGTGGCCTTCACCGATGACGGACACGTGCTCTTCGAGTCGGCAGTCATGCCCACGGCACAGAGCATCTTCTTCGCCAGCAGCTCCTTCCCCCAGCTCTACAGCGTCAGCGTCAGCGGCGGGCGCCCCACCCTCTTCTCCGAGCTCACCATGAAGTCGCCCAGCATCAACGCGCAGGGCGACGTGCTCTACCATGACCAGAAGGGATACGAGGATGAGTGGCGCAAGCATCACACATCGCCCATCGCACGCGACATCTGGCTGCGACACGACGGGCACTACCGCCAGCTCACCCACTTCGCCGGCGAGGACCGCAACCCCGTGTGGGGACAGGGTGACACCTATTATTACCTGAGCGAGGAGGACGGCACGTTCAATGTCTACCGCGCCACCCTCGGCGGACAGGGCCGCCAGCAGCTCACCCACTACAAGGGCAACCCAGTGCGCTTCCTCTCACGCGCCAACGACGGCACGCTCGCCTTCGGATACGACGGCGAGCTCTACACGCTGCGCGAGGGGGAGGAGCCCCGCAAGGTGAAGGTCAGCGTCTCGTCGGACCGCACCGACAGCGAGCTCAACCGGCAGCTACGCTACTCGGGCGCCTCGGAGATCG
The DNA here is from genome assembly GCA_002437285.1 of Prevotella sp. UBA6429. Taxonomy (GTDB): domain Bacteria; phylum Bacteroidota; class Bacteroidia; order Bacteroidales; family Bacteroidaceae; genus Prevotella. The sequence continues at coordinate 5,688 of DJOV01000044.1, read as the reverse complement.
CCGTGTCGCCCAACGGCAAGGAGGTGGCCTTCGTGATGCACGGCGACGTCTATGTGACAAGTGTCGACTACCAGACCACCAAGCAGATCACCGACACACCCGAGCAGGAGCGTTCCATCAGCTTCTCGCCCGACGGGCGCAGCATCGCCTACGCCGCCGAGCGCGGCGGCCTGTGGCAGATCTACCAAAGCACGCTGAAGAACAAGAAGGAGGACCTCTTCACCTATGCCACCGCGATCGAGGAGGAGCAACTCGTCAAGTCGGAGCACACCAGTTTCCAACCCGCCTACAGTCCCGACGGCAAGAGTGTGGCCTTCCTCGAGGACCGCACGCGTCTCTGCGCTGTCGACGTGAAGAGCCACCACGTGCGCCAGCTCATGGACGGCAAGTACATGTACAGCTACTCGGACGGCGACCAGTGGTTTGAGTGGAGCCCCGACAGCCGGTGGCTCCTGGCAAGCTACATCGGCACCGGCGGATGGAACAACCGCGACATCGCGCTCGTGCCGGCTGACGGCAAGGGCGAGATACGCAACATCACCAACAGCGGATACAACGACGGCAACGGCAAGTGGGTGCTTGGCGGAAAGGCCATGCTCTTCCAGAGTGACCGCGCCGGATACCGGAGCCACGGGTCATGGGGAACGGAGGACGACGCTTACATCATGTTCTTCGACCTCGACGCCTATGAGCAGTTCCGCATGACCAAGGAGGAATACGCGCGCTGGAAGGAAACCAGCAAGGAGGAGAAGAAGAAGGAGGAGAAGCAGGAGAAGGATGACGAGAAGAAGGGCAAGGACAAGGCCAAGACGGCCTCGGCCGACCCCGTGAAGCCGGAGAAGGTGGAGCCCCTGAAGCTCGACCTCGACAACTGCCGCGACCGCGTGATGCGCCTCACCGTCAACTCCTCGCACATGGGCGACGCCGTGCTCACGCCCGACGGCGCCACGCTCTATTACCAGGCGCGATTCGAGGGCGGAACAGACCTGTGGAAGCACGACATACGCGAGGGTCGCACGCAGATCGTGGCCAAGGGCATCGGCGGACAAGTGGTGGCCGACAAGGACGTGAAGAACCTCTACCTCTGCGGCGGGTCGATACGCAAGTTCTCACTGGCCAACGCGCAGACCACCAACATCGCCTTTGAGGCGCGGTTCAACTACCGCCCCTATGATGAGCGCGCCTACATGTTCAGCCACGCCTGGCAGCAGGTGAAGGACAAGCTCTACGCCGCCGACCTCAACGGCGTGGACTGGGACTACTACCGCACCACCTACGAGAAGTTCCTGCCTTACATCAACAACGGCTACGACTTCGGCGAGATGCTCTCGGAGCTGCTGGGCGAGCTCAATGTCAGCCACACGGGGGCACGCTTCTACGGCAGCGGTGCCTCGATGCAGACGGCTTGCCTCGGCCTCTTCCTCGACCCGGCCTACGAGGGCGACGGACTGAAGATACAGGAGGTCATCAAGCGCGGTCCCTTCGCCGTGCGCGACACCAAGGTCCAGGCGGGCGACATCATCGAGGCCATCGACGGACAGCGCATCGTGGCCGGACAAGACTACAACCAACTGCTCGACGGCAAGGTGGGACGTCCCGTGCGCATCACGCTCAAGGGAGGGCGCGACGTCACGGTGAAGGCCATCAGCCGCAGCGAGCAGAACGACCTGCTCTACCGGCGATGGGTGGACCGCAACAAGGCCATGGTCGACAAGTGGTCGGGCGGACAGGTGGCCTATGTGCACGTCAAGGCCATGAACTCTGACAGCTACCGCGAGGTGTTCTCGGAGCTGCTCAGCGACAGCAACCGGCAGAAGAAGGCGGTCATCGTAGATGAGCGGCACAACGGCGGAGGCTGGCTCCACGACGACCTCTGCACGCTGCTCAGCGGACAGCAGTACCAGAGCTTCATGCCACGGGGACAGTTCATCGGCTGGGACCCGTGGAACAAGTGGGTCAAGCCGTCGTGCGTCCTGGTGTGCGAGGACGACTACAGCAACGGCCACGGATTCCCCTACGTCTACCAGAAGCTGGGCATAGGCCCCGTCATCGGCGCTCCCATGGCCGGCACCATGACCGCCGTGTGGTGGGAGACGATGCTCGACGGACAGACCGTGTTCGGCATACCGCAGGTGGGATGCATGGGCATGGACGGCAAGTATGGCGAGAACCAGACGCTCACGCCCGACATCACCGTCTACAACTCGCCTGAGCAGCAGCTCTCCGGCGATGACCAGCAGCTCCACCGCGCCGTCGAGGAGATGATGAAGAAGTGAGCCGCCGCAACCCTACGGAGACAAGCGAGACTGACGATAACAGAACATGAAAAGACACTGAAGATGAAGAAAGCATTGGCACTGCTGATGGTTGCCATGGTCGCCTGGACCATGACCGACTGTTCACAAAACAAACAGGGCCGTAAGGCCGATGGCCCTTCGGCTCAGCACGCCAAGGGCGGCAAGGGCCAAGCCATGGAGGGCCAGAGCCGAGCGGCGAAGCCTGGCGACGGCAAGGTGAACGAGCTCACTACAGCCGACTTCAAAAAGAAGATCATGGACTACGAGAAGCATCCGGATGAGTGGGTGTTTGAGGGAGACCGTCCGGTCATCATCGATTTCTACGCCACGTGGTGCCGTCCTTGCAAGATGACGGCACCCGTGGTGGAGGAGCTTGCCAACGACTATCGGGGCACGATCGACTTCTACAAGGTGGACATAGACCAGGAACAGGAACTTGCCGCCGCGTTTGGCATACAGAGCATACCCACCTTCCTCTTCATACCCGCCAAAGGCACGCCTACCCTGCAGATGGGTGCGATGCAGAAGGCCGACTTCGAGAAGGTCATCCAGTCTGTTATCTTGAAATGAGCCTATGATGGCGGAGAGACCGGACGCTCTATCGGGCGATATGCCGCCTGTAAGTTCTTGAAAACTGAAACCCCTTGCCACGGATGTGCGGCAAGGGGTTTCATCAGTTTACAGTTCTACTGCGAGAGCGGTTAAATTCGGTTTATGGCCAGGGGTTTTATTGGTTTACATTCAAGCCCAACCGTAAGGGACCCGTCACTCCTAAGTCGGGAAGAGCCATTTCTTATTCGAAATAATAGAGGAACATGGCGTTGCCGGTCAGGGCAGGCTTGCGCTGGCCTTCCACCTCGATGCTGAACTTGATGGTGGTCTTGCAGATGCCACGCAGGTTCTCGATGCTGGCCAGCGTGGTCACCAGGCGCACACGGCTTCCGGTGATGACGGGCACGCCAAACTTCATGTTGTCCATGCCATAGTTGACCATCATCTTCAGGTTGTTCACCTCGATGATCTGGTTCCACATGTAAGGCAGCAGCGAGAGCGTGAGGTAACCATGCGCGATGGTGCTGTGGTAGGGGCTCTCTTTCTTGGCGCGCTCCACATCCACGTGGATCCACTGGTGGTCGAGCGTGGCGTCGGCGAAGCGGTTGATGCGGTCTTGGTCCACCTCAAGCCACTCGGATGTGCCGAGCTGCTGGCCCAGGTGTGAGGCAAACTCCTCATAGGAGTTGATAATCAGTTTGTCCATAAGTTGTTTCTTTTCTTGTTCGCAGGCCCCGCAGTGCGGGCCTACTCTGTTTTCATCGGCTTGCAAAGTTACTAAAATTGCACGAATTGGCCCGCAGTGTGCAATGGTTATCTGCCTGAATTAGTTTTCTTTAACTTATCCTTACTCTCCCAGGCCATGAGGATGGCGACGACGCCCGAATAGCTGCGCGTGCCTCCCTGCACGCGGTTGCCACGGAGGTAGAGGTCGAAGAGGAAGGTCTGCACGTCGTCGATGAGAGGGCAGCGACACGCCTGCCAGTAGCGCTGGTCGGCTCTCGCGAGGCTGACCACCTCCGGGCGCAGGCGCCGCAGATAGTCCTGGCAGGCGGCTTCGCCCAGGAGGGCGCGCACGTTGTGGAGCACGTGGAAGAGGATCAGGTAGTAACCACTGAAACGCACGGCCCTGTCCGTCGCCCGTGCGCAGACAAGGTAGCTGTAGAAGTTGGCCTCTCCCTCGTTGGCCACGCCAAGCTGATGGGCATACTCATGGGCGCAGGTGGCGGGATAGGCGTGGAGCGGCACGTCGGCGTTGATGGTCATCTCGCAGAAGAAGGGCCCCATGCTGCCCGTGACACCGGCCATGCTGCTGAGACGCGAGAAGACCATCGTCTTGTCGCAGACGCGCGGTCCGAAGGGACGGTTGACGCCCATGTGGTCAAGGCGACGGTAGCCCTCGTGGATCTCACGGCGGGCCACATCGCGGACGGCGCCGCCACGTACGGGCGTATAAGTGGCGTTGAGACTGTCGGCATAACGCTCGGCAAAGGCGCGGAAGGCCACCGTGTCGGCCTCCGCGGGGCGCATGTGGAGACGGCTGAAGATGCCGGGCTGACTGTAGTTGAGCCCCCACGCGGCGTAAAACCACACGTAGACCCACAGCAGGTACTCGCCCACGCGGAGCAGCGTGGGCCCTGCCTTCCGCCTTCTGGCGATGACGGCCACGAGCGGATAGCACACCACCCAGGCGACACTCAAGGCGATGAACACGTCGCCCATGGCGAAGGGGACGAGGCTGGAGAGAGACGAGAGGACGCGTGCCACGACAGGATAGACATGACACGTGTAGACGATGCCCAGCGCGGGCACCGCCTGGAACATGATGACCAGGGCCAGGAGCACGAGGAGCACCGCACGGCGACAGCCAAGATGCGGCAGGCGGATGGGACAAGTTTTCATGGGGGGCATGGGCGCATTAAACTCTTTTTCAGCCTTTCCTTCTGAAGGCCAAGGCATGCAACTTGCAATTTGTGCCAAACTTGACACTATTCCTTACTTATCAAGTGCAAAAATACAATATACAGAAAAAAGTTACAAGTTTTTCCAAGGGTTATTTTCAGCGAACTTCTGCGAACATTAAAGGCTCTTCCGAAATTTGGCGTGACAAGACCCATGGCTTGAATGTAAACCCATATAAACCCAGATAAACCGCTCACGCCATTCATCCAATCTTATCCTCGGAGTGTAAACAGCATGGCTTGCGAGACATGCGTGAGCGGTTTCATTCGGTTTGCAGTCCTGCAGCGTGAGCGGTTTCATCCGGTTTAGGGCCAGGGGTGTGGGAAGGCGACAACAACCGCCATGCTACTGTTTGCGACATGCTCGGCCTGTAAGGCCAAAAGTACATAGCACAGGGCAAGCGAAGCGGCGCCCTGGGTTGGTATGTCCGACGTAACTACGCCCTGCAAGGGCAAAAGTATTCATAATCAGCAAGATGCGCAGTTATACTTTTGCCCCTATAGGGCGTTGGCTCACGCTCACCTTCTTACCCAGGGTGCCGCTTCGCTTGCCCTGGGGCTATGTACTCACTGGGCTTTCAGCCCGTCAAGCGGCAAAGTCGAGCGCTACCCGTCAAGCGACAAAGTCGAGCGCAACCCGTCAAGCGACAAAATCGAGCGCAACCGCCTCGCATCCGCCCAGGTCGCTCCCACAGATGATATTGTTCTCCCACGGATGTCACGGATTTACACACGGATGCACATGACAATCACGCACACGTCCTCGCACCCGTCATTGTGCCGAGGGCACAACAAAAAGGTTCATTTCATGCACCTTTTCTCGCCATGGCAGAGCCGAAGCAAGCTTCACTCTGCTCATTTGGCTTAACGAAAAGGTT
>DJOV01000045.1:513-6374 GCA_002437285.1 Prevotella sp. UBA6429 | reverse complement strand
TTCCGCACTGCTTGTTGCGTGTTCCGTGCGCGTGCCGTCACTGGTATCGGTCGGGGAAGAAGGGGTCCCATCCCGTCAGGTCGGTGGTGTTTTCGATGGGCAGCGATGAGTAGTACCAGTTGTTGTCGGCCGTCTTTCGGATGATGACACCGCCCTTGAGGTGCTTGTCCCGGTTCTCCTCGCTGGCCATGTATCGCAGCAGGGCGTTGTGCTTCTCCACGGCATCAGCGTCGCTGCCCGCGCTCTTGGTGTCGAAGAGGAACACCTGGCCACCCTTCATGCGGATCACATAGTCCACATAGAAGAGCGACTTCTCGCCCATCGTCTTCGTATAGGGCACCGCATAGTGTTGCCGGCCGTCGTCACCGTTCTTGTACCACCAGTCGATGCAGTCGGCATATTCCTCCAGGAACGCCTCGAAGTCGCGTTCCTGAAACGACTTGGCCTCTCTCATCTGCATGTAGGGCAGCAGGGCATGGTTGTGCACGTCGTCGTTCTCCGCGTAGGTGGTCTCATTGTATTCGCGTATCTCGGGCACGTTCCAGGTGTACTGCTTGAAGGAGCGGTCCTTACGGGTGCGCTTGCGCTTGATGATCATCTTGGTGTACTCGGCGATGGCGTTGCCGATGATGGCCGCAAACTTTCCCTTGTTGCGGTTGTAGAGGATGACACCGGGCACATCGGTCTCAAACAGGCCCAGGTAGTCGCCCATCAGCTCGTTCATACAGCCACGGAGCGTGGCCACCGCACCTTTCTCGTAGCCCGTCAGCAAGTCCTTGTAGAACTTGTCAAGCGCCACCTTTAGCTCACTCATGTTGCGTGTGAACGAGATGCGATTGTTGTCGTCCACCCGGGTGGTGCCCACCTCGCCGGTTATCTCCACGTCGCGCAGGATGCTCACCTTGATGGTGTGGCGGTCAAAACAGACGTGGTCGATGTCCTCGGCATGCTTTCTGTTCTGGTCAATGTCTATCATGGGGTCACCGCCATGTGACTCGTCGTCGTCAAAGGGATCGTCGTCAAAGAGGCGCATCTGCCGGGGTTGCTTAAACCATGCCTTGTTGAACGCCTCGACCAGCAACGGATAGAAGTCGGGGCCCAGGCGGTTGCGGTCGGCGCTGAAATACTGGCTGTAGGTGGAGACGAGCGCCACATTGTGCAGGTTCTTGCGGCGATACGAAAGCAGGGCATGGGTGATGTAGGTTTGCTCTTCGGGCGCGATGGTGATATACTCGCGGCTGAGGTTGGTGTATACCCATCCGTGGTTGAGTATGCCGTCGGTGTAGTAGTGTTGCTCGGGCATGCGCATGATGCGCCCCACGGTCTGCGTGCCAAACTCGGCACTCTTGATGTCGCGGAAGATGAGGAGCACGGCGGCACGCGGACAGTCCCAGCCCATGGCAATAGCCTGCTTGAAGAGCAAGGCCTCCGTGAGGTTGTCGTTGCGCTCCAGGCCGTCCAGGTTTTGCTTGTCGGTGGAGAGCCAGATGGCCAGCTTGCCATTGTCGGTGGTAATGTCATACTCGGCTTCCAGCCTCGCCTTCACCTGTTCCACGATGGCCCGTTCGCCCTCGTTGAGGGTCTCGCTGCCGTCATTGGGCAGTTGGATGAGCAGCAGCGGATTGATGCCGACGCCCTCACGCCCGTAGGCCTCCTTGATCTCCTGGCGCTTGGCGAGGGCGAGGTCGAGGAGGTAGGCGTTCTCGCCCACCATGCCATTGTCCTCACGCACATCGGCGTTGATGGTGATGCCGTCCTTGATCATCTCCTCCTTGATGACCTCCTCACGCGGTATGATGACAACGTCGTCAGCTCCACTCATCGAGGCGGGCTTCGGCGTGGCCGAGATGCGCAGCTCCACCTTGGCATTGAGCCGCTCCAGCGCCTTTTCCGACTGCTTGGCGTTCTGGCCCGTGAAGCGGTGCTCCTCGTCGATGATGACGATGAGGGGCAGGTGATGGTCGTCCTTGGTTCGCTCCACGATGTCGTAGAGCGAAGAGGAGTTTTCCGTGTCGCGCACCATCACGTTCTTGTCCTTGTTGATGCTCTCCCAGTTGACAAAGAACACCACGCCCGGCCGGATGTAGCCGTCGGCAGAGTGGTCCAGCTCGTCGTAGACCACAGGGGTGAGCACATGGGTCTCCGAGAAATAGTTTTTCATGCTCAGATAGCTCTGCTCGTGCAGTTTGTTGGGCGCTATCCAGATGACGGCCACCTCTCTCCCCTCCTCTGCCAGGCGCGTGGTCAGCTCATCGAGCATCTTGCTCGACATGACCGTCTTGCCCGAGCCCGTGGGGGCCTTGAACACCAACTTTTTGCGGTCGCCCGGTGCGTCAAGCATCTTGAGCGTCTTCTCGACCAAGGCCTCCACAGCCTCCGTCTGATATCTCTTCTCTTGCATCATTGTTGGCCTCCTTTCTCTTCGTTGTCAAAGTTGAAGGCGAGCTGTCGTGCCCCTCCGGCCTGCACTTCCTGCTCGCCTGCCGGTAGCTCGTCAGTCTCGTCGCCTCCAGCTTCCGCCAAGGGCTGCTCGTAGTCCATGGCCTGGGCAGGCAACACATTCTTGTAAGCGTCGTAGATGGCGGCAGGCAGAGCGCACAGCTCCACCTTGTCGAGCACGTCGGCAAAGTTGTCGTCATAAGCATATCGGGTGGCAGAGAACACATAGACGAGCACCTTGCCTTCCACGTCCCAGCCGGAGAGCGCGCGGGCAAGGGCGTCCACCGTCAACTCGTTGTAGATGACCAGCATCTTCGTCTTGCCATTGTCAAAATAGCGCGCACACGACGGCTTCAGCTTCCGCCCGGCAAAGAGCGTCTGCTCTTGATAGACATCGTGCTTGATGCAGAGCAATTCGGTCGACGCATCCATAAGCGCCCGCATGTTCTTCATCGTCTGCTCACGCGGCAAGAGCCGGGTCTTGTAGTAACGCAGGGTGTTGTGGGTGAGGCCTGCCACTTGAACGCCATTGGGGGTAGTGTAGCCCTCAATCACGCGCTTGTTGCGCTCGTAGGTCACCTTTTCGCAAATCTTCTTATCGTTGCCCTTTGCGTCCTTCTCTATACCTTGTACTAAGATGCACTGGAGATGTCCGCCGTCTTCAGCATTGAGTTGCATAGCAGCATGAAGGGTTGTGCCAGAACCTGCAAAGAAGTCGAGAATGATATTAGCCTGTATTGCTCGCAAAAATATTTGAAGCAGACTGGTCGGTTTAGGATGTTCAAACGGAAGATTAGCAAAAATACGTTTTAACTCTTTTTTTGCATTGTCATTGGAATAGATGGAGTCAGTCAAAGCTAAGGAGTCAATAGCCTTAACTCTATCCGAATATTCTATTTTGTATTGGCCTGTGTCCTCGTCTTTTACTATCTTGGCAAACTGATACGTCTTTGTGTAAATTCTTAAGCCATTTCTACTTTTCTTTAAAACAACATAATGATTAGAAAGCCCAAATTGATACAATTCTTTTGACCATCTCCAAGCCCAATCAGCACTTTTGTGATTTCCTTTTTTTCTTTCGATGTATTGCTGATAAGAACCACCAGGATACATCGTATAGCCCTCTATTTCAATTGGATAATCCAAGGATGAGCTATATTGCAAACTGTCATAGTCCAATGTTTGATTCAATTTATAAGCTCCGCGCTTATCTTTAAACTCGTCTTCATGCTTGAAGCCTTTGTCATTATGAGGTAATCCTTGAATTTCCACCTCCTTTATACTCTTGGTAAAGATTAAAAGATAATCATGATTACTGGCTATCTTATCAGTAGACTTTCCTGACTTTTTCGTAATTCTCGGTAACGAACCTATATAATTATCCTCTCCAAATATCTCGTCGCATAGCAACTTCAGCTGTGCCTGCTCATTATCATCAATAGAGATGAAGATAACACCTTTTTCAGACAGCAACCCCTTGGCAATCTTCAATCGCTTGTTCATAAACGACAGCCATTTGGAGTGACGGTAGCCATCCTCACGATCAACAAACGAATCGTTGTAGACAAAATCCTTGTTGCCCGTATTGTACGGCGGATCAATGTAGATGACATCTATCTTCCCACTGTGGGTATAGGTGAGTGCGGTGAGCGCTTCAAGGTTGTCGCCCTCAATGAGGATGTGGTTGGGTGCAGCAGGGTCGTCGCTGATGAGGGCGCGGCTGGGGACTTCCTCGAGCACGGGCAGCTCTTCCTGCAGGCGCAGCTCCGTCTCCTCGGGCTTATCCTCCCACACCAGTCCATACTTCTTCTGCGTGCGGAGCAGCTTGATAAGCTCCGACTTCTCCTCGTTGGTCAGACCCTCAAGGGTGGCTATCTTCTTCGCGAGTTCATGTTTGTTCATAAGCGGTCGTCTTCAGCGGAACGCATGTCGTCGCGACAAACATCCTTGCAGTTAGGCCGACCCCTCGGGCTGATAAGTTCGTTTCCATGTTTTGTTTAGGATAAAGAAATTGGCGTAGGGGTCATTGCTCCTTTGATGTCCCTGCACATTAGGCAATTCGGAAAACCTTGACAACAGGGACAGAAGCAAGAGGACACGCCTACGCCAACGCAGCATATATGTATAGCGACACACAGCCCCTCCTCCTGACAGCAGGAAGAGGGCGCATACGTGTCCGCGTATATATACACGTTATAGTAGACGTCCACCGCCATCTGCATCTGATTGTCTTTTGAAAGTTCCGAATTTTCAATGTGTCAGAAGCAAACGTTAGCAAACGTCATTTCCATAAGATCGATGGTCCCTGCCGATTGGCGCCCGCAACTCCTTGCAGACTATCGGCCGTGGGGCCACACTTGAATGATGGACCCGTCAAAGAGCCCACGATGCAAAGATAAGCAAAAGACAGGAAACAAACAAGAAACGCGCCCTGTTTTCATCGGGTTGGGCATAAAAAAGGTCATTACCATGCACCTTTTCTCGCCATGGCAGACTGAAGCAAACTTCGCTCTGCTCATCTGGCTTAACGAAAAGGCACATTTTAACGGTATGGCTTCCGATGGTCCAGGAGTCCATCACATCTCGGGCATATCTATTTGAGGTATCACACATTCCTTCTCATTCTCCGCCACGTTGTTATCAAATATTATATACGTATAAAATACTGAATTTCAATGTATTACACAACTTTTCAGGAATTATTCTTGTTATTTGCGTGCTAAAAAGAGGAATTATTCCGAAGAAACATACCGCAAAAACAGGAATTATTCTCTCAAAACACATCGCAAAAAGAGGAATTGTTCACAGAGCACGACACGCAGTTGCCGGCAAGGACTGAGACCTTCAAGCCCATCTCCGCGGAGAATATGACGGAACCTATCATCGCCATACATGGGCACTGATGCCGCCCACACAAAAAAACAAAATCCCTGCGAGCTGGCCTCATCGGCTCCTCACAGGGACACATGCATTAATGGTAATATTAGGTGGGTGGTGATGGATTCGAACCACCGAAGGCAGAGCCAGCAGATTTACAGTCTGCCCCATTTGGCCACTCTGGTAACCACCCTTTCCATGATCACTTTTCGCTTGTTGCGGAAAGCGAGTGCAAAGGTAGCTTCTTTTGTTGACAATCACGCATAATTGCCCGACGAATTTCAGAATTTAACATTTTTATACATAGCGCAAAAGTTCCTGGACGGAGCTCATAACAGGGCACACTGTATTCATAACAATCATTCAAGATGTCGTCGAAGCACGCTTTGAACTGAAGAAAGTTGTCGAAGTAGGATAAGGTGTCGCCATCGAGCACGCCAAGACAACCTTCCAACCGTCACCATCGTCTGATCATTCCCATTTCCGAAAAACCATCATTGTTCCTATGCCGCCAGCCCGGCCAGTGATTCTTACGCCACCTACGA
>DJOV01000045.1:0-420 GCA_002437285.1 Prevotella sp. UBA6429 | reverse complement strand
GTGATTCTTACGCCACCTACGAGGCCAGTGATTCTTACGCCACCTACGAGGCCTGTGATTCTTATGCCACCTACTAAGCCTGTGATTCTTACGCCGCACACACGGCCTGCGCTCGGCTCTCTCCTGCCCGTCCCGCGCTCGACACTCTCGCTTGACGGGCTACATTCAACTTTTTCGCTCGACGGGCTGAAAGCCCAGTGAGTACATAGCCCGGGGCAAGCGAAGCGACACCCTGGGTAAACAACAAGCAGATGTAACCACGCCCTGAAAGGGCAAAAGTATACATTTGCAGCATGTTGCGTGACTATACTTTTGCCCCGTCAGGGCGCACGCTCACGCACGTCCTCTAACCCAGGGTGTCGCTTCGCTTGCCCCGGGCTATGTACTCACTGGGCTTTCAGCCCGTCAAGCGACAAAGTC
>DJOV01000043.1 GCA_002437285.1 Prevotella sp. UBA6429 | reverse complement strand
TGACTCTTCCGGAATTTGGAGTGACGGGAACGTTGCTTTGGGCTTGAATGTAAACCGATATAAACCCCAGGGGAGCGGGAAGCCCTGACGGGCTCATGCTGCTGTTTGCGTCCTTGGCCTTGTGAGTGGGGCTCACGGCCCATGCCGCAAGCAGCAGCATGGCGGCTCTCGCCGCCTTCCCGCACCCCTGGCCATAAACCGGATTAAACCGCTCACGCAGTAGAACTGTAAACTGATGAAACCGCTCACGCATGTCTCCCACGATGTGCTGCTTACTCTCCGTGGACAGGGACCGATGAATGGCGTGAGCGGTTTAACTGGGTTTATATGGGGTTACATTTAAGGCGAGTTCTATAAATTACCACCTTTTACAAAGCTAATTTATAGAACCCACCTTAAGAAAGAACCAAAAATAATTGGGAAAGGAAGACAGATGTTTCCCTGATTCTTCGTATATTTGCAACGTGGGGTGAAGGCGCACGTAATCCGTGCAGGTCATGTCCCTATGCTTGGCGCTGCGCATAGGCCAAGTAGGGTGCTTGGCCAGAGACAATGCAACCGCACCTGACGACATAACGTATCAGACGACAGATGAAGCGATGGCTTAAGATCTTATTGCTTGTGCTGGGTGTGATGATTACCGCCCAGACGCAGGTGCAGGCAGGCAGCCGGACCCGTTCCGAAGGCCTGGGAGATCGTGGTGACCGTCAACAGGGCGCTTGGACGGTCAGCAAGGAGCGCGGTCAAGCCATGCTCTCCAATGCCAACGAACTGTTGCGCCTCTGCAGCCAGCGACCCGAGCGCCTGGTCACTTCACCTGCCTATGTGTCCGTGCACCATGGTGTGTCAAGGCCCCAACATTTTTTCAACCATCAAAAAATACGTTTCTGCCACTATCGCGGCACCTCCTTGAGGTTGTCGTGCCCGTTGGTGGACATGCCACAGTGCGATTATTATGTCTATCGCCTGCGGCATTTGCTCTGTTGACAAGGATATGGAGCAGGAGAGAACGAACCGTCGTTCCTATCCCCATACATTCCTTTTCGGTGACGATGGGAGAGCGGCCTCTTGCTTTTCCATCGCCACATTATCCACATATTTATAACAAAGCAACAACAAGAAATCATTTTTTATGGCAAATATCAATAGTATGGCAATGTCTGCTGACCTTGCCAAGGATAGTCGTGTGAACAAGCAAAAGACGTTTTTCGGTCTCTCTACCACGTGGACCTATGCCCCAACGGGCAGCAAGCTCAAGCCGTTCAGGTATGAGTATAGTCCTGAGGGCGGCAAGGCCGTTGAGAACGCGATGAACGCTTCGGCCGACAAGCGTGCCGACCTCCTGTCGCGTCTGCAGGTGGACCACGTGTCGATGGGCAACTATCGGCTCGAAGCCGTCTGCTCGACCGACGGCCGTTTTGTGGCGCTGCGCCTCTACCAGTACCAGCAGTTGCGCTTCCAGCCCGTGTCACCGTTGTGTCTGCTGGAGGGCGATGACGCCGCCAAGGTGGCCGCTCGCGTCAGCCGGTAAGCCCAATAAGCCATGTCGTCCCTCCAATGGTCGGGCAGTCTCGACTCATTGGAGGGCTTTTGTGGTTTGGGTGGCACCCATCGGGACAAGGCACGCAAGAGCCGCAGCCGCTCCTGCTGCACGATGCCGTTGCTCCCATGAGTGTGGCCTGTCGTCTCATTCTGTTTTGTCTTGGTCTCATTCCATGCAAGAGGCGCGAAAAGTTGTATAAAGTGCGTTAAAAACCTTCCGTTTTGTTGGTTTGTTCACGACTATTTCCCTATCTTTGCTATCGGAAAAACATGACTCGAGAGAGCTGACCAACCCATCTGAGCAATCAATCTAAACATACAAAAACATATTAACTATGACAAGCAAGAACATTCCTGAAGTGAAGCTCGGCATCATTGCCGTGAGCCGTGACTGTTTCCCCATCGCACTGTCTACCCAGCGCCGTGAGAACATTGTGAAGAGTTATCAGGGCGACCTCTACGACTGCAAGACCACCGTGGAGAACGACCACGACATGGAGAAAGCCATTGAAGAGGTGAAGACCGCCGGTTGCAACGCGCTGGTGGTGTTTCTCGGCAACTTCGGTCCCGAGACTCCCGAGACGCTGATCGCCGAGAAGTTTGACGGCCCCTGCATGTTTGTGGCAGCCGCCGAGGGCGATGGCGACATGATCAACGGCCGTGGCGATGCCTATTGCGGCATGCTCAACTGCTCCTACAACCTCGGCATGCGCCACCTGAAGGGTTACATCCCCTCTTATCCCGTGGGCACCGCCGACGACATCGCCAAGATGATGGCCGACTTCGTGCCGGTGGCCCGTGTGGTGCTGGGCCTGAAGGGTCTGAAGATCATCACTTTCGGACCGCGCCCGCAAGACTTCTTCGCCTGCAACGCCCCCATCAAGGGCCTCTATGAGCTGGGTGTGGAGATCGAGGAGAACTCGGAGCTCGACTTGCTGGTGAGCTATCGCGCCCACGAGGGCGACGCCCGCATCGCTGAGGTCTGCGAGGATATGCGCAAGGAGATGGGCGAGGGCCGTTACTATGAGCAGCTGCTGCCCCGCATGGCACAGTTTGAGTTGACCCTGCTCGACTGGGCCGAGGCCCACAAGGGCTCACGCCAGTATGTGGCCTTTGCCGACAAGTGCTGGCCCGCCTTCCCGAAGGAGTTTGGCTTCGAGCCATGCTATGTCAACAGTCGTCTGGCCAGCCGCGGCATCCCCGTGGCGTGCGAGGTCGACATCTATGGTGCCCTGTCGGAGTATGTGGGCATGTGCGCCAGCGGCGACACCGTGACCTTGCTCGACATCAACAACTCCACACCGAAGTACATCTACGATGAGGACATCGTCCCCAAGTACGGCCAGCAATACACGCTCACCGACACCTTCATGGGCTTCCACTGTGGCAACACGCCTTCCTGCAAGATGTGCGCCAACCGAGCCATCAAGTTCCAGCTCATCCAGAACCGCCTGTTGGAGAACGGCGGCACGCCCGACTTCACCCGCGGCACGCTCGAGGGCGACATCGCGGCATCGCCCATCACCTTCTTCCGCCTGCAGTGTGACAGCGAGGGCCAGCTCCGCAGCTACATCGCACAGGGCGAGGTGCTCGATGTTCCCACACGTTCGTTTGGCGGCATCGGCATCTTCGCCATCCCGGAGATGGGACGTTTCTATCGCCACGTGCTCGTCGAGAAGCACTATCCTCACCATGGTGCCGTGGCCTTCGCCCATGTGGGCCGCGTGCTCTTTGACGCCTTCCGCTATCTCGGCATCCAGGACATCGCCTACAACCATCCGAAGAGCCTGCCCTATGCCACGGAGAACCCCTTTGAATAACAGAGGGCCGCGCTGTTTATGGCGTTTCAGATCCTTGCATGGGTTTGAATGTAAACCGAGATAAACCCCACCCCTTGTGGGGAAGCCCTGCCGGGCGGGGAAACCCAAACGAGCCTTCGGGTCTTGTGAGCAAGCTCACGCCCCGAAGGCTCGTTTTGGCTTCCCGGCGGCTTTCGCCTCCTTCCCCTCAAGGTGTGGCTGTAAACCGAGTTAAACCGCTCACGCATGTCTCGCAGGGTGCGCTGTTCACACTCCGTGGACAGGGATGGATGAATGGCGTGAGCGGTTTAACTGGGTTTATATGGGTTTACATTCCAACCATTGGTCTTGTCACGCCAAATTCCGGAAGAGCCATAATTTTGCCTGTTGCGCGGCCTTCTCTTGATATTGCCGCTTACGATAGTCTTCGCACGACTTTGCCATCTGTTGCACGGCCTTCTCTTGATATTGCCGCTTACGATAGTCTCCGCACGACTTTGCCGCCTGTTGCACGGCCTGAAAGGCCAAAAGTACCTAGCCTAGGGCAAGCGAAGCGACACCCTGGGTTAGAAAGTGTGCGTGAGCATGCGCCCTGTAGGGGCAAAAGTATAGTAGCATAACTTGCCGGTAATTAACACTTTTGCCCCTTCAGGGCGTGTCTACATCAGTATGCCGATTACCCAGGGCGCCGCTTCGCTTGCCCTAGGCTAGGTACTTTTGGCCTTTCAGGCCGATGCAGACGGCATGGAATGGATGTAGGCAACGCAGACGGCATGGAATGGATGTAGCCGACGCACACGGCACGGAATAGACGTGGGTCGCGCTGGTGTACTGGAACAGGCGTAAGCCGTGCAGGCAACATGAAAACTGTAGCAGCCCATTAATCTGCTTAAGTGTTGTAGAGCATTAAGGTGGATTCTATAAATTACCACCTTTAG
>DJOV01000062.1:351-14415 GCA_002437285.1 Prevotella sp. UBA6429 | reverse complement strand
TTATTTTTTCATCGTCACTAAGCCCGTGTGCAAGAAATAAAAAAAGACAAGGTCAGATGGCCATGAGCAATGCCGCTACAATGGTCTTGAATTGCTCACGCCATGACGGTTCGGCAGCAAGTCCCGCGTCGTCCAACTGCTGCTTGATCTTGTTCTCGACGACATAACGGCTCAGCCTCGAGGCAAAAGCATCGTTGGAGAGCAAGATCCACAGTTCCTCATCCAGGTAGGCATAGTCCACGTTGCGCTCCATCCACAGACGTGTGGGTGAAGCGGTCGTCAGGCTGCCATGCCCTTTCCACGACAAGTGCCAAAACCCATCGGTCTGCAAGTAATAGAAAGGATACTGCAAGGGCGTGAGGTGTGTCTGCCGGCCCTGGACGAAATAGTGTCTGAACAAATCCTCATAAATCTCATTCAACTGGTCAAAGTCAAACCGGTTGGAGGTGAAAACACCGTCGCGCATCCCCTTGATGACCGACAGGATCAAGATGGGCTTGGCGATGATGCGCACGCCGTCATGTCCGCGTGTGCTGCATTGCCTCATGCGCTCCATCACCTGCTCATAATGGTCCAAGGCGGCCTCATAGTTGAAAAAACGTATTACCTTTCCCATATCCTACCCTTGTTTGTATAGAATGGGCCGCATCTAAGCGTTGCCACGCTCAATCGTCCTTCCGGCCGGCCGACAGTATGGGCGATGCGGCGCCGGGTGCTACAGCATCCACCACGACGGGCAGTTGCTGCTCTTTCCACAGCAAGATGCCGCCTTTCATGTCGACCACACGCAAGCCGTCATGCTGCAAGCGCAGGGCGGCGGCATGGCTGCGGCGTCCGCTACGACAATAGATATAATAGGTGTGAAGGGTGTCGAGGTCGTTCGCCCCCTGGGCAAAGGCCGTCTGGTTGAGCCAGTCGAGGTTGACGGCACCGGCCAAGTGCCCTTCGGCAAACTCCGACGGGGTGCGCACGTCGAGGAGCAGGGCGGTGGTGTCGGCTTGCATCGCCGCGCGGAAATCCTTCGGCGCAAGCACCCTCACCGTGTCTTGCGCGGCACATGGGCACAGCCCCAGCCAGGCGAGAAGCGATAATATCATGTGTTTCATATCGGCAAAGATACGGATTATTTGCGAGAAAGCAGACTCCATGGCCATAAAAAAACGGCCGACACGCGAGGTGCGATCCCATGGAGACCGCTGGTCACTCCCGGCATCGGGAAGGCCCCCTGACGGTCTCTTCGCCCCACGGAAGACCCAAAAGGAAAAAGGCAGGTGCCGCAGCCCGGGAAAGACTGTCGACACCTGCCTTTATCATGATCATTTTCGAGGTGGAGATTGACAGGATCCACCTACTGGAAATCGCGCTATGCAAGCGCCATCAGAGAGTTACTTCACGATGACCTTCTTGCCGTTCTGGATGACCACACCCTTGTAGCTCTTGCCCACCTGCTGGCCAGCGAGGTTGTAGACGGGCTTGGTGTAGTCGACCGCGCCCTTGGCGGCGGTGCTGACGCCCTGGATGCCGGCGGCCTCTCCGCTGAGGAAGATGGCAGGTTCCGCTGACTCGTACTGCAGGTAAGCGGCACCCTGGGGCACCACAGCGCCCTCGACAGAGGTGAAGTAGGTGTTATACTCATCCGTGGTCAGCGTCCAAGCCTTGCCCACGCTGTCGGCAGAGACGGTGAAGGCAGCCTCATCGGTGGCCACCAGGAGGTTACCCTCGACGGCGGCGGCCGTCTCGACAGGCGTCAGCGTGTAGGTGCCCTCGGCAGCCTGCAGAAGCAGACCCGTGCCCGCGGGAGCCTCAGCGACCTGTGACAGGTCGGCGACACCCTCGGTGACACCCGTCACAGCGTAAGCCTTCAAGTCAGGCACGTCGGCGAAGTTGAGCGCACGCTTGTAGCTGAAGGTGGCATAGCCCGTCTTGTCGATGGTGACGGTGATGGGCTTGATGGCCAGCGCAAAGTCGTGCCCGGCATCAACATCGGTGTTGACCGACACGGTGTCGGAGAGATAGAACTCACCCGTGGTGTCGACGGCGCAGATGGCATAGGTGCTGTCGGCCTTGAGGTCGGCAAACGCATAGCGACCCTCGGCATCGGTGAAGACGCTGTCCTTCACATTGTCAACGGTGGTGTACTCCACGAGCACGCCCTCAAGCGGCGTGTCGCCCCACTTCACCTGTCCGTAGACCTTCACGTCGGGCTTGCTGAGCTCGATGGCGGCCAGGGTGGTGTCGGTCTCGACGAAGACCGAGTCGGCATAAGTGTTGAACTTATCAGCCTCAACCTTCACCTCATAAGCCACGCCAGCCTTGATGTCGGCCACAGAGTAGACACCCTCGTCGGTGGTGGTGGCGGTGTAGCTGAGCTCGCCACTGGTGAGCGACACGGTGGCGCCAGCCACAGGAGCGTCGCGATAGACGACCGTTCCGGCCACGGTGGCGGTGGTCTTCTTCAGCGTGATGTTGCGCACCACCGAGTCAGCCAGGCTGACGCCCTCCTCCGTGTAAGGCTCATAGCCCTCGGCGCTGACGGTGAGCGTGTAGGTCTTGTCGGTCTGGATGACCGGCACGTCGTAAGCACCCTCGGCATCGGTCTTGCCCGAGTAGATCACGTCGTCGCTGGTGAGCGTCACGGTGGCATCAGCCACGGCAGCGTCGCCACTCGTCACCACACCGGTGATGGCCGTTGGCTCCTTCTGGATGGAGAAGGTCACGACAGGCGTGTACTTGCTCGACCAAGACGATCCCGTGCCGCTCTTGTAGTTGGCTGTGGAGTAGTTGGCGTCAACGGGATACTTCACGTTGACATAGTTGCCGGCATCGCTCTTCACGTAGGTGTAGAAGCGGATGGCCGACGTGCCGTCCCACACGAGCGCCTCGGGCAAGGTGGCGTTGGTGACAAACTCGCCACCGTCGGTAAAGTCGACATCATCACCATCGATGAGGGTGACGGTGGTCAGGGCGTCCAGTCCCTCGCCCGCAACATAGCTGTCCGCATCGACGAGGCCGTAGGCCAAGGTCTGGTGGAGCTGCTTCACGGTCTTGGTGGAGCTGGGCACGCCGGTAAACGACACGCCCGCGATCTTGTCGCCAGCCTTCAGGCCAAACTGGGTGAGCATCTCCGGCGTGTAGATGAAGTCGCAGAGACCGCCCTGGGCATTGTCGGCATAGTTGAGGTAGAACACCTCGTTGCCTTCCTTTGAGCTCTCAGCGCCGATGACCAGCTCACTCACGGCCTTCTCCTCCGCGACAGTCACGTCGACGGTGTCGGTGGCGAGGGTGTAGCCATCGGTGAGGTTCTTCAGCTGCGCATAGACCTTGACAAGTCCTGCGGCATGAGGCGTGTAAGCGAGGTCGAAGGTCTGCTCGGCGCCGGCAGCGATGTCGGCAGTCTGTGCAGCAGCCACCGAGTCGCCATTGGCAAAGAGGGTGACGGCGTACGAGCCGGCAGCCTCAGCCTCGGTGTTGAGGTTCTTCACGGTGAGCTGGGCCTCATACTTGTTGTTGACCACAGCCACGCTGGGCAACTTCTTGCTGGTGGTCATGAGGTCGTGAGCCACGGCCACACGCTCGAAGCCATAGATGTTGTCCACACAGGTGTAACCGGCTCCGAAGCCGATGTAATAGTTGCCTGCCGGGATGTTGTCGATGACAAACGTCTTCAGCTTGCCAAAATAATAGGTGCTGCTGACACCGCGCTCCGAGCTCATGTCCTCAGAGGCGATGGTCTTGGCAAGCGTCCAGTGCTGGCGGTCAGTGGAATAGTAGACCTTGAGGTAGACGTCGTCGCCCTCCTGGTAATAGTTGGAGCGCGCCGCATCGACGGTCATCTTCTCGCCCTCTGCCACCTTGAGCAGCGGTGTGACGAGCATACTTTCCTTGCCACGCGAGCCGTTGGAGGCCAGGTAGGGGTTGTCGTTGCCCGTGTAGTCACGCTGGGCGATGCTCCAGCTTTCGCCGAGCACCATGCCTGTCGGCACGTTCTCGTCAGCGAAAGGCTCAAAATACTTAGCGGGGTCGAGCACGGTGCCCGACACGGGGAAGGCGAAGTCGTCTACGCCATCGGCCTTGACCACGACATTGCCGGCGAAGATGCCCGGCACGTCAGTGGTGAGGGTCAGGCAGAACGTGGTGTCCTTGTGGGCAGGCAGGGTGAACGGCATCTCCACATCGGTGGCGAAGCCCTGCGGCACGTCGATGGCCGTCACGGTGAGGGGAGCGGCACCCGTGCTGCGGATGGTGAATTCCTTCTTGGCAGGCTCATTGACCATGCCATAGTCGAAGCTGTCTTCGCTGTCAATGCGTCCGTCGCTGCTGCGCACCTGCATGCCCGGCGCATAGGCCACAGGCTCTATCCACGAACCAAAGCTGGTGGTCAGCGTGAGGTTTTCCATCACGTCATAACGGTTGCGTGAGGGATAGGTGGCATAGTCGACCTCAGCGGTCAGCGTGTCGGTGGCCTGCTCGCCCACCGCCAGCGTCTTGGCAACGGGCATGGTATAGACCACGGCGTTCGACCTGCTGTAGTTGACGATGCTCAGCGAGTAGTTTTCCATGCCGGGTGTCAGTTCCACGTCACCCACGTTGGAGTATTTCACGGCATAAGAGACGGTGAACTTGCCCTCGGCGCTGCAGTCGGGCTCCGACTTGCCGAGGTTGGTCACCTTGTCGACCTTCATGGCCTTGAGCAACTGGATGTCGGCGTTGTCGGCGGCGAAGTTGTCGATGAGGACATTCTCGCCACGGATGCCGATGTAGGCAGGCTCGACCTGCTCGGGGAGGTCCACCTTCACCCACTCATCGGTAGAGAGCGTGGGTGTGGTCTCGAGCGTGATCTCGCTGCCACGCGTGTACTTGGTCCCGTCCTTGGTGACGGTGTAGAACTTGATGGATCCCTTGCTTGCAGTCTGCTTGACATAGATGCTCGAGGCACCCGTGACCAGCGGCGTGACGAGCAGGTCGTTGACCGACTCCTGGTACCAGCCGGAGCCCAACTTCTGCGAGCCAATCTTCAGCGCGCCCGATCCGTCGATGCCGTCCGTGGCGGTGTAAGTGTACTGCACATAGTTGGTCTCGTAGTCATCATCGGTGTACGATGCGACGACATGTCCCCATCCGGGAGCAGCCTTGAAGTCGTGCGCCGAGGTGCTGACGGCCGTGTTGAAGTCCACGGCATACGGACTGACATTGTCAGCCTGCGCCGTAGCGGACCCCAAGCACAGGGCCAACAGAACGGAGGAAAGGTAATGTTTCTGTTTCATAAGCACAAGTGTTGAATGATGTTATTGATAATTGTGTTTGCGGTATGTTCGGTAAAGAGGAGGTGGCATCAGGGGCAACGCCACCTCACATCATCCTGACAGGTCTGTCCAGGCGGATTGCTCAGCGCACCACCTTGACGCTCTTGCCACCCTGGCGGACGATGAATATGCCCTTCTGCGCACGCTGGCTGTCGACACGCATGCCACTGAGCGTGTAGATGCCGTCGGCCGCATTCGTGGCGGGTGCGGCATCGGCCGTGACGCCCTGGATGCCTGTTGCCAAGCCAAGCTTCACGCTATTACACTGCGTGATGTCGGCCATCTGCATGTTGCCTTGGTTCACCTCGTCGAAAGCCTTCGTGACGATGGCGCCGACGGTGATGTTCCGGCTGTCGCAAGCGGCGGGCAAGGTGTAGGTGTAGTGGGCGGTGTAGTGGTTGCCGCTGACCTGGAGCTTGTCGCCCTGCGGACGGGTGAGGTAAGCGCGGAGCACCGCGTCATGGATGTAGTTGTTGTCGACCTGTGTCTTCTGCGTGACGGTGTTGTAGGTGTTCTGTTGCGACTTCACGTTGTCCTCGGTGAGCATCACCGTCAGGGCCATGTCGCCAAAGATGGCGGGAGCGTCGGCCGCCAGGTCGCCACTCACGTCGACACCGACCAGGCGTGTAGCCTCGTCATACGTGGTCTTAAGCTGCACGGTGGCAAAGGCGGGGAACGTGTTGGCCTCATCGACGATGGAGCGGAAGCCATCGTAGACCAGCGTGGGGAACTGGACGGCGTAGTCGTTGATGTCAAACGCATAATGGAGCTCACCCATGCCGAAGTAGAAGCGGTTGACCGTGAAGCAGGGATACGTGTAAGCGTAGAGGTTGCCCAGGTAGGTCGACGCAGCCAGGGATAGCGGCTGGCCTTCCGGGTAGAGGTTGGCGGCGAAGACGTCAGAGTCGCCTGCCAGCTGCGCAAAGTAGTCGTTCACATAGGGAGCCACGACATTGTCCTGGCTGTTGTACTGCTCCACGTATTCCTTCTGGCGCTTGAAGCTCTCGCCATAGACCACCATGGGGTCGGCCAACTTGCCGCGCTCCGTCTCCACAGGTGTGTTGCCGTCAATCTTGTCGACAAAGATGTTGAGGTTGTGGCGGCCTGCGTCAACATCATTGAGCATGTCGAGCACCTTGGCAAAGGTGGTCGACTGGCCGGGATCCAACGGCTCGTCGAAGTTGACGTCATAGTACTGCGGGGTGCCCTCATCAATCTTGAAGCCCAGTCGCAAGGAACTGACAGGGGCGAGTCCTGCGTTGGCATACGACATCATGAAGTCCATCTTGCTGCCCTTCTGCTTGTAGCTGGTGCCGTTGAGCACACTGTTCAGGCTGATGGCCTTGCGTGGCAGGCTGCTCACATCGATGATGAGCTGCACGCAGAGGTTGCTCACTCCCGACAACTGATAGAACGTTTCATCCTGGAGCAGAAGCGACGCATAGGAGCTCGACGCCTGGTCTCCATAGAAGCAGAGGGCGCCCTTCCCGGCATTGACCATGGCCGCACTCTCGTTGTAGGTGAAGCCCATGATGTACTGGTCATTGTCCGTGATCTCAATTTCCTGTGCGCTGTTGAGACGCGCCTCGTTCCAGCCGGCGGCCGTGCGGCGCACGGTGTTGCTGACCAGCTGCTCGGCGTTGCCATCACTGTCAACCTTGTAAATGAAAATCTTCGACTTGCCGATGGTCTCGCTTAGGGCGAAGCGTACGCCCACAATCTTACAACCTTTGTAGCTGGCCATGACCGACGAAGGTATCATGGCCGCCACGTCGTAGGAGCCCACCTGACCGAAGTAGGCATCGCCATAAGTGATGCTGTCGCCGTGGCAATAACCCACGCCACGCTCGGTGTTGGCCAAGGCTCGACGGGGATGCGATGTGGCCGTGGCGGCCGCCGTAGGCTCATCGCCCGCCGGCTGCGCCTGCAACGTGGCAGGCACATAGGCCACACCACGGCTTCGGTCCACCTGCACCAGCTGCGCGCTCACCAGGAGACACTGCAGCAGGAGCATCATCAATAGAGTTATCTTTTTCATAAAGGATGCTAAGTTTACGTGTTATAATTCCGGCAAGGCGATGGGGTCGCAAGACACGCATCGCCTTGCCGTACATTGCTGTTTTCTTGGTTGTAAAGAGGAGGTCACTTGCGGACCTTCATCACGCCGCTGGCGCTCTTCACCACATACACGCCACGGGGCAGGCTCTTGACATCGCCATTGACCTTCTGGCCCGACAGGGTGAACACCTGCGCGTCGACGGGCATGGCGTCAGCCTTGACGGTGCCAATGCCGCTGACCACAATCTCGTAGGTAGCCATCTCGGAGGTGGCGTTCTTGTAGACAGCCTCCACGCCAATGGTGTGGTTGCCTTCGGTTAGACCCGTGAGCACGTAGCTGGGCGTGGTGCTCTCCCCTATCTTCTTGCCGTCAAGGTAGATGACGTATTTCACCACGTTGCCGTAGTCGAGCGTGAGGCCACCGCCGTCCTTGGGCTCCACCTTCACGTTGTCGACCTGTGCGAAGAAGGTGTCATAGGACACGTAGTGGATGGCGACGCGCACCTGGCGGCCCACATAGGCATCGAGCGGTGTGGAGTATTCCGTCCATCGATCGCTGGGCATGTTGGCAGCGGTGCTGATGGCGGTGAAGTCGTCGGGATTGTCGGAGCCATCCTCCGAGACGGCAAACTCGATGGTCTCGGGGTACATGTCAGAGTAGCTCTTGGCCGTGGCCTTGAGCTCGAAGCCGTCGTAGACGTTGATCAGCGGTGAGATGAGCCACTTGTCGGCTTTGGCACCTTGGGGCGAGAAGAAGATGACATACTTGTCGCCATCGGGGGCATACATGGCCGGGTCGGCAGGCAACATGGCCGGTGTGGTCTTCCAGGGATTGAAGACCATGGGCGGTACCGGCTGCGGATCGGAGGGCGTGCTGGCACCTGGGAAGTCGATGACCGTGCCGTTCAGACTGATGGGATAGACAGCCTTGACATCATCGTCATAGGACAGCCAGTCGCCGAACGACTCTGAGGCGAAGTCATCGTAGCTCTCAAAACTGTCACTGAAGCCCAGCAACTGGTTCCACTTCAGCGAAGCGTTCGTCTTGCCGTCATCACCATGGGTGAGATCGGCGGTGATGTTGTAAGGCTTCTCCACGTTGTCCTCAAGGGCTATGTCAAACGACCTGTCGGTCGTGATGTCCGTCTTGAGACTGTACTCCTTGAAGGCACCCTTCTGGATGTTGATGATATACTGTCCGGCAGGTAGCGCCTTGATGTCGGCCTTGCCGTCGGCGACGGTCACGGCATAGTTGTCGCCCGTGGCCACGGAGAGCATGTTGACCTTCTGTCCGTCGGCGGTGGCCTTGCTGTCGGCCGTCACGTTGAACACGAGGTGGGCATAGCCGGTGTTGTTCACGTCGATGGTGCCGCGCACCAGTTCACTCGTCGTGGCCTTGTAGCGTGCCCGCACGCCATAGGTGTGTACACCATCGGCCACATTCTCCAGGGTGTAGGTGTAGCCCGACGTCGTGCCGACGAGCTGGTCGTCGAAATAGACGTCGAACACCTCATTGGGGTTGGCGGGTGAGAGGGCGGGCACGGAGCCCATGCGTTGTGCCTTGCCCGTGAGCTTCTGAGCAGCCTTGGCAGCCTGCTCCGTGGTGTTGATTTGTCCCACATAGAAGTCATCGACCATGAGCATGAAGGCTCCGCCGAGGTTGGCGTCGCCGATGTAGCGGATGGCAATCTTCACCTTCTTGCCGGCGTAGCTGGAGAGGTCATACTGCATCTCATGCCACCACTTGTAGTCCACCGATTCGTAGTTGCCCGTGGTGAGCTGCTTGAAGTCGGCCTTGGCAGGATTGTCGGTCTGTGTGGTGATGTAGACCACAAACTTCTCCAGATACTTGTCGGCAGCCTTGGCCATGAAGGAGAGCACATTGTCGGTGCCCACGGTAATCTCGGGCGAGATGAGCCAGTCGTCGTTGGCCTCGCCGCTTCCAGTGCGGGTGAAGCCCACATACTGCTTGCCCTCATAGGCGCGGAGCACCGGATAGTCGTAGTACCACATGGGTTCCACGGTGAGGGGGTTCATGATCTGGGCATACTGGCGCACGCCCCTGTTGGCATAGTCGCCCTGCAGGGCGGCCGCGCTGAGCTGGTCGCCGTCGATGCCCGTCCAGTCGCCGAAGTTGATGGCGAAGGGCTCATAGCTCTCAAAGTCGTCGTAGAAGGCAGGCTTCTCCGTGTTCCAGGTGACGGTGAGCGTCTTGGCGGCCGTGTATGCGTCGACCGCCAGATGGGCGTCGAGGGCAAACGGCGTGCGCGTCTTCTCCGTCAGTTGCAAGGTGATGTTCTTGACGGCCTCGTCCTCTCCGATGGAGAACGATGTCGTGGCAGTGTTGTAGCCCGTGCGCTCCACGGTGACGGTGTGGGGGCCGGCATAGGCCTTGACGGTGGCCTTGCCCTGGGCGTCGAGCTTGACACCCGCGTAGCTCAGGCCATATTCGGTTTGCTTGACCGAGACGGCTTGTCCGAGCAAGCTCTCGCCCGTGTTGCAAGTGACGGTGATGTTGATGGTCTTGTCGCGCTCCTGCGCCATGAGGGGCAGGGCGAGGAAGACGAGCAGCACCGTGAGCACGCAAGCAAATAAGTTCTTTCTCATGAGTTTAATAAATTTCTTCAGACTGGTTGTCCAGTTGGACATGCTTGTAGGTTTAAAAGAAAAAAGGTAACGGGAACGCCCGTAGCGAGCCTTGTCGGCCGGGGGTGCCCGTTACCTTATATGATTGACCGTAAGGGTTAGCGTGCGATCTTCATTGTCTTGGTGCCGTTGGCGGTCTGCACCTTCACGATGTATGCTCCCTTGGCAAGCGTCTGGAGGGTTTGCAGGCCCTTGCCCTTGGCCACGAGCATGCCGCCCATGTTGTAGACCGAGACATTGGCATCGTTGCCGACCTCAGCGTTCACTTCCTTGACGCCGGTGACGTAGCCGAAGTGAGAGAAGGTGAAGTCGTCGTAGAACGCTGCCAGGCGATAGCCCTCCGTGTAGTCGCGCACGGCCACATAGATATCCTTGCCGGCATAGGCCGAGAGGTCTACGGTGTAGTGGTTCCAGTTGTGTCCGTCGAGATAGGGAATCTCCTGGAGCTTCATCACCTCTGTGAAGGTGTTGCGGTCCGAGGCACTGGTCTCGCTGACGTAGACACCCACCATGTGCTTGCCGTCGGGCAGCACGCTACCTGTGTTCTCCCAGTTGCGGGCATAGAAGTCGAAGGTGGAGTTGTCGGTGGCAGTGAGCTTCTTCGACACGATCCAGTTGTCGCCCTTCACGTCGTCGCTGAGGGGTGAGCCGGGGATGAGGAAGGCCTGTCCTGAGATGGGGGCCACGTTCTGGAGGTTGGATGTCTCGTAGGCCACGGCGAAGGCATAGACCTGTCCGCTTGAGGGGAACTCGGTGCCATAGCAGTTGAACGGCACGGTGGCGGTGCGGTCCACGTCGATGAGTGTGAAGTCCTTGGTCCAGTCATACTCGTAGGCGTTGTCCTCGAATGAGTAGTAGAGCACGTCCTGTGCGAGGGCTGTTCCCTCGACGGGGAGGCTCACCTGGTAACCGTTCTCAGCCTCGACGACCAGCGTGTCCTTGACGTCGCCGGCTTCCTGCAGGGCGCAGAACGTCACGTCAAACTGCTTGCCATCCTTGGCGGCGATGACATCGCCTGCCTTGAGCGAGGTGGTGAAGTGTGCGGTCTTGAAGGTGACGGTCTTGATCTTCAGGTCTTGCTCGTCCTTGTTGATGAGGGTGAAGATGTCGCCTGAGTTCACGCCCATGCCATAGTTGACCTTGCCTGCGTTCCATCCCGTCTTGTTGAAGACGGCCTTGTTGTCGGCCTTCACCTCGATGAGCACATTGTCAAGTCCGCAACCGTTGTCCTTGCCTGAGTAAGAATAGTGTACCCAGCGGAACTGCACGACCTTGCCCGCATACTGCTTGAGGTCGAAGTTCTCATTGATCCAGTAGTAGCGCTCGCCCACGGATGTGTTCTGCACGGCCTTGTCATAGTCCTGCGAGAGGTGTGCCAGTTCCTTCCACTGTCCGTCGACATTGATTTCGAAGGTCACCTTCGTGATGCCGTTGTTGTCGCCGTCCACATTGACAGGCTTGGCCAGTCCGCTCTCATCGGCGATGGCGTCGATGGGGTGCTTGTCCACCCAGTCGAAGGAGATGTTCACCTCCTCGCCCTCGGGGAGCTTAAACTCAGGTGTGGTGACCGATGACAGCTCTCCGGCGTTGAGCCACATGCTGTAGAGACAGGGTGCGGGGTTACCCTTGCCCTCGAGCAGGCTCCACTGGCGGTTGGCAATGCTGTTGGTGGTCTCTGAGGTCCAGCCGGTGGGCAGGCCCTTCAGGCCGGTGAAGTCCATGGCATAAGGATAGGTGGAGTTGGTGGCGTCCTTCTGTGTGGTGAAGCTGTACTCCTTGGAGTCGGTCTCCTCGCCAGCGGCGTTGACGCCGGCCACCTTCCAGTAATAAGTGGTCTCATAATCGGCCTGGGGCAGGGTGAAGGTGAGGCTGTTGCCCACGCTGCTGCCGTTGACCACATCGTACTGGCCCGAAGCCTTGCCGATGTAGATATTGTAGCTCTTGGCAAACTGAGCGGGTGTCCACTCAAACTTGATGTTCTTGTTGTAGATATCGGTGGCACTGTCCTCAGGGGTCTTGTAGGCCACGCCCACGGGCACACCGTCGGCACCGTAGAGGGTGGGCAGGAACACGCGGTCGAGGTAGAAGGTGCTGGTCTCGGGCACGTCGCCGTCGTCGGAGGTGACGGCGGTGTTGTGCCAGCGCACGTAGGAGCTGTCGGTGCCCACGCCGAGGTCGATGGTCTCGAAGAGGCGCTTGTTCTGCACATCGTCGTTGTCATAGTCGAAGGTCCACTTGGTGGTCCAGGTGTGGCCGCCATCGGTGGAGAGCTCCAGGGTGATGTCGTTGCTCTGGTAGGTCTCGCCGTCGGAAGACGTGAAGTCGTTGTAGTATTCGAACATCACCTTGCCGCCCTTGGTGAGGTCGAGGCGGGGCGAGGTGAGGTAGTTCTCGGTCAGCGAGGTGCTGGCGGATGCCGAGTGGTCGCCCTCCAGGGCGTTCTTGGCATCGCTCCAACCGTCGTTGGTCCAGCCAGCTGCGGGGAAGTAAGCCTCGAAGGTCTCCTCCGTCAGCCCCCCGGGTGCCTCGGTCTTGTCGGCCTTCAGCGCCACGGTGATGTCGCCGCCGTTGGTGTGGAGCACGGCGTTGCCCTCAGCGGGCGTGGTGAGCGAGGCGGTGTAGACAAACTGAAACTGGGTGGAAGCCAAGCGGTCGAGGTCGACGGTGGTGGGGTCGATGGTCATCGTGACACCCTTGGGCAGGTCCACGCTGTTGATCTTCAGGCCACTCTTGCCCGTGTTGGTGAGCTTGAACACCTCAGAATAGAACTTCTCGCCGAGATAGACCGTCCCGTAGTCGTAGCTTTCCTTGTCGATCTTGGCGACGGGGGTGGTGACAGGCGTGGCCTGCTTCACGAGCACATTGTCGAGGTAAACGACATTGGAGTAGGTCGTGTTCATCTTGTAGACGAAGGCCAGCTTCACCTTCTCACCCTGCCAGTCACTCAGGTCAATCTTGCTGGTCTGCGTCGACCAGCTCTCAAAGGGATAGCTCACGCCGCTCTCCTTGAGGTCCTCGGCGTTCTGGATGGAGAAGATGGTCTCGGCGTTCTTCAGGTCGCCGTTCTTGACCACACGCACCTGCAGGTCGTACATATACTTGTCCATGAAGGCCTGGGGCGACACCTTCCAGTCGAAGCTCAACTGGTAGGTGTTGTCGAGGTTGAGCTCCGGCGAGAGGAGCACCTCCTCACGCGGGCCTTGGCCATCGTCCTCATAGGAGGCGCCGTCGCAGCATGCCACGTGCTTGCCGGTGATGGTGCCCTTCTCGTAATAGTAATTCGACCAGACATACTTGCTGTTCGTTCCCGTGTAAGAGTTGACGGTCGTCCAACCGTCGGCCACGGGCTGCGAGAATGTCTCCGTGCTTCCTGTCTCAAAACCCTCGTCGAGGATGGTCTGCGCATGCAGGCTTGGGGCGCCTGCGAACGCAGCTGCAAGAAGCAACAAAGCGTAATGCTTTTTCATGTGCTGTAATTTTGGTTGTTATTAAATAATGTATCTTTCTACCTGGCGCCTAACAAAGGCGTACGCTAATGTCAAGCGCAAAGATAATGCTTTTTTGTCAAAAGGTGCAAAATAAGCCGTGAAATATGTAAATATTCTGCAAAATACCATAATAATGTTACAATATGAGACCAAACAGTCGCATAAATGACACATACATATTACATTTTCGACAAGGGCTACATAGCGCCATGACCTCAAAGACGGTGCAAGCCGAACGCAATGAAGGCTTGCTTTCCGGATGACTGAGCGTAGCCTGCCTTGTCTAAAAAGA
This sequence comes from Prevotella sp. UBA6429, assembly GCA_002437285.1. Lineage (GTDB taxonomy): Bacteria > Bacteroidota > Bacteroidia > Bacteroidales > Bacteroidaceae > Prevotella. The sequence goes on along the minus strand of DJOV01000062.1, from coordinate 628 downwards.
GGCTCTTCCGGAATTGGGCATGACGAGACCCATGGCAGGAATGTAAGCCCATATAAACCCCATCCCTTGAGGGGGAAAGCCCTATCAGGCTGAGGCCCCATGCGAGCCTTCGCGTCTTTTGAGCCGATCTCACGACACGAAGGTTCGCATGTCTCCCCACGGCTGTCGCCGTCCCCCCTCAAGAGCTGGCTTTAAACCCAGTTAAACCGCTCACGCGCCATTCATCGGTCCCTGTCCACGGAGAGTAAACAGCATGGGCTGCGCTCGACTTTGTCGC
>DJOV01000062.1:0-280 GCA_002437285.1 Prevotella sp. UBA6429 | reverse complement strand
CTGCGCTCGACTTTGTCGCTTGCGTCAGCAAGAATGCCCAGTGAGTACTTAGCCCGGGGCAAGCGAAGCGGCGCCCTGGGTTAGATGCCGTGCGTGAGCCGGCGCCCTGAAGGGGCAAAAGTATAGTTGCGCATCTTGCTGATTATGAATACTTTTGGCCCTTTAGGCCGCGCATGCCGCAAACATCCGCATATCTCTGGTCATAAACCGAATGAAACCGCTTACGCATGCATGGTGCAATAGTACAGCAACGGCTCGCGCACACTGATATAGAATAGAT